>NZOY01000032.1 GCA_002695445.1 Flavobacteriaceae bacterium
GATCATTAATATTTGAAATATCGAGTTGATAATCACCAAGAGATTCATAAGTATTTAGGATGCCATCATTATCCAAATCCAAGTCAATATTATCATTTATACCGTCACCATCAAAATCTGGTGGACAATTACTCACCACGGCTGGTTTGGAATATGCAACACTTGTTGTAACCCCATCGCATGTTATTTCAGCTCTAACTCTGTAAGAACCTGGAGCATTTGGTATATAAGGGTTTATGCTAACTCCAATGTCTACATAACCACTTCCATCATTATAAAACCATTTATAGCTGTCATATGCATCCAACCCTGATGCTCTCAATTGCACATTGGGCAAACATACTTCTCCACTTAAAACAGGTGACTCAATAATTGTTTCTGGAGCTGAAGTAAAACCGGAATAAAAACCCCCAGAAGTTGCTGCGCCATTTTGGTTGTAATATGAACAATAAAGTTCTTCGGTTGAATTAATGGAAACATTTCCCTTTAGATCCTCAATAATATAGGCTTTATAATCAGCCCCTGATACTATCTCTGGACCCGTAACGCTTACGCCACCATCAAAACTTGAATCGTCTAGAGATTTATTAGTATTTGCATCGTCTGAAAAAGTAACAGATGCTGTCAGATTGGTCACAATGGTTACAAATCCTGGGAAATTAGCTGTTCCAATTTTATCAATAAAAGGAATATTGTTTACTTCCCCCTGACTTTGACAGGAAAGTGGAGGAACAAAAAACATTCCTTGGTTTGCTTCACTGGTTGTTCCACCAATACCCTGCCAAGCATAAACATTTTTGGAAGCACTAACATATAGTGTTCTATTTGATCCTCCATTTCTATATTCATTTCCCTCTATTAAAACATAGTCCCCGGCTTTAGCTAAATTGGCAAATACAACTGATAGATCCCCATCCAGATAAATATCAGTGTCATCTTCGTTTGCAACAATCAAGACATTTTCCCATCCGTTAGATCCATTACCTTTTACAAAAACATACTCCATACCTATTTTATCTGCCCCAACAATTTGATCAATTCCATAATCTCTTCCACCGCCATCGTGAAAACTTCCGTTTGCAGAGCCTGAATTAACAACAATTGGCTTGTCTGAAGTTATTGATACCCCGATTAAACCATCCTGATTAAATACCGAATCTTCAGCTTCTGCCGAGATTAGGTAGCTCTCCCCTTTACTTAAATTTGTTGTCAAGGAAAATGTTCCTGCACCAGAAGGAGTCGTAATGTTTTTTAATATTAATCCTTTTACCAGATTATCAAATATTACGTTTGTATCATTTTCAGTTGCCATTATCGAAATAAAATTCAAATAATTAGCTCCACTTCCAGTGTCAGGGTTTTCACTAGTAAAAGTCCCTGTCCTAAAAGAGGTCCCTAATGCAGATAATCCCTTACTAACTAAAGCTCCTGCCTGAGGGAAATTTCCTCCATTTCGAGAAGATGCTCGAAGGCGAACGGCAACATAAATAGGGGAATCAGAGGTTATAATATAACCTTTATCATCCAATACTCTTCCTCCATAGAAATCACTATTTACTATCGCAAAATTAGTAGAGCCCTCTCCGATAAAGTGTACATTTGGGCTAGTATTTGAAACTACTCCAGAAATATAACTACTTGGGAGAGATCCAACTGGCTGTATGCTGTAACTAACATCAAAATTGGAAGGAGTAGATATATAAATGTATTGATCTCTGGGGTAAGCATTTGAATTTGTGGCAGGGTGAGCTGCAATAGGAGGAATATAATGGACTTTACTAAGCTGTGCATTAATTGAATGAATATTGAGTATGGCAAAAAAAATTGCAAAAGTTCTCAATTGAATTCCATTCATAATCGAATTAATTATTTACTATTGATAATATTATAGATTACAGTAAAGTTATCTATTAAAATAACATTTCAAAATATAATGAAGTGAATGACTTAATTTTATTTAATATGTCAAATTATTAATATATTTAACAGACGTGAGAATACAGTTAAAAACTATTGTTTGCTCTTTATTTTGTCTCCATTTAATTCAAGTTAATGGCCAACAAGAAGTAATTTTTTCTCAATACATGTTTAACCACCAAAGTCTTAACCCAGGGTATTCAGGAGCTAAGGAATATACTAACTTCACAATCCTCCACCGAAGCCAATGGTTAAACTTTGAAGGTGCGCCAGAGTCTCAAGCATTCACTTTTAACCATAAGATGACTCCCAAAAATATCGGTTTTGGAATAAGTGGAGTCAATGATAAAATAGGTCCAATGACCAGTGCAAGAGTAGCACTTGATGTTGCATACCACTTGGAATTTGAAAAAGCTTTTCTATCAATTGGCATCAAATTGGGAGTTGTCAACTATGATTTTGATCAGGCAATTATCAGAACAACAACCATTGGAGATAATTCATTTGTTTTTGATGGTGAAGGAGAGTTCAAATCTAATATTGGTTTTGGAATTTATTACCATAGGCCTAGATGGTATGCAGGACTCTCCATCCCATGGTTTATTGAAAATGAAAGCTTTAACATACAAAGNCATTATTATGGTATTATGGGAGGAATAGTTAATTTTTCAGAAGGTTTCAAATTTAAACCTAGCGTACTNATAAAATATACGGCTGGAGCNCCATTTGGATATGATTTAAGCACATTAATGCTATTCAAAAANACATTCTGGATTGGTCCACAAATAAGGTCTACTTTTACCAGTGTTCTTCCCCGTTCAAAGTTTGGAGGAGGTATGGGAATTATTGCTGGAATTCATTTAAATAAAACGGTTTCATTAGGNTATTCATTCAATACTTCATCACTGGGAAAATATATAAATGTGAACCANGCAACACATGAAATAATGATTCGGTTTGATCTGATTCCTACAGTTAAAAATATCCTTCGTTCACCAAGAATTTTCTAATTATGAAAAAAAGTCTTTTGTTTTTTGGATTTCTTCTTTTTAACGGATTGTTTTCACAAAAAACTATTCAGATTGATAGGGCCATTGAATGGGCTGACTATTATTTTATAAATGGAAATTATAAAAAAGCAATCTCAAAATATGCAAGACTAAATGACGAAATTTCAAATGATGCGAGGCGTAATCTTGCGAAATCTTATGCTCAAATAGGAGCTTTAAAAAAAGCCCAAAAAACTCTTCAACCTTTAGTTGATTCTAATGAAGCANAAGTAATTGATTATTATCACTTTGCAAGTTATCTTACTGAAAATGAAAGTTTGAGAGATGAATATAGAAGAAAAGCTTTGAGGTTACCAATAGACAATTTGGTTTTTGAACCAGGTATTAGCATTAAAAGCCCATATGAGCTAATAAATTTAAATATTAATACTCCGACATCTGAATTTGGACCTTTTTTGCTAGAAAAAAACAATGAGTCACAACTNATATATGCAAAAAAACAATCTAAAAAATACAACCGTGGATTAAAAAAAAGGATTAAATCTAAATANCCTATTTATAATCTTTACCAATCTATTTTTGATACCCAGCAATTTAAAATTGTTGATGAAAAACCATTTCCTATTGGAATAAATTCTGTGTATCAAGATGGCCCTGCAAGTTGGGATAAAGTAACTAATCAATTTTATCTAACNAGAAGTACTGCAAATTTCAAAAAAGACGAAGTAATTCAACTTGATTTATATTCTTTGGATTATTCAAGTTCAAATAAAAAAAGTGCAGGTTCTCTTTCTATCAATTTAGAAGGATATTCTTCAATTCATCCATCTATAAGTACATCTGATCGAAAGCTGTATTTTTCAAGTGATCGACCAGGTGGGTTTGGTGGAATGGATTTATATTATGTTAATATTCTACCTAATAATGGGTTTGGAANACCTGTTAACCTNGGNCCAGANATTAATNCCTCAGCTGATGAAATTTTCCCTTTTATATATAATGAAAGATTTCTTATCTATAGTACCAAAAAAGCTGAAGGTAGAATGAAGNTAAAACTTGCTATTAATTCTGTTGATATTAGATGGAATGTGAGAGATTTACCAAAGCCCTTTAATGGAGCTAATGATAATTTTTCTTTCCACCTAAATAATGATTTGGACTATGGTTTTCTGAGCTCTAATCGTCCTAGTGGAAAAGGAGATGATGATTTGTATGCCTTTCGTTTTACCCCCAGACTTNTGGGNATAGAAGATAAATATTCCTACAGCCCCTCAGATACTCTNATAGTAAGCACAAATGGTGTGCTTGTAAATGATGAAAAGCAACTTTTTGCAGATGATCCCTTAACTGCACTGTTCGATAAAGAGGTTGAACTGAATGAAGATGTCAAAAATGGAAAAATTAAAATTAATTCTAATGGATCATTTCTTTACAAGAACAGTGCACCACTCAAAGAAATTGANTCATTTTCCTATGTTATCAATAGTAAATATGGAAAGTCAGAGCCTATTAAAGTTATACTTAAAAGGTCNACTNTNTCATTNAAAAAACTTCCTAAAAATTTACAAAAAACCTTCTTACCTATTTATTATAATTATAATGAATCGAATCTTTTATCAAATTACAAAAGTCGTGTGGAGGCTGTNTCTTTAGCGATGANAGAAAACCCCCAATTGGTAGTCGAAGTTAGTTCGTATTCTGATTGTCGTGGTAAAAGAGAATACAATCTAAAGCTATCACAACAGAGAAACCAGACAATTATTAATTATGTGAAAAATAACATTGAAAGACCCGAGAGAATTTTTGGTAAAGGTTATGGGGAGGATCGTATTAAGGGAAATGATACAAAAGATTATTTAATTTTAGGTGGAACTTTTGAATCATTAAAGCTCGCTGAAGAAAGGAAAAAAGAGTTTATATCTAATGGATATTATGCAGAAATAAAGGTAAATATTGATGGTTTACATCAAATAATTATGGGTCAAGCTAATACAGTTTATGAGGCAAAAAAAATATATGAAAAACTAAAAAATGAAGGTATTGAAACTTGGGTAAGTCGATGTGAATGTTGTAGTTTAACTGAAGATCAGCATAAGCTTAACAGAAAAACTGAGTTTAAAATTATCCGATATTAAAAGATAGATTTGTTTTTTTATTTGGTAATTTTATGANATAATTAACCATATGAAATTTGCAAATTTTTTAATATTACCATTAATATTCCTATTCACTTATTGTAGCAAAAGCGATTCAAATGATGACAATCAAATTGATGATAATTCTAGCTCATCAGTTTCAGAAGTGAGGGATTCAACTGAGGATTCATCTTCAAATTCACAAGAAACTTCCGAATCAACTTCAGATAATAATTCAAATGTTGTTGAGGAAGGGGTCCCTGAAGTTTTTAAAAAAATATATGCAGCATCTCGAGTTTATTTGGAAGGAAATAATGTAGTTATAGAAGTTGATGGTGCTCCTGACCATAAAAGTCCATATTACTCGAGAAATCATGAATTATATGAGCCTTACAACGGAAGTAATACCAATTTTAACCAAAATCCAAATTCAATTAAAACCTT
Source organism: Flavobacteriaceae bacterium (assembly GCA_002695445.1). Taxonomy (GTDB): domain Bacteria; phylum Bacteroidota; class Bacteroidia; order Flavobacteriales; family Flavobacteriaceae; genus UBA8316. The sequence continues at coordinate 5,507 of NZOY01000032.1, forward strand.
TGATTTCAAATTTAAAATTCCCCTCAATCCTAAAGAAGCGTCTAAAAAAGTCACAACCCAACTGGGTTCAATCGGAGTATCTCTTAATGGAGTAGCTTTTTACAATCAATATGCAGGACCCAATAATCAGCCGTTAACAAATGAAATTAATTCATTTGACCAATACGCAGGTCATCCCCAAAATCAAGGAGTTTATCATTATCACCTCGAACCAACTTACCTAACTTCAAATAAAGGTCAAGATGCTCTGTTAGGGTTTTTGCTAGATGGATTTCCAGTTTATGGTCCATTTGAAAACGACGTAAAAATTACAAATGAAAATCTTGACGAATACCATGGCCATAGTCATATTACACCTGATTATCCAAATGGTATTTATCATTACCATATTACTGATACCGACCCCTATATAAATGGAAATGGATATTTTGGTTCACCTGGAACAGTATCTCAATAGGTGCTCTGCCCTTTTACTGCTGGTTATTTTTGGTTGCATAGATTTAGATTCCAAAGAAGTAAAATCTTTCAATGTTGAAATCTTTGATTTTAACTCAAAAAATGGAATCTTTTTCAAAAACAAAACTCCGTTTACAGGCAGGGTATTTAAATTACATGAAAATGGTCTAGATACTGTTTATATACAATCATATTTTAAAGGAATCAAGAATGGTCAATTTGTAAGATTTTATTCAAAAAACAGAATATTTGAAAAAAGAAATTATATAAATGGAAAAAAAGAAGGTATTCATATTGGATATTGGGAAGATGGTAGCTTGGCGTTTGAATATAATTTAAAAGATGATGAATATAATGGAAGTCTAAAAGAATGGAATAGAAATGGACAAATTATAAAATCTTTTAATTACGTCAATGGATATGAAAACGGAAGTCAAAAATTATGGTTTGATAATGGAGAAGTGAGATCAAATTACGTGATTAAAAATAATCGTCGTTATGGGTTATTAGGCACTAAAAATTGTATTAATGTATCGGACAGTATTCAATAGTATAATTTTGCTAACCATTTTTTTGAACTGTAATAATCAACCCAATTCCTTGCCATATTATAACTCCCCAGATTTCACACCATATTTTCTTAATCGGTCTAATGAAATTAAAAGTATAATTTCCCATAAGATTGGAAACTTTAAGGCGAAGAGTCATCAACTAAATAATTTTTCGAAAGAAAGTTTAAAAGGTAAAGTTCACATTGCAAATTTTATGTTTACAAGCTGCACAAACATCTGCCCAATAATGACTAATAATTTAAAAATTGTTTCAGAGGCTTATAAAAATCATCCTGAATTTTTAATGATTTCATTCTCTGTTACTCCGTGGATAGATTCTATCCCAAAACTTCAATCTTTTGCTAAAAGTTATGGAATTACTGCTAAAAACTGGCATCTACTAACCGGTAAAAAAAGTGAAATTTATAGACTGGCACGAAAATCCTACTTTGCTGAAAAGAATTTTGGTTATAGCAAAGATAGCACTGAATTCCTTCATACTGAACATGTGATTTTAGTTGATAGAAAATTACGTCTCAGAGGAATTTACAATTCCACACTAAAATTAGAAATGAATCAGCTTGTGGAGGACATCGGATTACTTATCGAGGATTAAGCAACCTGTCTAGATTTTATTTAAGTAGTATTTTAATCTTATATTAAATTGTAAAAAAGAATACAATTCAAAATCCAATTAATTCAAAATAGTTGACCTAATCCTTAAATATTTTTTTTTCTCTTTAGCAAAAATTTCCTTAGTTGTAATACCCTCAACACATCTAAACCAATTCTTAGCAATTGGATGAAAATCTATTTTGAAATTCCTTTTGCTCCAAAAAACCATCTCATATATAGTAGGGAAAAGATCAACTCCTTTATCAGTGAGATAATATATTTTAACCTTTTTGTCCTTTACTGATGGAACAAAGTCAATGATTTTATAAGATTTTAAAAGCTCAAGTCTACTTGTTAAAACACTTGTAGATATTTTTTCCACAGAGGCAAGAAAATCGCCAAAAGTTTTTTTACCGTTAAACAAATCTCTGATGATTATCATGGACCATTTATCTCCCAAAATATCAAGTGATCTAGCAAGTGGACAGTTTGATCTATTATTTCTGATAATTAAGCTTTATTATTAAAAAATTAACACTATATTTATTTACCTTTTTAATTCATTTTAAATTGGTTTATGGTTAATATTATTCCTCAGGACGCCAGTTCTGAGGAATTTTTTTAATAAAATGGCCTAGCAATTATCCAATATAGTGAAATTTAATTTAATAGATGTTAAAATTAAATATCGAGAAACTTAAGATAATCTATATCGATTACCTTTTGGATGAATAAGAGTTAAACAATACTTTTAATGGTTTTGAGCTCCTCATTAAGTAGTCTATTCAAAACAATATAACCTTCTTGGTTGAGATGAAGACCATCCTGAAGAAAATATTTTTTATTTATCTTTCCATTACTC
>NZOY01000033.1 GCA_002695445.1 Flavobacteriaceae bacterium
TCATAAAGGTTGCTGTACCCTCTGCCCAACATTCACCCATATTTGGACAGCTCCCAGAGGTACATATAGTGTTTAATTTATATTTATCAACTAANCCCCTAAGTTCAGTGTATTTTTTGCCTGTCGGAAGCTTGACTCTNATCCATTTTGGTTTTCCTACCCCTATTTTTTCCTTCTCTACAGTTTCCAAAACTTTTTTNNCAAAGATACAAACTTAATTNACAGACTCAAAAGGTAAATAATAGTAAATCCAGAAAGAAATATAATTCCAAAGATGCTTAGTATTTTAGTTTTTGTTCCTGGACGTTCATTCTCAGGCATATTTATACTGAAAATNAGNTTGTAATTAAGTAAAGCATAGAAAGGAGCAGTTATAAAAGATAAAACAGTTGCTATTTGAACTAAAAGACCCATTTCTGTGAGCAGAAGTAAAAAAACTAGTGAGGTTCCAATTGCGAGAATGGAAATCCATATTAGGTAAAAATCTTTATTTTTTTTATTTAAAATTAATTGTGAAGCCTTAGACATTGCTCNAGGGGATGCATCTAAAGTAGTAATCGTGGTACTGAACATTGTAGTAAAAGCAGCTATAGCAATAACNAAATATGAAGTTTCTCCTANATTTATNGTATAAAGTTCAATCAGTTGACCNGCAAATTCAACACCCTTATTTGAAAATTCTAANCCTGAATCATGCATAACCAGCGCTCCTANACCCAGAAAACAAATCCCAAGAATTAGAGTAGTAATATATCCTACATTAAAATCAAATAAACCCTCTTTCACTGAAAGTNTATTTTTTAGAGTTTGTTTTTTTTCTAGTACCCAAATTGAGTGCCAAACTGATATATCCATTGGAGCAGGCATCCAACCCATAAATGCGATTAAAAATAAAAACTCACTCCCAACTGGGAATATTTGAGTAAATCCAATTGAANTATTTTGTTTGGAAAAAGCTATTAATAAAGCCAAAACNGTACTTATGGTCAAAATCAAAATGATGCCTTTAATTACCCTGTCTAAAAATTTATATTTTCCTAATAAAAGAATTACNAAACAAAGAANAGTAATTGATATACTCCAACAAACCATGTCAGTTGAAATACCAAAAAGATTTGATGCCAATCCTGCAGTAACAATTGTTACAGCAGTTTGAATTGTAAACATTGTTGCAAGGTTCAAAAAAAAATAAATCCACAAATAACTTTNTCCTAACTTTTTGTAACCATCTAATAAACTTTCTCCAGTTGCAAGTGCGTATCTTGGTCCAAATTGGAAAAAAGGGTATTTAAATAGATTTACCAAAACAAGTGCCCAAATAAGTCCCCAGCCAAAGTCAGCTCCTGCCCTTGTAGACTGAACCAAATGAGAAACTCCTATTGCAGCCCCTGCAAACAGTAATCCAGGACCAAGTTTTCTTAAATTAATCAAAACCTTTCCGGATTTTTTCTGTCAATAGATTTTTTGCCCTTAGTAATTTAACTTTTACAGTATTTATTGGTTGATCTAATTTTTGGCTTATTTCCTTATAGCTGAGATCATCAAAAAAGCGAAGTCTTAAAATNTTTTGATAGTCTTGTCTTAAAGTTTTAATGATTTTTCGGAGAGTTTCAANACTTTGATTGTTTATAAGTATTTCCTCTGGTGAGGGTTGAGTATTTATTTGGGATAAATCATAATCTTCACTAATAGATACTNTTTTGAGTGATGATTTTTTGTTTTTTTTTCTGACAAGATCGATTTGAATNTTTTTCGATATTGTAGATAACCATGTTTTAAAATCGTATCGACTGTCAAATGTTTCGATTCGATCAAATGCTCTTGCAAATGTCCTAATAGAGATTTCCTCCGCTAATTCTTCATTTTTAGTTCTTTTAAGCTGAAAACTGTAAAGGTAGTCCCAATATGAATTAAAAATTTCATTGAATGCTTTTTGCTCATGATTCAGAGCCCTTTCTATGGCAAATTCGACATTTTTCATTACAAATTTTACAGAAAAAAATGATTAATTATGTTGTGGGTTAGGCCTTTGACAGTCTTGCTCTGCNGGAAGTTTTCCACAAAAACCACANCTTTTGTTTTCCTTATTTAAAAATGGGTTCTGACTTGCACATGTTCCAGAGAATTCACCATCTTTTTTTGCCCAAATTTTGATAGCTATTCCAAGAATTGCNANAGCTAGTAGTATTACGGTTATTAAAAATAATTTCATAAAGTTTTACAAAATTAAAAAAATAAAGAATATTNAATAAGTTGAAAANTTAAGTTTATAAATNAAATTATATAGGTCTTTACAAAGCGAACTTAAATAATTTCATTCCAATTGCTAATCACTATTTTAAAAAACTTTACTAAAAAAAACAACGATACGGATAGTTTTAATAAAACCCCTCCTAAATATCCAATTAATGTCCCAATTGCAGCCAACAGTGCGATTCTCATATTATTAATATTTACTGTCAACTCTCCAATTAATGCACCAAAAAAAGAACCAAATAAAATTCCTATTGGACCAAATAAAAAAATTCCAATAACTAATCCAATAGTTGAGCCTATGACTCCCGCATTACTACCACCAAACTTTTTAGCACCTATAGAGGGTATAAAATAATCTAGAATAAAAACTGAAATAGCAATTGCAAATGTTATGGCTAAAAAATAATATTGAGCTTCTAAAAAAGAGNCTNGATGNAGAATTAATAATCCAAGCCAACCAGNAATTGGACTAGGAATTATAGGTATAAAACTTCCAACTATTCCTAATATAACCAACAANAAGCTAATAATNATTAGTACTATTTCCATNTTTTTTTTTGAGATTTAATTGATAATATTTAAAAATCTAAATCCAATTTTACATTAAAAGTTTGTAATTTTAAAAAATAGATCAAACATTTACTAAATGCATTTCAAAAAGTTTTTANTAGCTCTCTCAATAATTTTNATTTCTTCATTAAGTTCTTGTGACATTTTTTCGTCTACTAAAATTTCGAGCTCACAAATCAAGAAAGCCTCAAGCTGGTCGTCTAAAGACCAGCCACCAAGTTTTCCTGAATGTGAGGGTGTAGAGAAAAAAGAACAACTAAAATGTCTACAAAATATTATTTCAAATCAATTGAAATTAGCTATTTCAGATATTGAAATGTTTGCTAGTGAGCCCATAGATCAAGAAATTGTTATTGACATAAAGATTAATAAAGAGGGTATATTTAGCCTTTTGGATGCTAAAATCCCCAACTCAGTTGTTAATGCACTCCCAGAGCTTGAACAGCTCTTAGCACAAGCCATTGCCAATTTACCTTTAGCTCTACCTGCAACTAAAACAAATGTAGGAGTATATGTTGATACACGACTAAGTATGCCAATTCGAATTAGTGCCCAACCTCTTGAATGAGTTTAACAGATAAGATTATATTGGGAATTGATCCTGGAACAACAATTATGGGTTTTGGATTGATTCGAGTGAACAATCAATCTTTGAAATTAATTCAATTACATGAGCTTCAGTTGAAAAAATACAATGATCATTACGTAAAACTTCAAAAAATTTTCAATTCTACCATAGCAATAATTGATGAATTCCATCCTGATCATATTGCGATTGAAGCACCTTTTTTTGGAAAAAATGTCCAGTCGATGTTAAAGTTAGGAAGAGCTCAAGGGGTAGCTATGGCTGCAGGATTATCAAGAGAGATTCCTATTACTGAGTATTCTCCAAAAAAAATTAAAATGTCCATCACTGGAAATGGAAATGCCTCAAAGGAACAAGTTGCTAAAATGTTGCAAAGTCTCTCTTTAATTGAAGAAATTCCAAAAAATCTTGACGCCACCGATGGTTTAGCTGCTGCTGTTTGTCACTTTTATAATCAGGATAGACCTCAGATTAATAAAAACTATAATGGATGGAAGGCTTATATTAGTCAAAATCCAAAAAAAGTGAAGTCAGGCTAATGGCTGGAATTTACTTTCATTATCCTTTTTGCACTCAGGCCTGTAACTACTGTAATTTTCATTTTTCAACCCAATTAAAAAATAGTTCTAGAATTCAGCAAGCTATGAATAAGGAATTGTATTTGAGAAAAGATGAATTAAATCTACCTATTGAAAGCATATATTTTGGTGGAGGGTCTCCATCACTTTTAACTCCTTCATTTTTTTATGAAACTATCAAATCGGTAAGGGATAATTTTAAAGTAACTAGCCAAGTTGAAATTTCACTAGAGGTTAACCCAGATGACGTATCCTATAAGTATTTGACTGATATAAGGAAATCAGGAATAAACCGGATTAGTTTGGGAATTCAGTCTTTCCTAGATTGTGAATTAAAAATAATGAACAGAGTTCACAATGTTAAGCAGGGAATTAATTCAATTAGATTAACTTCAAGAATTTTTGATAACTTTTCTGTTGATCTAATTTACGGTATACCAGAAAGTAATCTAAATAGTTGGACTGATAATTTAGATAATTTAATTTCTTTTAATCCTCCTCATATTTCAACTTATGCATTAACTGTTGAGCCTAAAACTGTTCTTTTTCATCAGGTGGAAAATGGAGAAGTTGAGTTATTAGACGAAGAGATTGTAAAGAATCAGTATAATATTTTAAATATTAAATTAGAAAAGGCATCATATATAAATTATGAATTTTCAAATTTTGCAAAGCCTGGCTTTCATTCAGTTAATAATAGTAATTATTGGAATGGTAAACCTTATTTAGGAATTGGACCATCTGCCCATAGCTTTGATGGTAACCGAAAAAGGAGTTGGAATATTTCGAATAACATTAAATATTTGAATTCGATTGAAAAGGGGTGCTTGAATCAATCCAAAGAAATCTTAAAGGATTATGAGGCGTTTAATGAATATGTAATGATTAGTTTACGGACTACTGGGGTTCGATTTGATAGAGTTAAAGAATTTTTTGGACCCAGCTATTGTGACTATTTAGAGGAACAAGCAAAAAAATACTTAATGGATCGTCGACTTTTTTGGGACGGTAATGTTTTAAAGGTTAGTAGAAAAGCAAAATTTTTATCTGATGGAATTGCTTCAGATTTATTCATGCTTAGAGGTTAAGCTATTTCAAGTTCATAAAAATATTTATAAAATTGAGAAATAGCCTCGATACCNTTTACGAAGTTATCTACCCCATAATGTTCATTAGGAGAGTGTATTGCATCACTGTCCAATCCAAAACCCATCAAAATAGTTTTGATACCTAACATTTTTTCAAACATTGGAACAATAGGGATGCTTCCTCCATCTCTCTTCGCGTGAGGAACAATACCAAATACCTCTTGATATGCTTTCTCTGCGGCTCTGTAAGCATTATGTTCCTTTGGTGTTAAATAGGGATCTCCCCCATGATGTTTCCTCACTTGAACACTTACACCTAGTGGGGCAATACTTTTAAAATATCTCTCGAATAATTCACTTATCTCCTCCCAATTTTGGTTAGGCACTAGTCGCATTGAAATCTTGGCATGAGCCTTGCTTGGGATGACAGTTTTAGCCCCTTCACCAGTATATCCTCCCCATATTCCATTAACGTCAAGTGAAGGTCTTATAGACTTTCGCTCTAAGGTTGTATATTCTTTTTCACCAACAGACGCACTAATAGATATAGATTTTTGGAATTCGATCTCTGGAGTTGCATTGGAATTCATTTTTTTACGTTCAGCTTTTGATATCTCTTCTACTTTATCATAAAACCCAGGAATGTTTACTTTGTTATTTTCATCATGAAGTAGTGCAATCATTTTACAAAGAGTATTTATTGGGTTTGCTACCGTTCCACCATACAAGCCAGAATGTAAGTCTCTATTGGGTCCAGTAATAGTAACCTCCATATAACTAAGCCCCCTTAATCCGGTTGTTATTGCAGGATTATCTAAGCTGTGAATACCAGTATCTGAAATAATAATAATATCTGATTTTAATTTTTTCTTATGATTATTTATAAATCCTTCAAGATGAACACTTCCAATTTCTTCTTCTCCTTCAATAATAAATTTAACGTTACACTTTAATAACTTGTTTTTAATCAAAAGTTCTACTGCTTTAATGTGCATAAACATTTGCCCTTTGTCATCACATGCACCACGAGCAAATATCGCACCATTAGGGTGGAGTTCAGTTTTTTTAATTGATGGCTCGAAAGGATCGTTTTCCCATAGTTCTANCGGATCTGGTGGCTGAACATCATAATGACCGTAAACCAATACAGTAGGTGCATTAGCATTTATAAATTTCTCTCCATATACGATTGGGTGGCCTGCAGTTTCGAATACCTCAACATTATTACAACCAATTTTTTTAAGGGCCCCTTCGATCCAATTAGCAGTTTTTTTTACCGCTTCATTGTATTTTGGATCAGCACTTATGGAAGGAATTTTAAGTAAGTCAAATAGTTGCTCAANGTATTCCTTTTTTTCTTCAAGAATTTGTTTTTTCATCATTCNATANGTCAAAANGTAAAAGTACAAAACATAAATCCTTTTCCAGTTTAAGAAAAATAATTTAGTAAAACTTGATTATATTTGTCCACCATNAATCGAGCGGGTGTGGTGAAATTGGTAGACACGCTAGATTTAGGATCTAGTGCCGCGAGGCTTGGGGGTTCGAGTCCCTTCACCCGCACAAAAAACCTCTACCATCNTCTGGTAGAGGTTTTGTTAAATCTGNNCAAAAGATTTTACATTATTGGANTTGATAATCAAGATAAGTTANGGGNATACAAAAATTNATTTAAAAAATNATTTTTACTTTTCTATAATTAACTAGGCCCTAATAACAATAATTTGAGCCTGGGCGAGGATGGAATTGTTTTCTTTTGCATATTCCATGATACTTTTTCCTTTTTCACATACAGGGTCAATTATCATTGCACCATAGGAGGCAAGTAACAAAATCATTTCCGGTTTGTCTTGAATGGCAGCATGAATTATAAGTGGCTTTCCNTTGACTAATGTCTTCGGGCTTAAAAGACCATCAATTATTGCTGATTCAATGTAAGTGTAATTNTCAGTTTTNATTGCAATTAATGCNTTTTCCTCAGCTGATAATGAATAATTTTCTTTTGACTTTAAAGAAATACTGTCTTTTACNATATCCACTTCGTTCGCATTTAATGTTGTAAGTGATATCAAAATTGTNAGCAATAAAATTTTTTTCATAACAATTATATTTTGTTAAACATATTGCAAATTTAAATTAGATATTTCAATATTTATTCAATTTAATTATCATCATAGTNTACTATATTAACTTTAATGATAAATATTGTTATTTATTTGGTAAAAAATCATATTTTATAAACTATAATTTGTTTATTTTACAATATAATTAGTTCTCAAAAAACCGATTTTAAAACACCTTTAAAAAGATTTTGATTTATTTAAGTATTTAACTTAATTCTTAACTAAAATGAATTATTCAATTATTCTGTCAATTTTAAAGTTGTCTAATTTGATGTCATCTAANCCATCTCTATCAAATGGATGTTCCATTTGATCTTGAATATTATATAGTGAGATCAAAATAAATTCACTTAGAATAATAATGAAGTAAGTTATGGTATGAGGGTTATCAAACCCAATTTTATTAATTATTGTNGGAGTGTAAACTGTNGGAAAAATATATATAAAAATAAGACAATATGCCTTAAGACTTATTGGGGTTCGGTGGGTATGAATAGCTATTAAGTTTTCAATTGAGTTGTGAAGATCTCTCAAAAATCTAAGAATTTTTTGTTTAGAACTATTGGGTATATTTTCCTCATTTTCAATTATAAATTTGAATACATTCTCTGTTTTTTTGTCAATGTATTCGGTTTTATGACTTGATTTTGATAGGTGGTCAACAAATGATTCAGAAATTTCATGAAGAATTGAATTAATCTCTTCNTTCTTTGAATCAGTTAACTTTGAATTGCTATTAAAGAAATAGAAAAGTGTTTTCAAAGAACTCCTAAACAANCTTAAAAATTGTAATGATTTTTCTCTTCTTTTAAANGCACCTCTAATTGCAAAAACTAATGGAAAAATTATTGCTAGACTTATAAGTGTTAAATCAATATGATAAAAAACCTCAAATTCGAAAGCTAGAAAAGGAATAATTATCGAAAGAATTAAAGTAATTAGNGTCCTATGATTTATGATTGAAAAATACCTTNTCATTAAATTTTATAAATTAGTTGCTTAAATCTATTATTATTATTATGAATATACAAAAGTTTTTTTCGTTATGCTTAATATTTTATGGAGTAGCTTCTGCACAAATTATTCAGAAATCTGATTCACTTTTTAATAATCAAGATATTCTAAAGATCAAATTAAGTTATTCCAATGATGAAATGCGTCTAGAGACCGATGATACTACATTTATTAAAGTTAATCTTGAATACTANAACAATAATAAATGGAAGAATTTAAGCGTAAACCTGAGAGCAAGGGGAAACTTCAGAAGATCAAAATGTTATTTTCCTCCAATTAAAGTTCGTATAAAGAAATCAGANGCTGAGGGAACTTTGTTTGAAGGTAATAAAAATTTAAAACTGGTANTGCCATGTCTTCTTAGGAAAGAAAAAAATGACAATGTTATTCAGGAGTTCATTGCTTATAAATTTTATGAAAAGATTTCCCCATTTTATTTTAAAACAAGGTTGGTCGATATCGAGTTTACTGAAATCAAAAAAAAGAAGACATTAGTTCATAAATTAAAAGGTTTTTTAATAGAAGATGATAAACGAGTTGCTGATCGATTTGAAGGAAAATCATTTGAAAGATACATACATCCNAAAGCTATGGATAATTTAACTTCTGTTCAAAACTCTNTATTTCAATTTATGATTGGGAATACTGACTATTCTGTTGCATATCAGCACAATGGTAAATTACTTTACATTGACAAAAAAATTCATCCATTACCATATGATTTTGATCTGTGCGGATTAGTAGATGCAAGTTATGCAGTNGTAAATAGCACACTAGGTATTTCTTCTGTTAGGGATCGNAAATATAGGGGTTTTACTAGAGAGGAATCAATTCTTCAAAAAGTTAGGAAACAAATTTTAANTAAAAAAAATGAATTCTTTCAAATAGTNGATAGTCATAAGTCTAATTTTGAAATCCCATCAGAATTTGAAAGCACCAATGAATTTCTNACAAGCTTTTTTAATATAATTGAGGACGATAAATCTTTTAAGAAACAGGTGGTACAAATGATGAGAACTAGATGATAAAAATGGGAATGATAATTAGTGGGTTTCCTTTATTTTATTTACAATCCTNANGCTAGCGCCAATACTATTTGAAACATATTTNCCATTAATTATTCCTGCATTTTTTCTTNCTTNATCATNNAATGAAAGATAATTANAAATATTTGTTAATTCAGATTTATTCTTTACACTAAAAATACCCCCCAAGTTTACAAGGGTTTCTGCTTCTTGAAAACTTTTAAAATATGGGCCAATTATCACTGGNATNCNAAATGCAGCTGGTTCTAATGTATTGTGTAGACTTTTTTTCTTCAAACCACCCCCTACATATGCAAATGATGCATAGCTATATATTTTCCCTAANTCCCCAATTGTATCAACAATAAGNACNTGTTTNTTCCCGTCTTTAAGTTTATCGTATTTGCTCCATTTAGTATAAGGTAATTTGATTTTCTTTTCTAAACTTTTAATAATTTTTGTTGAAACCATATGTGGAGCAATTACTAATTTTAAGCTCGATTTTTTTTCAAATAAATTCTCAATTAAGTCATGATCATCAGGCCAAGTACTTCCAGCAACAAAACAGTTTGCTCCAGATGTAAAATCCTCCATTATTTCCAATTTATTTTCCTGTTTTACAACTTCATAGACGCGATCAATTCTAGTGTCTCCACTTACTGTGACTTGTTCAATTCCTATTTCATTTAAAAGGTTTTTCGAGAGCTGATTTTGAACAAAGAAGTGTGTTACACCATGAAGGAGTTTCCTAAATTCAACTCCATACCATTTAAAAAAAAATTGTTTAGGTCTAAAAATACTAGAAACAGAGTAAATTGGAATTTTTCTTTTGAAAAGTCCTTTAAAATAATTTGGCCAAAATTCATACTTAATAAAAATGGCAAATTTTATATTACAAAGGCCAAGGAAACGATTTACATTCCAAATACTATCCCAGGGAAGATAACTTACACAATCAGCTGCTGAAAAGTTTTTTTTTATTTCATAGCCTGAAGGTGAGAAAAAAGTAACGAGTACGTTGTACTTAGGAAAAGATTTTTTACACTCTAAAATTAATGGCTGGGCCTGTTCAAATTCACCTAAAGAGGCAACATGAAACCAGACCCATTCACCTTTATCCAGTGATTTTGATTTTAGTAATTTAAAAGTTTCATCACGTCCTCCTATAAAAAGATCTATCTTTTTTGAAAATAGTCTTAAAGCCCTTAGAATTGAGTAGGAAACTACAATTACAATATTGTATATAAGTTTTAGAATCATTATCCCTCAAAAATAGTTTTTATAATCTATTGCTAAAAGAAGAAACCTTTATTAATTTTGTTGTGAAAAATTTTTATGAAAAAAATTGAAATGGTTGACCTAAGAGGTCAATACCAAAAGATTCAAAGTAAAGTAGATGATTCAGTTTTAAAAACAATTAATTCTGCTAGCTTTATAAATGGACCTCAGGTCAAAAGCTTTCAAAAGCATTTAGAGAAGTATCTTAGAGTAAAACATGTAATTCCTTGTGCAAATGGAACCGATGCCCTTCAGATTGCTTTAATGGCACTAGACCTAAAACCTGGCGACGAGGTTATTACCCCTGACTTCACTTATGCATCGACGATTGAGGTAATTTTGCTCTTAGGATTAACTCCAGTTTTAGTTGATATAGATATAGATACATTTAATATTGACGTCTCGGGAATAAAAAATGCCATTTCTTCTAAAACTAAAGCAATCATTCCAGTTCATTTATTTGGACAAGTAGCTTCCATGAATAAAATTTTAGAAATTGCCCAAGAGAATGATTTGTATATAATTGAAGATAATGCCCAATCATTAGGTTCAAACTTCACCTTTAAGGATGGATCAAAAAAGAAAGCAGGCACTATCGGTCATATAGGAACAACTTCATTTTTTCCTTCAAAAAATCTGGGAGCATATGGGGATGGTGGAGCTATTTTTACAGAGGATGATGATTTGGCACATACTTTACGTGGTATTGTAAATCATGGTATGTATGTTAGATATTATCACGATTTAGTTGGAGTAAATTCTCGTCTTGATTCAATACAAGCATCTATTTTAGATATTAAATTAGATTATCTAGACGATTATAACAACAGCCGTTGCATTGCTGCATCCAAATACAATCTCCGATTTAAGGATCAATCTAATATTATTACTCCAATTAGGGTTGGGGAACGTGATTCTCACGTATTTCATCAATATACACTTAGAATTTTAAATCGCAAAAGAGACGAACTTGTTAAATATTTAAATGATAGAAATATTCCTTGTGGAATCTATTACCCAGTCCCATTACATCTTCAAAAGGCTTATAAAAGTAATAGATATAATCAATCTGATTTTAAAGTTACCAATCAAGTTGTTAAAGAGGTTATCTCCTTACCAATGCATACTGAGTTGACTGATGATCAATTAGATTATATTTCAAGCTACGTAATCAAGTTTTTGAATTAACATCTTTATTTTTCAAATCCTGAAACTTTTACATCAGGAGAAATTTTCCTTACTAACCCCTGTAATACTTTTCCCGGCCCAACATCTATAAATTCCGTGATTCCATATTCAATCATTTTTTTAACACTTTGAGTCCATCTNACAGGTGAGATAACTTGAGCGACTAGGTTTTTTTTTATTTCTAAAGGGTCAGTAACAGGATCAGCAACAACATTTTGAAATACTGGACAAATTGGTGAATCAAATTTAGTATTATCTATTACATTCGCTAATTCAATCATTGCAGGCTTCATTAGAGGGGAGTGAAAGGCTCCTCCAACTGGAAGCACAATTGCTCTTTTTGCACCAGCAGCTTTCATACTTTGACAAGCTAAAGCTATTGCATTTGAACTACCAGAAATAACTAATTGTCCGGGGCAATTAAAGTTTGCTGCTACAACTACTCCTGGGGTTTGTTCACAAATAGTAATCACTTTTTCATCTTCAAGTCCTATAATTGCNGCCATAGCACCTGCTTCATGATCACAAGCTTTCTGCATCGCCATGGCTCTCTTAGAAACCAGTTTTAGNCCTGAATCAAAAGATATTATGCCTGCAGCAGTAAGTGCTGAAAACTCACCAAGTGAATGCCCAGCTACTGCGTCTGGTTGAAATTCGTCTCCCATAACTTTATAAATAACGACTGAGTGAATGTATATAGCTGGCTGGGTTACCCTAGTTTGTTGTAAGTCATGTTTAGAACCTTCAAATAGGATTTTGGTAATATCAAAACCTAAAATTTCGTTTGCAGAGTCAAATATATTTTTTGCAATTTGATATTGATCGTAAAGATCTTTACCCATTCCTGGGAATTGAGTTCCTTGACCTGGAAAAAGATATCCTTTCATGTTTATTTAATTGTTTTTTATATAGGTTTGATAGGCATATTTAAATTCAGAATGCTCAAAATGTTCTTCTTTATCTAAATGCCATAATTTAGAATCAATTTTTGGAAAAAAAACATCTCCATCAAATGACTTGAATATTTTGGTGAGTTCAATCCTATCTGCTAATACAATTGCTTGTTGGTAAATTTGTCCTCCTCCAATAATAAATGGTTGAGGGTCATTACCTGAAGCATTAATTGCCTCAATAAGACTGTGACAAGCTGTTACACCTTTTGCAGTAAAATCTTTGTTTGATGTAATGACAATGTTATGTCGATTGGGAAGTGCATTAGGGAGTGATTCAAAAGTCTTTCTACCCATTATAATTGAGTGTCCAGAGGTCAAATATTTGAATCTTTTCAAATCTTCTGGTAGATGCCAAATCAACTTATTTTCTTTACCTAAAACTCTGTTTTCGGAAATAGCTGCAATTATAGTTATTGTTCGCTTTTTCGAAAAATTAAGATTTTTTTTATTGGTCATTGATCTTTATAGAGTATATTTTTTTTTTAGTTAAATTAATTTCTTCGATTTGATTCACTACCAATGAAGGAATTATTATTGTTTTTAGACTTTAAGAAAAATATCTTACTAAATAAATCTAAATAGAGTAATTTTGAAACAAATTTACACTTTATAAACAATTTATGAAGTTTAGGAATGACTTCCCCTTACTGAAATCTTTTACCTATTTCAATACTGCTTACGTTGGCTTGATGTCAAAATCTTTATTTAATTTCAGAGTCAATTTTGAACGTAGTTATCTNAATGATGGAGACAAATATAAATTGGAAGCATACAACAACTTACCTCAGACTCATNGTGTTATAGCTTCATTTATTGGATCTGATAAAGACAAGACTTATTTTGTATCAAACTTTTCTACCGGTATTCGGTATGTNATGGATACACTTCCAGAGAACACTAATTTACTTTACATCAAAGACGATTATCACTCTCTAGTTTCTTCAATAGAAGAAAAAAATTTTAATTTGTTCCCTATTGAAATGTCTGAAAATATTGAACTTGTTATTTCATCATCATTGGAGAAAAATCCAATTGATACAATAGTAATAAGTCTTGTTCAGTTTACGAATGGATTATTAATTGATTTTGATTTTTTAATTGATTTAAAGAAAAAATATCCTAGACTTAATATAATTGGCGACGCAACTCAATATATNGGCACAGATATATTTAATTTTTCTGATTCTCCATTTGATGCAATTATTTGTAGTGGATATAAGTGGTTGTTGGCTGGTTTTGGAAATGGGTTTATTGCATTATCCGATCATTTTTTAGCTAGTAANAATATTAGTTCTGAACAATTTGCTAAAAAAGTTTATGCCGGTCATTTTAATATTCTTGGAGCTGCATCTCTAGTTTACGCACTGGAACGACTTGTGAATAACGACTTTAATAAATTAATTCAAACCAATCAGCGTTTAATTAATGAATTGCGATATGCACTTTCATTAAATGGCTATAAGCTATCCTGTAATGACCGCAAAAAACAAAGCTCAATCATCAGTATTCCATATCAAGAAAGTATTTTTAAATTACTTGAAAAGAAAAATATTAAGGTAGCTCACAGGGGTGATTTCGTCCGATTTTCTGTTCATTTTTATAATACATCTGCTGAGATTAAAGCTTTAATTGACATAATAAAAAATAGNTCTTGAACAAGNATTAAATCGCAACTTTTCCTCTAATAAGGGGATAAGGGTCATANCCTACTAAATTAAANTCCTCATATTTAAAATCGAAAATTTCTTTTATTTCAGGATTNAGGATCATATTTGGAAGAGGTTTTGGATTCCTTGAAAGCTGTATTTTNATTTGTTCATAATGATTAGAATATATATGAGCATCACCAAAGGAGTGTATAAATTCTCCATAAGATAAATTACAAACTTGCGCAATCATCATGTTGAGAAGAGCGTAGGAGGCAATATTAAATGGAACACCTAAGAAAACATCAGCACTTCTTTGGTATAATTGACAACTAAGCTTTCCTTCAGAAACATAAAACTGAAAGAAAGCATGACAAGGTGGGAGAGCTGCCTTATTATTGGCAACATTTTCGGAAAATGAAATTGAAGTATCTGGCAAAACACTAGGGTTCCATGCCGATACCATTATTCTCCTACTATCAGGATTCTTTTTTAAAGTCTCGATCACTGACTTAATCTGATCTATTCCTTCACTATTCCAATTTCTCCATTGGTGTCCATAAACCGGACCAAGATTTCCATTTTCATCTGCCCATTCATTCCATATTCTAACTCCATTTTCGTTCAGATAATTGATGTTGGTATCGCCCTTTAAGAACCAAAGTAATTCATGTATTACAGANTTTATGTGAATTTTCTTTGTGGTAACTAGTGGAAATCCGTCTTGAAGATTAAAACGCATTTGATAACCAAAAATACTTTTGGTTCCTGTTCCAGTCCGATCAGTTTTAACTACTCCATTTTTCTGAATATGNCTGATCAANTCAATATACTGCTGCATGNATTAATTTTTTTTAAATGTAATTAACGTTTGTTAAGCTGAGCTTNTTNAATTAAATATTTTTAAAAAAAAAATTAACAGTTATGTTTTGTTTTCTCTTTTTGATATTTCATCTCTAATTTTTACTGCCCTTTCATAATCTTCAAGATTNACAAGTTTATCGAGTAATGATTTTAGTTTTGAGAGAGGAAGTTTATTTAAATCGTCTGGAACCNTCATCTGCTTNCCTTCCTCTTTAACAAAACTTTGAATCCAACTCTCGTCAGATTTATTTTTTTTTGATTTATTNATATTCTTCTCATCAAATCCAGCTTCATTNAGTATAGAGTCGTAAATAAAAATAGGGGCATTGAATCTTAAAGCCATTGCAATAGCATCTGATGTTCTAGAGTCTATTATTTCCTCTGTCTTATCCTTTTCACAAATTAAACTTGAGAAAAACACTCCATCCATCAACTTNTTAATGATAACTTGTTTGACATAAATATTATAACGATCGGCGAAACTTTTAAAAAGATCATGGGTCAATGGCCTTTTAGGTTTTAATTCTTTGTCTAGNGCTATCGCTACAGATTGAGCTTCAAAACCTCCTATNATAATAGGTAGTCTNCNACCTCCATCTAATTCACTTAAAATTAGTGCATATGCTCCAGATTGGGTCTCACTNTAGGAAATTCCATTTATTTTTAACTGTATTAATTTCATATCTNAATTGAANAACAAAATAATAAAATAATTAACTACATCAATTCTAAATATATCATTTTAAAGGATTCTTTTTCACAAAATTCATATTTTAATTAAAATAATAAGCTTACAATTATTTAAATTTGTAAATCAAAATTTATGTAGATGAAAATAATTCAGTTTAGGGAAGCAATATGTGAGGCTATGACTGAGGAAATGAGAAGAGATGAGACCATATTTTTGATGGGAGAGGAGGTTGCTGAGTACAATGGNGCTTACAAAGCNTCGAAGGGAATGCTTGATGAGTTTGGAGAAAGACGTGTTATAGATACTCCTATTTCTGAACTTGGATTTGCTGGAATTGGTGTAGGTTCTACAATGACAGGNAATCGTCCAATTATTGAGTTTATGACATTTAATTTTGCACTAGTTGGAATTGATCAAATTATTAATAATGCTGCAAAAATCAGACAAATGTCAGGGGGGCAATTTCCTTGTCCTATTGTTTTTAGAGGCCCAACCGCCTCCGCAGGTCAGCTTGCTGCTACCCATTCTCAAGCTTTTGAAAGTTGGTATGCAAATTGTCCAGGATTAAAGGTAATTGTTCCTTCTAATCCTTATGATGCAAAAGGACTATTAAAGTCTGCCATAAGAGATAATGATCCTGTTATTTTTATGGAATCTGAACAAATGTACGGAGATAAAGGAGAGGTACCTGATGGTGAATTTACTCTCCCAATTGGNGTAGCTGAAATTAAAAGAAAAGGAAGTGATGTCACTATAGTGTCTTTCGGTAAAATTATAAAAGAAGNTTATAAAGCCGCGGATGNACTTGAAGAAGANGGAATTGAATGTGAGGTAATTGACCTGAGGACTATTCGCCCAATGGATTACAACACAATTTTTAATTCAGTTAAGAAAACNAATCGTTTGGTAATCCTNGAGGAATCNTGGCCATTTGGAAATATAGCTACTGAAATTAGTTATCAGGTACAGAGCGAAGTGTTTGATTACTTAGATGCTCCAATTCAAAAAATAAATACCGCCGATACACCTGCACCATACTCACCGGTATTGCTAGCTGAGTGGTTGCCAAANTCAAATGATGTGATTAAATCAGTTAAAAAAGTAATGTATGTATCCTGATTAAGTTTGGGATAATTGAGTTACNAGAACCAATANAGGAGAACTTTAAAGTTTGATTTAACTTTCTTGAAAACATGNTCTATCTTTTTGCTTCTTCATTNAANCCCANGAAGTTGTAGGTTAATTTCGAATTCTCTTTAACTTGAATAGTAATTTTATGTTCCTCATTTACAGATNTTTCTCCTAAATTACCTGCATCCAAAGCTACACTTGGAGCTATAACAAGAGCAACAACAGACATTAATTTTAGAAGAATATTTAATGAGGGACCTGAGGTATCTTTGAAAGGGTCTCCAACAGTATCTCCAACGACTGCAGCTTTNTGAGCATCTGTCCCTTTTCTACCATCAGACTCGATCATTTTCTTCGCATTATCCCATGCTCCACCGGCATTAGATTGGAAAATTGCCATCAAAATACCACAAGTCGTGACTCCAGCTAAAAGTCCTCCAAGCATCTCTGCTCCACCAATAAAACCAATTGCTACTGGCACTAATATGGCTAATAAACCAGGCATTATCATCTCTTTAATAGATGCTTTGGTAGAAATTTCGACACATTTTTCATAATCAGCTTTACCATCTGCTGCATCAAAAATGGCTCTATCTTTGGCATTAGCTTTTGAAATATCTGCATCATATTTTCGCATNATTTGTAAGGCTGCNTTTAACTCAGGAATATCTTTAAACTGTCTNCTAACTTCTTCAATCATTGACATAGCAGCTCTACCAACCGCATTCATAGATAATGCAGAGAAAACAAATGGTAACATTCCGCCAACTAAAAGCCCAGCCATAACTCTAGGCTTTGATACATCTATTGCGGTTACATTGGCAACTTGCATAAAGGCAGAAAATAAGGCAAGAGCAGTAAGTGCAGCAGAGGCAATGGCAAAACCTTTTCCAATTGCTGCNGTNGTGTTACCTACGGCATCNAATTTATCAGTTCTTTCTCTAACTTTGGCTGGTAGCTCAGCCATTTCAGCAATACCTCCAGCATTATCTGAAATTGGNCCATAGGCATCAACTGCTAATTGGATTCCAGTGTTAGCAAGCATTCCTACTGCAGCAATAGCAATACCATAAAGACCTGCGTAATGATGAGATATTAAAATCGCCGCAGAAATTAATAGAATAGGAATCATAGTCGACATCATCCCCACTCCAAGACCTGAAATTATATTAGTTGCAGANCCAGTTTCGGANTGCCTTACAATTGAGGTAACAGGCTTTGTTCCAGTTCCAGTATAATATTCAGTAATTTTTCCAACACCTAACCCAGCAACAAGTCCAGAGATTGTAGCTAAAAANATTCCTGTAGCACCATTTGGTAAACCAGTAGAAGATTCTGGTATCATAGCACTAATAACAAAATAAGAAACAANAACCATTAGTCCTGCTGAGCCAAATTCTCCAATATTTAATGCAGTTTGTGGNTTTCCACCTTCTTTTACTTTTACAAATAGCGTACCTATAATTGACATTACTATTCCAAAAGCAGCAATCACTAAAGGGAGAAAAACAGCTCCCATTCCTCCTGCAACACCAGGAGTTACAATGAAAGCNCCCAAAACCATGGTTCCTATAATTGAACCNACATACGACTCAAATAAATCTGCTCCCATTCCTGCAACNTCTCCAACATTATCTCCAACATTATCAGCTATTGTAGCTGGATTTAATGGGTGATCTTCAGGAATTCCAGCCTCAACTTTACCAACTAAGTCAGCTCCAACATCAGCTGCTTTAGTGTAGATTCCTCCCCCAACTCTTGCAAAAAGAGCGATTGATGAAGCACCCATAGAAAAACCAGTAAGAACATTAAGTACTAAGGTCAAGTTATCCTGACCTGGCCAGATTTGCTGATAAAAAGCAAAAAGTCCACTTAACCCAAGAACTCCAAGGCCAACAACTCCAAGACCCATTACGGATCCCCCTGCGAATGCTACTTCTAGTGCTTTGCCTAGTGATTTTCTAGCAGCATTAGTTGTTCTTACGTTAGCTTTTGTAGCCACTCGCATGCCTACAAATCCAGCCAATGCAGAACAAATAGCACCAACAATAAATGATAGTGCAACCATACCGTGAGAACCTTCTTCGTTTTCACCTTTTACATATAATAGAATTGCTANACAAATCACAAAAATTGATAAAATTTTGTATTCGGCCTTTAAGAATGACATGGCTCCACTAGAAATGTTTTTGGCGATAGTGGCCATTTTTTCATTTCCCACTTCCTGTTTGNTTACCCAATTGTTTTTTACAAATACAAATAATAGACCTAAAATTCCAAATACAGGTAAAATTTTAATAATGATTTCCATGAAGTAAAGTTTTTTAAAATGGCACCAAAAATAGTAAAACCATTTAGAATAAAAAAGAATTGAAACGGGTATAAGATTTAATTTTTAAAGGCTAGAAANNCTATATGTNAGAATAGACCATTCATTTCAGCATCAACTTTTTCAATGACAATNCCCAGGTCCTGTTTATTATCAACAAAATTTAAATTATCAGNATCAATAATGAGTAATTTGCCTTTATCATATGTTGAAATCCAAGCTTCATAACGTTCATTAAGGCGACTCAAATATTGAATGCTTATTGAATTTTCATATTCCCTTCCTCTTTTATGAATTTTATTTACCAAATTTGGGATATTGCTTCTTAAATAAATTAAAAGATCAGGAGCTTTAATCATTGATTCCATAAGTTCAAATAAGGACTTATAATTATTGAAGTCTCTTTGGTTCATTAAGCCCATTGCATGAAGGTTTGGGGCAAAAATATAGGCATCTTCNTAAACTGTTCTATCTTGAATAACAGGTTTTTTTGAACCATTAAAANTCATTAGTTGTCTAAATCGACTATTCAAAAAATAAACCTGAAGATTAAAAGACCAACGTTCCATATGCGTATAAAAATCATCTAGNTATGGATTATCGATTACATCCTCAAAATGGGGGTCCCAGTTATAATGCTTAGAGAGAAGTTCTGCTAAGCTTGTTTTACCTGCTCCAATGTTTCCAGCNACCGCAAATTGCATTTTTAAAAATTTTGTTNACTNCCAANATAAATACTTTTTCTNTTTGATGCATTTAATTTCNATTCAAATTATCATAAAAATTTTTAATCACAACATAAAAAAGTAAACTAATAACTTCTANTGCAATTTTTTTTTGAAAATTAAAAATAAGTAATACATTTGCAATCTAAATCGAGGACGGATTTGACTGATTGCAACCTCTTAAAAAAAATGCTAAAGCAGTATTGCTTTAAGACNTAGCANTGTCAGATCTCCNNTNAAAGCAATTTTAAATGCCTTATTTATTTACCTCTGAATCTGTAAGTGAAGGACATCCAGACAAAGTTTCTGATCAAATTAGTGATGCATTGCTGGATAATTTTATTGCATTTGACCCCNATAGCAAAGTAGCTTGTGAAACACTTGTAACAACTGGTCAAGTCATACTAGCAGGGGAGGTTAAAAGTAGTACTTACCTTGATGTTCAACAAATAGCGAGAGATACAATCAATAAGATTGGTTATACTAAGGACGAATATCAGTTTAGTGGCAACTCGTGTGGTGTTATTTCTCTAATTCACGAACAGTCTCAAGACATAAGTAGAGGTGTTGATCGAGAAAATAAAAAAGATCAAGGAGCTGGTGATCAAGGAATAATGTTCGGTTATGCAACCGATGAAACTGAAAATTTTATTCCTTTAGCTNTAGATCTATCTCATAAAATTTTGATTCAACTTGCAGAGATAAGAAGAGAAAATAACGAGATTAAATATCTNCGTCCNGATGCTAAATCNCAAGTTACTATTGAGTATGATGATAACCACAANCCTNTAAGAATCGATACTATTGTGGTNTCTACTCAACATGATTCCTTTGATGAAGACGAACAAAAGGTCATCAATAAAATTAAGGATGACATAATTAACATTGTTATAAAAAAAGTTATTGATAAAGAGCCTCCCCAAATACAAAAACTTTTTAATGATAAAATAACCTATCATATAAATCCTACTGGAAAATTTGTAATTGGAGGACCTCATGGTGATACTGGTTTAACTGGACGAAAAATTATTGTTGATACCTATGGAGGAAAGGGAGCTCATGGTGGAGGAGCTTTCAGTGGAAAAGATCCTAGTAAAGTTGACAGATCTGCAGCCTATGCTGCGCGACATATTGCCAAAAATTTGGTAGCTGCTGGNGTNTCCAAAGANATATTAGTGCAACTTAGTTATGCCATTGGAGTTGTGAATCCAACATCAATAAATATCAATACTTTCAATACTGCGAAAGTACCCATAAGCGATGCAACTATTGCAGAAAAGGTTAATCAAATATTTGAATTAAGCCCTTATGCAATTGAGCAGAGACTTAAGTTAAGAAATCCCATATACCTTGAGACATCCTCTTATGGCCATATGGGTAGATTACCCCAAAAAATTACCAAAACTTTTGAATCTCCCTACAGTGGGAGAGTTGAAAAGGAAGTTGAGCTTTTTACTTGGGAAAAATTAGATTTTATTAATGAAATTAAAAACACTTTTGAATTATGAGTTTAAAATTAGCAACTAATGCCCTTCATGCTGGGCATGATGTAAAAAAAACACAAGGAACAAGAGCTGTTCCAATTTATCAGTCTACCTCATATGTCTTCGATGACTCTGAGCAAGCTGCAAATTTATTCGCACTNACTGAGGCAGGGTATATTTACACTAGATTNAATAANCCTACAAATGATGTNCTTGAACAGCGNTTAGCNACACTAGAAGGAGGGGTAGCCGCAGTAGCTACCGCCTCGGGAACTTCNGCTATTGCNACCACTTTTATGACTTTATTAAAGGCTGGGGATCACATTGTAGCATCNAANAGTCTTTATGGNGGAACTTACAACATGTTNAGNAATACTTTNCCTCGATTTGGAATTACAACAACTTTTGTAGATCCTGATAATGTAGATAATTTTGCAAAAGCAGTTCAGCCAAATACAAGAGCTTTTTTTGCTGAATCCCTAGGTAATCCAAAATTGGATGTGATCGATTTAAAAGGAATAAGCACTCATGCTAAAGCAGCAAAAGTTCCATTTATTGTAGACAATACCATTGCAACTCCTGCTTTACTAAATCCAATTGAACATGGTGCTAATATTGTTATTCATTCCCTAACCAAATATATCACTGGAAATGGTACTACCCTTGGTGGAGTAATCATAGATGCTGGTACATTTGATTATTCTAACGGAAACTATCCTGAATTTACTGAGCCTTCTCCGTCATATCATGGGCTTAAGTACCATGAAGCATTAGGACCAATTGCATTTATTGCTAGGGTAAGAGTTGAGGGCTTAAGAGATTTGGGAAGTGCACCAAGCCCACTTAATAGTTTTCAAGTTATTCAAGGTCTTGAAACCCTTGAAGTTCGGATGCAAAAACATTCTCAGAATGCTCTGGAATTAGCTGAATGGTTAGCATCTAGAGAAGAGGTAAGTTGGGTTAATTACCCAGGTTTAAATTCATCAAAATACAATGAATTAGCAGAAAAATATTTACCTAATGGAAAAAGTGGTATTGTTACTTTTGGACTTAAAAAAGGCTTTGAGGCGGCTAAGAAAGTTGCTGAGTCTACCGAAATTTTTGCTCTATTAGCAAATATTGGTGACACTAAATCTTTGATTATCCATCCCTCAAGTACTACTCATTCCCAACTAAATGAAGAAGAACAAAAAAGTACAGGTGTTTCCCCTGATTTGGTAAGGATTTCAGTTGGAATTGAGAATATTGGTGACCTTAAAAATGATTTAGATAAAGCCCTTAAAGCAGTCTAATATGGTGTAAATGTCGAAGGTTAAAACCATATCGATCACTAATTTTACCACTGCTAGTGGCAGTTATTATGAAGTAATTGACTTACACTATCAGCATTTTGGTCAGGATTTTATTGGCGCTCCAGTGGTTCTCATAAATCACTCCCTAACCGGTGACGCGAATGTCGCCGGTTCCACTGGTTGGTGGAATGAAATTGTTGGACCTAACTTAACAATTGATACTAATAAATATGCTATTCTTGCTTTTAATATTCCTGGAAATGGCGTTAATGACTACCTAATTGAAGACTATCAAGCTTTTCATACTGGCGATATTGCAGAAATATTTTATCAAGGACTTCAAGCTCTTGGAGTAATTGAATTATTTGCTTTGATTGGAGGATCTATTGGTGGTGGAATTGCTTGGGAAATGGCAGCTTTATACCCATCAATAACAAAAAAATTAATACCAGTAGCTGCTGATTGGAAGGCTTCAGATTGGATTATCGCTAACACCTTTTTTCAAAAGCGTTTATTAGATAATTCAAATGACCCGTTGAGAGATGCTCGTATTCATGCTATGTTAACCTACCGAACTCCAGCCTCATTTAGTAATCGTTTTAGGCGTACAAAAAATCTTGAAAAAAACATTTATAATGTAGAAAGCTGGTTAATTCATCATGGTGATAAGCTCTTTAATAGGTTTTTACTGCAAGCATACAAAATGATGAACCATTTATTGGCTTCTGTAGACGTTACTAGAAATGGTAAGTCAATAGAGGAGATAATTCAATCAATTAAATCTGAAATTCATTTGGTTGCAATTGATAGCGACATTTTTTTCGCACCTGAAGAGGACCAGAAAACTTTCAAAATTGGAAAGAAATATAAAAAGAATTTTTTTTATCATGAAATAAATTCTATTCATGGTCATGATGCTTTTTTAATTGAAAATGATGCCGTATCTAAAATTTTTGAAAATATATTTTAGTTCTATTGATTTAAAAGGATTTGAACAAATTCTATAAAAATTAAAAAGAAATCTAATTTTTATATTTATGATTAATTCTGATTTTCTATAGACCCTCCTGTTAATGAATTAAATCGTTTTTCTAATGTATCATTTTTTTGGTATAGGTTGAGNATTTTCANACCATTTTCATGAGCAAAATCAAATACATCAGGACGTTTGTCTTCACTACAATTAAAGGTTAATTCATATTCAAATCCAGAGGTATTTACAACGCTTTTACAATTTGGAATTTTACTTAATGCAATATTTTCTACTCTATAGTCAAAACTTACTGAAATAATTTGTTTTTGGTTTAATCCAATCTCAGAAAGTGATTCATATAATACAATCTCTCCTTGATGAATTATTATCACTTTTTGACATGTAGCCTCTACTTCTTGAAGAATGTGGGTAGAGAGTAAGACTATTTTTTTCTTTCCTAAATCTTGGATAAGTTTTCGTATTTCAATTAATTGATTGGGATCAAGACCAGTTGTCGGTTCATCTAATATTAAGTATTTAGGGTCATGTAAAAGTGCTGCAGCAATTCCTACACGCTGTTTAAATCCTTTAGATAGAAAGTTAATTTTTTTTGATTGATGGCCAGATAAACCTGTTTTNTCAATAACCCCCTCAATATTTGGATTTTTGATTTGGTACAGGCGCCCTACATACATCAGGTATTCTCTGACAAACATTTCTGGATATAGAGGATTATTTTCAGGCAAGTAACCAATTTGCTTTTGAATTTTTTTGAGGTTTTTTCTTAAATCTAAATTTCCAATTTTGACATGCCCACTCCATTCACCAAGTGNGCCTGTTAAAATTTTCAATAGAGTAGTTTTTCCAGCACCATTTGGACCTAAAAGTCCTATTNCCTCATTTTTTATTAAATTAAGATTTATGTTTTTTAATGCCGAAGTATTAAAGTAACTTTTAGATAATTTCTTAATCTCTATACTCACAATCTATTGAAACATCAGATTTNNTTCGCTATGATTTATTTTTTNGGGTCTNCATTTNATCNAATAACGATACCATTAAAAAATATTTTACTAATATAATATTAAAATTTTTTTGATNGAATTAATTATATCAGTCTAATTNAGAACANAATATAAACTTNTCAANACATAGTTTATCATCAANATAAANAAGTCACTTAAGCCTTCTAATTTGATTTGAATCCCTGTATAAAGTTCAAAAAATTAATAAAATCATTTGTTTTTGTAAAAACCTATCTTACTTTTGTTGCATAATTTTAAAAATGAATTACACATATCCTTATTACAAAAATTCTTATTTCTTCAATTTAGAAGGAGAATGGACTATGTGATAGCTAAAAAAATAGTTAATAAGAAAGGTCCTGATTTATCGGGACTTTTTTTTTGAGCAGATGATAAAAAAAATTGCAATACAAGGGGTTAAAGGATCATACCATCATCAGGTGGTAGCTAAATATTATGCACAACCTACTTCGCTTCTGGAATGCAAAACCTTTGATGCTTTGGCTCAAGCNGTTAAGNCTAGAGATTGTGATCAGGCAGTTATGGCAATTGAAAATTCAATTGCTGGATCAATTTTGCCTAATTATGCTTTACTAGATCAATATGGGCTTATAGTTATTGGGGAGTTCTATCTAAGTATTCAGCATAATTTAATGTGTNTATCNGGTCAATCTATAAAAGANATAAAAGAAGTTCATTCTCATCCAATGGCTTTATTGCAGTGTAAAAACTTTTTCCTAGGTTATCCCCATATAAAGTTGGTAGAGAGTCACGATACCGCTGANGAGGCCATGAAAATAAAAAAAAATAGCATCATTGGGAGGGGAGCCATAGCAGGTATTAATGCTGCTGAAATTTATGGATTNAGTATTATAAGTGAATCTATTCAAACTATTAAAAATAATGTAACCCGNTTTGTTATTGTTCAAAAGGAAATTCCAAAGCANCAGAANAATATTAATAAGGCTGCTTGGAAATTNGTATTAGATCACAAAAGAGGCAGTTTGGCAACTGCTTTGAANGTATTGAGTGATTGTAATTTAAATTTGACTAAAATCCAATCTTTACCAGTAATCGAAGCACCTGGAAAATACGCTTTTTTTGTAGATGTTACTTTTGATGAGTCTGATGATTACTTTAAAGCTAAATCTTTGGTTGAAATTATGGCTACTTCTTTGAAAGTTATGGGAGAATATGAATCTGGTAAATCATGACAGCAAGGAGATTAGANACTGTTCAAGAATACTACTTTTCAAAAAAGCTAAGAGAGGTATCTGCAATGATAGCTGANGGTAAACCCATCATNAATATGGGTATTGGTAGTCCAGACCTTCCTGCTCACCCTGAGGTGGTAAATGCTTTAAAAGAAAGCCTTAATCATCCNAAAATTCATCAGTATCAGAGTTATCAAGGGATACCAGAACTACGAAATGCAATATCTAATTTTTATCAAAACCAATACATGGTATCATTAAATCCTGATAGCGAAATTCTTCCTCTTTTAGGNTCAAAAGAGGGAATTATGCATATTTCCATGGCTTTTGTAAATCCAGGTGATAAGGTTTTGATTCCAAATCCAGGATATCCTACTTATCAATCAGTAACTCGATTGGTTGAGGCAATACCTGTTTTTTATGACTTAAAACCTGATTTGGATTGGCAGCCTGNCATNGTATCATTAAAAAGTATGGATTTAAGTGGAGTTAAATTAATGTGGATCAATTATCCNAATATGCCTACTGGTGCGAATGCTAAATNGGANACATTTACTGAATTAATTGANTGGGCAAGAGAAAAAGATATTCTTTTAGTCAATGACAATCCTTACAGTTTTATTCTTACCGATAAACCTCAGAGTATGCTTTCAATTCCTGGTGCTATTGGTGTAGGGATGGAATTAAATTCTTTAAGTAAGTCTTTTAATATGGCGGGATGGCGAGTTGGAATGGCTGTAGGTAATAAGGAAAACATCAAAGCAGTGCTTAAAGTTAAAAGTAATATGGATTCTGGAATGTTTTTAGGNATTCAAAAAGGTGCTGTATCCGCTCTTACTGTAAGAAAAAATTGGTTTAAACAACTAAATGATACTTATTCNCAAAGNAGAAAATTGATTTTTAAGTTAGCATCGCTTTTAAATACAGAATTTAATTCGGATAGTAGTGGTCTTTTTGTTTGGGCTAAGTTGAGAGATACCAGTAAAACCTCAGTAGAAGTTGTTGAGGAAATTTTAAAAAAATACAATTTATTCATTACTCCCGGAAGTGTCTTTGGCACTCAAGGTGAGGGTTACATCCGTTTCTCACTTTGTGTCAAGGCGGAAGAAATTAGTAAGGCAATTGATAGAATAAATAAAAAATGAAAATAGGTA
Source organism: Flavobacteriaceae bacterium (assembly GCA_002695445.1). Taxonomy (GTDB): domain Bacteria; phylum Bacteroidota; class Bacteroidia; order Flavobacteriales; family Flavobacteriaceae; genus UBA8316. Next base: position 27,188 of record NZOY01000033.1, read on the forward strand.
TTATCGGTGTTGGATTAATTGGTGGATCATTAGCTATGTCTGCACGTCAACATATCCCTGATGTAAAAATATATGGGAGTAATAGAAGTAAAAAAAACCTAGATAAATCATTGGAAATGGGATTAATTGACTTTGCTCTTAAAAAGCAAGATTTAAAATTAATGGATNTAGTTTTACTTACTATTCCAGTCGATGTTTCGATTAATAAACTTCTNGATTTACTTGACGATATTANTGATAATACTTTGGTAATTGATTTTGGCTCAACTAAATNTGCTATTTGTGATGCAGTTGCNCTTCACTCCAAAAGGGGACAATTTCTCGCAACCCACCCCATAGCCGGTACTGAATACTCTGGTCCCTCCGCTGCTTTACCAGATTTGTTTTTTAACAAAGTTCAAATTCTTTGTGAAACTGAAAAAACTAGGCCAGATTTATTTGAATGGGCTCAAGACTGGTTTAAAAAAATGGGTATGAATTTAAGAGAAATGGATCCTNTAGAGCATGACCAACATATCGCATACGTTTCGCATTTATCTCATATAAGCTCATATATGTTGGGGAAAACNGTAATTGAAAAAGAAAATGACGAGGCAACCATATTNGATATGGCTGGTAGTGGGTTTGCTTCTACAGTTAGACTTGCAAAAAGTTCNCCAAATATGTGGATACCTATCTTCAAACAGAACAAATTAAATATAACTGAAACACTTAAAGAATATATAAATAACTTAAATCATTTTAAATCCCTTCTCGAGGCTGAAAGATATGATGAACTTTACAATCAAATCAAAGACATCAACAATATTGATCAGATTTTAGATGGTATTGCCAATAAAACNAATAATAAAAATGGAAAATAATAAANAAATGAGAACTTGGNTGGATGACTTCGGATTAGATCATCCCCTTGTTATTGCAGGTCCTTGTAGTGCTGAAACCGAGGAACAGGTCTTAAAAATTGCTCATGAATTAAAAGACACTGACGTAACAGTATATCGTGCTGGAATTTGGAAACCCAGAACACGCCCGGGGATGTTTGAAGGGGTGGGCGCGATTGGCTTGGACTGGCTTAAAAAGGTGAAGTTAGAAACCGGTTTATTGACCACTACTGAAGTAGCCAATAAAGACCATGTCAAATTAGCTTTAGACGCCGATATTGATATTCTTTGGATTGGTGCAAGAACAACTGTAAGTCCATTTATAATTCAGGAAATTGCAGATGCATTGAACGGAACGGATAAAATCATATTATTAAAAAACCCTGTTAACCCTGATTTATCCCTATGGATGGGGGGTCTGGAAAGGCTTTATTCTGCTGATATAAAAAATTTAGGTGTAATTCATAGAGGCTTTTCAACTTATGACAAATCNAAATATCGTAATAATCCTGAATGGCAAATTGCAGTTGAATTTCAAAATAAGTTCCCGGATATTCCATTAATTTGTGATCCCTCCCATATTGCGGGAAGGAGAGATTTAATATTCGATTTGAGCCAAAGGGCCTTGGACCTAAACTTTGATGGTTTAATGATCGAATCTCATTGGGACCCCGACAATGCATGGAGCGATGCCAAACAACAAGTAACACCTTCCCGTCTTAAAACCATTATGAAAGATTTGAAAATTCGTCAGAAGACAACAAACAAGGGAAGTTACCAAGCTGAGTTGGAAAATTATCGTGAGCAAATTGATCTAGCTGATCAGGCCCTTTTAGATTCTCTAGCCAAACGTATGAAAATTGCAGAGTCTATTGGGAAGATAAAAAAAGAGAACAATGTGGCAGTTCTACAAAACAAACGTTGGAATGAGATATTACAATCAATGAAAGCTGAAGGTGAACAAAGGGGTCTAAGTGAAGATTTTATTACTAGACTATTCAAATCTATTCACCAAGAGTCAATAAATCATCAAGAGAAGGTTATAAATGGATAAATTAATTTTTTTTATTTAACTAATACTTTTTTAATCCTTTTGATAGCTAATCTAATATCACTCTCAGACGCGGCATAGGATATTCTTATACACTCTGGGTTTCCAAATGCCTCTCCAGTAACTGTAGCTACATGCGCCTCCTCAAGAATAAATAAGGCAAAATCATTTGCATTTTCAATTGTTCTTCCAATTATTTTTTTTCCAAAATAGTGGGAGACATTAGGGAAAACATAAAATGCTCCTTGAGGTTCATTGAGTTTGAATCCAGGGATTTCAGCGAGTAATTTTAAAATCAAGTCTCTGCGTTTTTTGAATTCATTTACCATATATTGAATTTTACTGAAAGGAGCTGATACAGCAGCTATAGTAGCACGTTGAGCGATACAATTTGCACCAGAAGTTATTTGCCCTTGCATCTTATTACAGGCCTTGGCAATCCATTCAGGAGCACCAATATAGCCGATACGCCAACCTGTCATTGCAAAAGCTTTAGCGACTCCATTTACTGTAATCGTTCGGTCATATAAGTCTGAAATTGCAGCGATACTAAAATGAGGTGTTCCATAGTTGATATGTTCATATATTTCATCTGATAATATATATATATTGGGATACTTTTTTAATACTGCTCCTAATCTTCGGTATTCACTTTCAGTATAAATTGTTCCACTAGGATTATTAGGAGAGTTAAACATCACAAGTTTAGTTTTGGGGGTAATTGCAGCCTCTAANTGTTCAGGAGTGATTTTAAAATCATTTTCAATCGAGGAGTTTATAATTATGGATTTNGACTCTGCGAGAGTTGATATTGCAGAGTAGCTTACCCAATATGGGGCAGGCAATAAAACCTCATCTCCAGGATTNAGCAACACCATACATACGTTTGCGATTGACTGTTTAGCACCAGTTGATACAACAACTTGAGAGGGTTTATAGTTCAATCCATTATCTCTTTTAAATTTTTCACAAATGGCAGCTTTTAGATCAACGTAACCATCAACTGGAGAGTATGAATTGAAATTATCTTTAACGGCTTGGATTGCGGCTTCTTTAATGAATTCTGGTGTATTAAAATCTGGTTCACCCAAACTTAGTCCAATTATGTCAACACCTTTATTTTTTAATTCTCTAGCTTTTGCAGCCATAGCTAGAGTAGCAGAGGCAGGTAAGCTATTAATTCTTTTTGATAGCATTTGAAAATTAANTTATGATTATGTNTAAACAGGTTTCATACCCATTTTTTTTAAAAATTTAAAATGTGATAATATGGCACTTCTAGTGGTCTTGTATTCGTTGTAGGGTAAATTAAATTCTTCTGCTGTTTTTTTTACAATTTTTGATATTTTGGTGTAGTGAATATGACTGATATTTGGAAAAATATGATGTTCTATTTGATGATTTAGACCTCCTGTAAACCAGTTGACAATTCTATTTTTCGTCGAAAAATTAACAGTTGTTTTTAACTGATGAACTACCCAAGAATTTTTTAAATTCCCAGTATTTTTATCGGGTAATGGCATCTCAGCTTCACCAATAACATGGGCTAATTGGAACACTAAGCTTAAAATCAAACCTGCCGTATAATGCATGACTACAAAACCAATAATGACTTTCCACCAGATAATATCAAACACAAACATCGGCAATACAAGCCATATTGTAAAGTAGATTAATTTTGAAACTATTAGTATGACCCATTGAGTTTTAGGACTTTTACTATTTACATAAGAAAGGTTTCTTTTCTGATAACGTATTAATTGAATAAAATCAGCAAAAATAGCCCAATTAATTGTCAATAATCCATAAAGAAAAACAGAATAAAGATGCTGAAATCTGTGATGAGGCATCCATTTGGAGTGTTTTGAAAATCGTAAAATTTTTCCAGCTTCAAGGTCCTCGTCATGACCATGAACATTTGTATAAGTGTGGTGTAAAACGTTGTGTTGAACTTTCCAATTGAAAACATTTCCTGCAAGTATATAAATACTTCCTCCCATAATTTTATTTACCCAATCGTATTTAGAAAAGGATCCATGATTACCATCGTGCATAACATTCATTCCTACACCTGCCATTCCAATCCCTGTGACAATTGAAAGAAATAGTTTAAACAAGTCACTGATATCAAGTGAAATTATTAAGATATATGGAGCTATTAATATTGCGAACATGATCACCGATTTGCCGTACAAACGCCAATTTCCCGTTTTGGACAATTTATTTTCATTAAAATATTTATTGACCCTCGTATTAAGTACTTTAAAAAACTTTCTTGATTCTTTGCGTGTAAAACGCGGGACTAAGATTTTAGACATAAATTATCTATTGCAGTGTAAAAATATTGAATTTTAGTTCATTCTTTTTAGTTTTATAAAAAATATTTCGCTTGAAATTAATTAGAAAATATTTTTCTAACCTAAATAATAACCAACTNAANAAATTTGAGTCTNTATTTGGTATATATTCAGATTGGAACTCTAAAATCAATGTCATTTCAAGAAAAGATTTAGATAATTTTTATTTACGTCATGTTCTTCATTCAATGTCCATCGCTAAGTTTCACCATTTTAGTTCTGGAACTAGCATCATGGATCTTGGAACTGGTGGNGGATTCCCAGGGATCCCATTATCGATTTTATATCCAGAAGTAAATTTCCATTTGGTTGATAGTATTAGNAAAAAAATTANGGTTGTTGAGGACATTNTANAAAAATTAAATTTGAAGAATGTANAGATATATGATGATAGGGCAGAAAATATTNATATTACTGTAAATTTTGTAACATGTAGAGCAGTAGCGCCNATGCAAACCTTAGTAAGCTGGGTAGGTAAAAAAGTTTCTGGTGTGCACAAGCCAGNTANGAAAAATGGTCTATTATGTTTAAAAGGTGGAGACATTTATGCAGAGTTAAAAGACTTCAATGAATTAGAGGTTGTAGATTTAAACACTTATTTTGAAGAATCGTTTTTTGAGTCCAAAAAANTAGTATATCTTCCTCTTNATTAATCAAGTATTTCAAAAGAGGAAGCTTTCCCAATTCCAATTAACGCATCGTTTCTGGTTCCAAATTCACTGTAATAAACTAAAATCAAGTAACGGTTTTCAGTTAAAGCATGAGAATCACTTAATGAATTAGTCAACAANTGATCAGATGATTTAGCAACGTATTTATAATTGTAAAAACCTTGTTTAAGTAATATTATTCCTTCATAGATTTCTAAACCNGGGTTGAAATACATTTTGTTTTCATCAGTTAGTTGGTAATTATTAAATTTTCCATAAATGTATACCTCTTGTCCTTCCAAAAACTTTGGTGCTGANAGGCTGAAATGTACCCAGCTGTAGTCTGCTTCAATTGCCTCATCCTCACTACCCTCNANAGTTCTTATGAAAAAGTCACCATTAATGTCAGCATTAAAACTGTAAGGATAACCACGTCTTAAAAAATTTGTATTTAAATAGGTTTCATATAGTCGGTTTAACTCGACTGAACCAACATTAGAACCTGTTGATCTGATGTCTTTTGTATCAAAAAATAAGTATTCGTTACCACCTTCAAATCNAGTTTTTTTTTGATANCGATATTCAAGNCNGTTACCATTGAAATACTGTGGTTTAATGTCAGTTATCGCAGAATTCCATTGTTCGTTTTGAAGAATGACAGTATGAATAAGNTTTTCGGGATCTCGTAAAAATTTACCAGCTTCAGGNTTTATCGAAAATTGAATACATTGGTGAGTTTGATAANATGTCAAATCACGAGATCGATAAACAGCAGCTCCAACATCTACCTTATTTTCATAAATCAAAAANCTTCTAGAAAAAATCAAAATATCATCATCATTNTAAACTTCCAAAATATAATTACCACTGAGTAAAAACTGGGTTTCTTCATTTGGTAATTTTAACTTATAATTNGTGTAGGGTTGCAATGTATTAAATGAGGTTCGATAATTTTCAATCCGAATATTATCGAATCCTCTCATGAATTCACTTTGAAAAAGACTTGTGGGGGTCCAATCATGATTAAAATATTTTATGCGGTAGTAATAATTTCGTTCATCTGCATTAAGGTCATCAAATGACAATTCAAATACNTCACCTAAAGCTACAATTGGAAGTTGAAATTTATCATTTTTAGATTTAAATACAACCGATTTGATAAAACTTGCGTCATTTGTTTCTTGGACTGTTTGTCCAAAAATGATATTTGTATAGATTAGCAAAAATGGGAATTGTTTAAGTATTAATTTTTTAAACATTTCGTAAAGTTATGAATTTAAAAGCATTTAAGGGTTTCTTATAAACTCAGTGAATTTAAAAGTTAAACGACTATTTAGAATCATTATAAATTATTAAATTTTGCTATTTATAAACTTTTAGAGGTGACGCTTTTATAGTAAATTTGTATCGATTTTAGAAAATTCGATTTATGTCCTCAGGCATTACGATCAAAAGAGGTGCAAATATAAATTTGAGAGGTGAAGCTGAAAAACTAATCACTGAAGCTCAAACATCAAAATACTCCGCTTTAAAGCCTGATAACTTTTTTAATCTCGTTCCACGATTATTAATTAAGGAGGGTGACTCTGTGGCTAAAGGTTCCCCAATTTTTCATGCTAAGCATGATCCCAGAATTCTTTTTGTATCACCTATCTCTGGAGTAGTTAAGGAAATTAGACGGGGTGCAAAACGCAAGATTTTAGAAATTGTTATCGAGAACATCAAAGACTCCGTTGTTAAACACGAAGTTAAACCACTTGCAAAAATGAATCGAGTTTCTGTCATTGAGACTTTACTAAAAAGTGGGGCCTGGCCATTTATAATACAACGCCCCTATGGAATAATAGCTGAACCTGATATCAAACCAAAATCCATCTATGTTTCNACCTGCTCAACNGCGCCACTTGATGTTGATTATGAGTTTTTACTTAAAAANGATAAAGTTGAATTCCAGTTGGGNATTGATGTTTTAAATATGCTTGTTGATTCTANTTTAAATTTGACCATTGATGCTNATTTCTCTGGNTTTTTTGAAAANATTAAGGGAGTAAATATTATACCAGTCAAAGGNCCTCATCCTGCTGGTAATGTCAGTGTTCAAGTGCACAATCATCAACCCATTAATATTGGAGAAAAAGTTTGGGAAGTTCGTCCAGAAGATGTTGCTAATATCGGTAAATTATTTTCTTCAGGACAGTATAGTGCTCAGCGTACGATTGCTGTTGCAGGAAGTTCCGTAATTCAACCTCAATATGTCAAAACACAGATTGGAACAGAGATATCTGTTTTAACCGATATCTCGGGGGTAGACAATACCATAAATAATCGATATATAAATGGAAATGTTCTTTCAGGTGTTAGTGTTTCGGACCATGGTTTTATAGANTTTTATAATAATCTTTTGACTATCATNCCAGAAGGAAATCATTACAGAATGTTTGGATGGTTACCTTTTGTAGANAANAAAATACCTAGTCTTTCCAATACATCACTTTCGAAGTTNTTTAGAGGAAAAGGTTATNAGGTNGATACAAATATGAATGGAGAGGAGAGAGCGATAGTNGTTACTGGNGAAATGGAAAAAGTTTTNCCNATGAATATCTATCCAATGCAACTTATTAAGGCTTGTATGGCTGGTGATATTGAAAAAATGGANGCACTAGGGATTTATGANGTNATTCCAGAAGATTTTGGGCTTNTTGATTATGCAAACACATCTAAAATTGAGGCACAAGAAATTATTAGAGAAGGAATTGAATTAATGATTAAAGAAGTAGGATGAATTTTTTGAGGAAAAAGTTAGACGATATTAAAAGACCTTTTGGGAAAGGTCAGAAATGGGAGAGGTTTGCTCCAGCAATAAATGCTTTTGATACCTTTCTTTTTGTTCCCAACCACACCACTGTATCAGGAGCTCACATTCGTGATGCGGTAGATTTAAAAAGAACAATGGTAACTGTAATAATTGCATTAATTCCTGCGTTAATCTATGGGATTTATAATACCGGTTACCAATATTATTCTCAGACAGGTGAGGCATTTTCTTTTCTAGATGCTTTCATACACGGTTCATGGAAAATATTTCCAATGATTGTTGTTTCTTATGTAGTAGGTTTAACCATTGANTTTATTTTTGCTGTATATCGTGGACATGAAGTTAATGAGGGTTACCTTGTCACAGGATTATTAATTCCAATGATTATGCCTGTTGACATACCCTTATGGATGGTAGCAATTTCCGTTGCCTTTGCTGTTTTAATTGCTAAAGAAGCTTTTGGTGGAACGGGNATGAATATCCTAAATCCTGCACTAACTGCTAGAGCTTTTGCTTTCTTTGCATATCCCACATATATGTCAGGTAATAAAGTATGGGTCTCTGAGGCGTCAGTTATGGATGGTATTTCTGGAGAAACCATACTAGGAACTCTTGCTGCAGGAGGAAACGTGAATTATAGTTTCTTCGAAATGTTTCAAGGATCTATTCCAGGTTCTATTGCTGAAACATCAGCATTTTTTGTTCTGATAGGAGCGTTAATATTGATATTAACTGGGGTAGGTAGCTGGAGAATTATGCTGGGTGGAATTTTTGGTGCCGCCTTTGTTGGACTATTATTTAACTTGTGGGGAGCAAATGCCTTGATGAGTTTCTCTTGGGTGAATCATTTGGTGGTTGGAGGATTTGCCTTTGGACTAGTTTTTATGGCAACTGATCCTGTATCTGGAGCCCAGACAAATAAAGGAAAATGGATTTACGGTTTTCTNATCGGGGTTTTCTGTATCCTAATAAGGGTATTTAATCCCGCTTATCCAGAAGGTGTAATGCTAGCNATATTATTAATGAATGTTTTTGCACCNACNATTGATCACTATGTNATACAAGGGAATATTTCCAAACGTAAAAAAAGATGGGCCGCATCCCTTAAAACAGCTTAATAATGAATAGAGATAGTAATTCTTATACATTTATTTTTGCCACTCTGATGGTACTAATTGTCGCTTCTACTCTAGCTTTTACTGCTAGCTCCTTAAAATCCCTTCAAGAAGATAATGTACGCAAAGAAAAAATGCAAAACATACTTTCTACAATTGGNATTCAAACTGATAGAGAAAAAGCTGAGCAACTTTACAAAAATTATATAAATGCTTCTTTAGCCCTTGATCATACAGGTAATATTGATAAAACTGTAGATGCTTTTCAAATCAAATTGAATAGTGAAATCAAAAAACCTGCAANTGAGCAGCGNTTCCCCCTTTACAAAGCTNTAGTAGACAATACCAATTACTACATTATTCCACTTCGTGGTTCTGGACTATGGGACGCTATTTGGGGCTATATCGCGCTCAAGTCAGATATTAACACCATACAAGGAGCAGTTTTTGATCACAAAGCAGAAACGGCAGGACTCGGTGCAGAGATTACTCAACAGTGGTTCATGAATCGATTTAAGGATGAAAAAGTTTTTAATTCATCAGGTGAATTAGTTGGGATTAATGTATCTAAAACTAATAATGATCCTAAGGATTTAGATAAAAGTGACCATGAGGTTGATGCTATTTCTGGAGCAACAATTACTGGTGATGGTGTTACGGAAATGATTGTTGAGAGGTTGACTCACTATCTTCCATACTTTAATAAGGAAAGGAATTCAATTGCAGTACTAAATTAGATAAAAATGGCAGGTAGAAAATTGANACGAAATAAGATCACATTATTTTTTTTAAACAATGAATCTGAACCTATATTTTCAAAGAAAAATAGGGCTTTATTGACTGATCCCCTTGACGATAACAATCCAATCACGGTACAAGTNCTTGGAATTTGTTCTGCTTTAGCTATTACTGTTCAGCTGAAGCCAGCATTTGTCATGAGTTTGTCTGTCGTAGCAGTTATGGGAGCAAGTAANGTTATTATCTCTCTTTTAAGAAACTTAATTCCTAACCGTATTCGAATTATTGTTCAATTGGTTGTAGTGGCCTCAATGGTAATTTTAGTAGATCAAATATTAAGGGCTTATGCTTATGATGTAAGTAAACAATTATCGATTTTTATTGGATTAATTATTACAAATTGCATAGTCATGGGACGACTTGAGGCCTTTGCCTTGGGTAATGGTGTGTGGANATCCTTTTTAGATGGGATTGGAAATGCCGCTGGGTATGGATTTATTTTAATAGTAGTAGCCTTTTTTAGAGAGCTTTTTGGTTCTGGAAAACTTTTTGGATTTCAAATTATTCCTGAGTCTTTTTACGAAATTGGATATGAAAACAATGGTCTNATGCTTTTATCACCAATGGCACTCATAACAGTTGGAATATTTATATGGATTCAAAGAGCCCGCAATAGAAAACTAATNGAAAAGAATTAGAAGATGGAATCCTACTTAAATCTATTTGTTAAAAGTATTTTTATTGAAAATATGATCTTTGCATATTTCCTTGGCATGTGTTCTTATCTGGCAGTATCTAAAACTGTTAAAACTGCTGTTGGATTAGGTTTTGCTGTTATTTTTGTTTTGGCNATAACCGTTCCTATTAACTTTCTTCTTGATACTTATTTGCTAAGACCTGGGGCACTAACATGGCTTGATAAATCCTACGCAGAAATAGATTTGAGTTTTTTAAGTTTTATCATGTTCATAGCNGTAATTGCCTCTATGGTTCAGCTAGTAGAGATGATTGTTGAAAAATTTGCACCTGCTTTGTATGGTGCTCTTGGAATTTTCCTACCCCTAATTGCTGTTAATTGTGCCATTTTAGGNGGTTCATTGTTCATGCAACAAAANGATTTTTCTGGTGTTACTGAGTCTGCAGTTTACGGATTGGGTTCTGGAGTAGGTTGGTTATTGGCAATTTTAGCAATNGCAGCCATTCGCGAAAAAATAATATATTCTAATGTCCCTGCTCCACTAAGAGGATTAGGAATCACGTTTATAATAACAGGATTGATGGCGTTAGGTTTTATGAGTTTTATGGGTATTAAATTGTAATTGATATANATTTAGATATGGATTATACAGTAGTTTTAGCTAGCATAGTTGTTTTTTTAGTTGTTACCTTTTTATTAGTTGGTATGCTTCTTGGGGCGAAGGCAAAATTATTGCCCTCTGGACCAGTAAATTTGATTATTAACGGTGAAAATGATGTAGAAGTTTCTTCAGGAAGTACACTATTAAATACTTTGGGAAATAATAAGATATTTTTACCCTCTGCTTGTGGAGGAGGCGGAACCTGTATTCAATGCAAATGTAAGGTTCTTGAGGGTGGTGGTGAGATTNTACCTACTGAAGCTCCGCATTTCACTAGAAAAGAGATTGCTGAGGGTTGGCGCTTGGGTTGTCAAGTGAAAGTTAAGGAAAATATGGTCATTCAAGTTCCTGAGGAAGTTTTTGGAATTAAAAAATGGGAAGCTACCGTTGTGAGAAATTGGAATGTTGCATCCTTTATCAAGGAGTTTGTAGTTGAGATACCTGATGCAATGGATTATCANGCCGGTGGTTATATTCAAATCGAAATCCCTAAGTGTGAGGTAAAATATAGTGACTTGGATATNAGTGCTCATCCAGATGAACATCCTGGTGAACCAGATAAATTCAAGCTGGAATGGGACAAATTCAATNTATGGCCTTTGGTTATGAAAAATCCAGAATCTGTTGAAAGGGCTTATTCAATGGCTTCCTATCCAGCAGAGGGACGTGAGATNATGCTAAACGTTAGAATTGCTACTCCTCCATGGGATAGAAACAAAAACGACTGGATGGATGTCAATCCAGGAATAGCATCCTCNTACATATTTTCAAAAAAAGCAGGAGATAAGGTTACTATTTCTGGCCCNTATGGAGAGTTTTTTATAAATCATTCGGAATCTGAAATGCTGTACGTAGGNGGAGGAGCTGGAATGGCTCCAATGCGNTCNCATCTTTATGAATTATTTAGGACACTCAAAACGGGAAGAAAAGTTACATTTTGGTATGGA
>NZOY01000034.1 GCA_002695445.1 Flavobacteriaceae bacterium
CGTAGCATAACTGAATAGTGCACTTGATTACGGCTCAAGAGGTTGCAGGTTTGAATCCTGCCGAGGTCACTTTTTTATTTTTTACATCACTTTACTTTGAGAATAAAAAGTTGTTTTTTATTGATTTTCGGGCTCACTTTTTTTACAAAATGTGCTCAAAAAAATATTGAAATTGAAATAACTAAAATTTCTAAAGAAATAGACGAAACATCTGCACTAGAAATCATCGATGGAAATTTTTTAACCTTAAATGATTCCGGGGATGACCCCCTGCTTTACGTATTTGATAAAAATGGAAAAATTTTATCTAAAAACTTAATCAGTGGCGCTCAAAATAGGGACTGGGAGAGTCTCGCGTCTGATGAAAATTTTATTTACATAGGAGATATTGGAAACAACAAGGGAAACAGAAAGGATTTAAAGATTTATATAACTGATTTAGAATTTAATTTAATTGACAGCATTGATTTCAATTATAATAATCAGTCAAAATTTAAAAAAAAGAAGAAAAATAAATATAATGCTGAAGCGCTCGTTTCATTTAGTGATAGCCTTATAATTTTTTCAAAAAATAGAAAAAAATTAACAACAGAACTCTACTTTCTTCCAAAAAAACCTGGTCAATATTCAATTAAACCAAGAGATTCTTATAATGTAGATGCATTAATTACAGGAGGAGATTATAATTCTAAACTTGACTTAATTGCTCTTGTGGGATATAGCTATAGTATTAAGAAACAATTTTTATTTGTATTGAAAAATTTTAGCAACTTTTCAAATAACCCGTCGAAAATTAAAAAATATGACATCCCAATAACAAATGCCCAAATTGAGGCCGTTAAAATAATAAATGAGAAGGAATTCTGGATGACCTCTGAAAACGAAGGAGGAGGATATCCTAAGCTTATCAAAGTGAAGACAAAATAAATCTTAGTAAGGTTAATACTAAAATAGGATTATAAATAAAATTTGAAGGGTTAGATATTTGACGTAAATTTAGAAAAATTAATAAGTTATGAGTAATTCAATTTTTAATGAGCTACAAGAAAAAGCTAACGAAGTTGATGCAATTGGAGGTACAATAAAATTCGTAATCGATGACACTATTGTTTTTGTTGATGGAACAGGAAACAAAAATATTGTTTCCGATAGTGACGATGACGCAGATTGTACCATCAAGACATCTGCAACAGCGCTCAAAGATATGCAAAGTGGAGATCTTAATCCAATGACGGCTGTGATGAGTGGAAAAGTTAAAATTAGTGGAGACATGGGTCTTGCTATGAAAATTCAATCTTTAATGAATTAATTGATTTTTATTTAAAGCTGTTTTTGATACTATTAAAGTCATTTTACCGTTATTATAATTACTATATTTAAGAGATGTTTGATTCCTCTAAAATTTTTAAAGGGTTTTTAAGTGCTTTTTTTTTATTTACAATATTTTTTGTTGTAAAAAATGAGGAAAAAACATTAAAAGAATTATTTAGATTTCACAGAGGAAACAGTCCATTTAAGCAGACCCAGAACTTATCTAAAAAAAATAGAATTGAAGAAGGTCTGCCACCAAACAAGTTTTATGAGCAACTTTATGATCTTACAATTAATCCAAGAACTGGAGTTCCTGATTATGAACGTAAAATAAATGTTGAAAAAGAACTGGAGGCTGCAAAATCTTTTCCAGATCCTTTTGCTGTTCCAGGAGACACAGAAAAACCATGGTATTCTGTTGGGCCAAATGACGATGCTGGGAGATCTAGAGCTGCACTTTGGGATCGGTCTATCGTTCCTTACCAAAGAGTATTTGCAGGAGGAGTAAGTGGTGGTCTCTGGAAAAATAATGATATAACAAATAGCTTATCACCATGGTCACGAATTGTCGGAGTGCCAGGGAATTTAGCTGTCTCAGTTATTATTCAAGACCCAGAAAATACCAATATAATGTATCTTGGGACTGGTGAGAGTTATACCGCTGGAGATGCTTACGGAAATGGTATATATAAGTCAACAGATGGTGGGAATAATTGGAGTTTAATCTACGGTAGAGGGACAGGAACTGTTACCTCAACCAATAGTGGTTTTGGAGAAACCTTTGTCAACGGATTTTTTTACGTTAATGATCTTGTTTTATGGGATCATGACAAAAACCCCGGAACTCAAAAACTTTTATTTGCTGCAATTGGCTCAAGTTATGTTAGGGGTGACAAAATGAAAAGTACATACACAGATTTAAATGAGTTTGGACTTTATAAATCCTCCGACTCTGGCGCTTCCTTTTCAAGGATAACTGATCTAAATAACGGAGGGGGAACAACCAGAGATCTTTACAATGTTAATGATCTTGAGATACAAGCGGTAAGCAACAGGTTATGGCTGTCAACTACAAATAATTGGTGGGGAGGCGGAGCACCCGGAGGTCGATTTTGGTTTAGTGATGATGGTACAAATTTTACACAAGCAAGTCCAAATTATCCTGCTACTCCTACGATAAATCAAGGACAAATTTATAGAACGGAGATAGCACCAAGTGCTATCGATACAGATACACATTATGTATTAATGAGGGCAAACGCAGGTTCAGGAAATAAACCATTTATTTTTAAAACTACTGACAATTACACAAACTTCACTTATGTTGTTGGCCCTAATGATGTTGACACTGGTATAGATGCCGACGATTTTACAAGAGGTCAAGCTTGGTACGATTTAGAAATCGAAATTGACCCAACTAGCAATGATAAAGTATATGTTGGAGGAATAAATTGGCATAAAACGTCAAATGGAGGGGATTCATGGGAGCAGATTTCTAAGTGGCACCCTACTGCTTTCGATTACAATACTATAAATTGCTCTGTAATTCACGCTGACCAGCATGGATTGTACTTTAGGCCCGGAAACCCAAATCAAGCTATTGTTGTTAATGATGGAGGGGTTGCATATGTTTCAAGTCTATCTGATGCAGACACAAATGATAGATTTACTGAAAATGAAAGAGGAATGATTACAACCCAGTTTTATACAGTTGCTCAAAGTGGTTTAGATTTTCCAGGTAATGACTACATAATTGGTGGTACACAAGATAACGGTAGTTATGCTTTAATTAGTACAGTTGCTTCACCAATTGGAGGTACTTATTTGCAAGGTGGAGACGGAGCAGAAAGTGTTTTCGATCAGGTTGGGGGTGATTTTGCAATTACTAACTACATATATAATGATAATATCACAAGACATGATTTTGATGCGCTTGGAAATAGAACTCCCGACTTTAATTTTGGAAATGATTTATTTATTCCAGATAATGAAGGTGTTTTTATTAATCCTGGTGCATTGGATTCAAATCAAAATGTTTATTTTTCTAACGCAGCAAGTAATGATGATGCAACTAGTAATAGCATGAGAGTCATTACCGGTTTGGAGCGTAACGGAGCCCCTAGTACTTTTTTGATTCCAAATATTGCAACAGGTGATGCTGACAATTATATTACTACAATTGAAGTATCAAGGCACACAACCGAGTCAAGTACTGTTTTTGTAGGACTTAAGAGTGGAGAGGTAAAAAAAATAACAAACGCAAACGATCCTGGTAGCTATGCTATACAACCTGTTTTGGTAGACAACGTAGTAGGTAGTGTTTCTGATATACATATCGGTGATACTGAAGATAAAATTTATGTCACATACTATAATTACGGGATTAATAATAATATTATATACACTGAAAGTGGATTCTCTCCAAAAAATGATTATAGTGTCAAAGAAGGGAATTTCCCGGATATACCAGTTTATAGCATACTAAACAATCCCTATGAAAGTAACGAAGTGATTATTGGAACGGATTTAGGCGTCTGGAGAACAACTAACTTTAATGCTGTAAGTCCAAATTGGACTCAGTCCTATAACGGAATGAGTGATGTAGCAGTTTTTGACATGGATTTTAGAGGTGATTCCGCAGACAACAATCGTGTAGTAGCTGCGTCTTACGGAAGAGGGATTTATCGAAGCTCGTTTGGTTCTAATTCAAACCCACCAGTCACTGTAACAGATTCAATTACTTTAGATGAGGCTGGAACGGCTACTACAACTAGTGCTGGGTCATCTAATGTTTTAACAAACGATACTGATCCTGAAGGTGATGATTTGGAGGCTCAGATTGTTACAGGTCCAACCTACGCATCTGCATTCACTCTTCAAACCTCTGGAACATTTACTTATACGCACGATGGTTCTGAAACGACTACAGATTCATTTACTTACAGAGCTTTCGATGGCGCAAAGTTTGGAAATACTGTTACTGTAACGATACAAATTAACCCTGTAAATGACTGTCCAACGGTCGCCAATCCGATAGAAACCGTAAATGTTAGTGAAAATGCATCAGATACACTGATAAATGTTCGAAATGTTTTCGAAGACGTTGACATTGAGGGTGGTATTCCTGATAATCTCTCTTATACAGTCACAAATACTGTGACCGACATTGCTACGGTAACAATTAATACTGGAACAGTTACAATTAAATATGCTGAAAACAAATTTGGAAGTTTTGTGGTCACAGTAACAGTTTCTGATGGTAAGCCTGGTTGCTCTCCCCTTACAAGCAACGCTTTTAATGTAAATGTGAGTAGTGTAAATGAAGCTCCAGTAACAGTTACAGAATCAATTAGAGTTACAGAATCAGGAACGGTTACTAAAACCATATCCGGTTCAAGCAATGTTTTAAGCAATGATACCGATTCAGATGGGGATTCACTTATTGCTCAAACAGTAACCTCGACAACGTATGGATTCTTTTCATTACAAACTTCCGGTACATTTACATATACGCACGATGGTTCAGAAACAACTACAGATTCATTCTCCTATAGAGCATTTGACGGTATAGATGTTGGTAATACTGTAATAGTTCCTATTCAAATTATACCAGATAACGACTGTCCGACTGTTGCGAATCCATTACCAGACCTAAACGTCCAAGAAGATGCTGAAGACAGTGTGTTTAGTGTTTCATCTGTTTTTGATGATGTAGACAGAGTTGGAGGTATTCCAGATAATTTAACTTATACTGTAACTCANACTGGTGCTGGAATTGCTACTGTTAACCTAAACCAAGCTACAATCACAATAGATTACATTGATGACCAGACTGGTAGCTTTGTTGTTACTGTGACCGTTGATGATGGTACATGTGCAACCACAAATGATGTTTTTAGTGTGACTGTTAACCCTCAAAATGACCCACCGGTTGGAGTAGCAGACCAAATCATACTTGATGAAGGTGCAACAGCAACAACTCTTACAGGCGGGGCAACCTCAGTATTAGACAATGATTCAGACCCAGAGTCTAATCCTTTATCGGCAACTCTTCTAACTCAACCCCTTCATCATAATGATCCTGGAAATTTTTCACTTGCTTTAAACGGTTCATTTTCTTATACCCACGACGGATCTGAAACAGCAACAGATACATTCTTTTATACCTTATCTGACGGAGTAAACAACGTAACCGTTACAGTTACTATCCAGATTGATGCTGTTAATGACTGTCCGACTGTTGTTAGTCCTCAACCTGACATAAACGTTAACGAAGATGATCCAAATACTGTAATTAATCTAAATAATATTTTTGGCGATGTTGACATAAGACCTACACCAAATAGTTTAACTTATTCTTTTACACACTCAGGCTCAGGAATTGCAACTGTAACCTCAAATGGTGCAACTATTACTATCGATTATATAGATGACCAAACTGGAAGTTTTATTGTTACAACTACCGTAGATGACAACACAGGAGACGTTACGTGCTCACCACTTACAACTGATGTCTTTATTGTAACTGTAAATCCCCAAAATGATCCACCAGTAACAATTGGAGACGAATTATCCGTTTTAGAAGGTGGAACTGTAACCGAAACCACTTTAGGCGCATCATCCGTTTTGGAAAATGATACTGATGTTGAAATAGGGAAACCAACCAGAGCGATTTTAGTCTCGGGACCATCGTTTGGAGCTCTATCTTTAACCAGCACAGGTTCATTTGTATATGTACATAACGGATCTGAAACCACAAGTGACACATTCACATACAAATCCAATGACGGAACTCAAGACGGAAATACCGCAACTGTTAGTATAACAATAACAAAAGTCAACGATTGTCCAGAAACGACAACTGGATCTTACACACTAACATATAATGAGGATGTTGCAATCCCAGCATTAAATATTGGAGCTACTGTTTCAGATTCAGACTTGCCTGCTGATACAATCTTGTATGACCTAGTTGAACAAACAAATACTGCGCTTTGCTCCGTAACAATAAATAATCTTGGGGTTGTATCATTCAATAATATTGCCCAGCATGATAACGGCTCACTTACAGCAACTATTAGTGTTGATGACCAAAATTGTCAAATTGAAATTCCTATATTTTTGACCATTGTTCCAGTGAATGATTGTCCTACACTCGATAACCCAATTCCAGATATAAATGTTGTTGAAGATGCAGCTCCTATAGTAATTGATATACAAAATACATTCTCTGATGTTGAGAGTCCCACCTTGCAATATTCAGCTCTTGCCCAAAATAATGACTTAATTGCAGTAAGCACAACAAGTACTAGCTTAATTGTACAGTTTAAAGAAAATCAAAATGGAAATACAAACATTATCCTAACTGCTTTTGATGGTGATCTTGCATGCTCTCCAGATGATATCATAAATGTAAACATCACTAATGTAAATGATCCACCGACTGGAAATCCAGACGTAATTAGTGTTGTTAACGGTGGTACGGCAAATACATTAAATGATGGAATTACAACAAGTGTTCTTGCAAATGATGTTGATCCGGAAGGGAATCCCCTAAATGCGATTAAAGCAAGTGACCCTTTGAATGGAATTCTGACCCTCAATGCAAATGGAACATTTTCCTATACTCATGATGGAACTGCTACAACTACGGATGTATTTTACTATAGACCAACGGATAATTTTTTTCCTGGTAACACTACTACTGTAACTATTTATATTAACAATCCAGCTGTTGGGGTCGGCGATACAGTATTTGTTATGGAATCAGGAACAGCAACGCTTACTTCTGCTGGTGCAACTTCGGTTTTAGATAACGATACAGACCCAGATGGTGACGCACTGACTGCAGTAAAACTTACAAATCCATCAAGAGGAACGGTAACACTTAACGCGGATGGAACATTTCTTTATACCCATAATGGTAGCAATGAATCGACAGACTCTTTCACCTACAGTGCTAATGACGGTAAAATTAATAGTATACCAATTACAGTAAGTATAAACGTAACTGGCACCAATGACCCCCCTGTTGCAAACAATGACATTATAATTGTTGACGTTGGGGGTACTGCTACTACTCTTGATAATGGGCAAACAAGAGTAACTTATAATGATATTGATCCAGATGCAGACTCACTGACTGTAACACTAGTTAGCAGTTCTTCAAATGGAACTATAACTTTAAATAATGATGGTACTTTTTCTTATGTCCAAGAAGGAACTAAAAACTCGGGTGATAGTTTCCAATACAAAGCATATGATGGAACCGTTTATAGTAATAATGCTACAGTTAATATCTATGTGAGTTGCTCTCCATGTAAAGCGAGCATAGTAGAAGGTGGTAATAACGGTGTTTCATTTACTTATGATGATCCACTTTGCAANAANGTNAGAGTTTATGTTCCTAAAGGAAAAGCNTNCANTTTTAGNCATTTAGAAGGCAGTATTCAAATTGATGAAGGAACTTATACGTTAATAAGTGAAGTGGATTGTAATTAATTACACATCGCAAATATTTATTGCCTCCTGTAAAGATTCAATAGGGTTTTTTCTTGTAGGTTTAAATTCTTGAGCGACATACCCAGAATAACCAGTTTTCAAAATAGCTTTCATTATTGCAGGGTAATTTAATTCTTGTGAAGAGTTAATTTCATTCCTTCCAGGNACACCTGCCGTATGGTAGTGTCCAAAGTAAGCATGATTATCATTGATACTTCTAATTATATCTCCCTCTTCAATTTGCATATGATATATATCATAAAGTAATTTAAAGTTAGGAGAATCAAGTCTTTTACATAATTCAATAGCCCACTTGGTATTATCACACATGTAATCTGGATGATCTACCTTTGAGTTAAACAATTCCATTAAAATAATAACGCTTTTTTTTTCTGCATAAGAAAGAATTTTTTTTAAACCTGTCACACAATTATTCAATCCGGTTTCATCATCCATTCCTTTTCTGTTTCCAGAAAAACAAATTAAATTTTTATATCCAGCTTTTGAAACAAAATCAATATGACTTATATATCGATTTTTAAGTTCACTGTGATAGCTAGGATCATTGAAAGACTCCTTTTGNGTTATTTCTGCGCCATCTGTCATTGNAGATATAAGTCCGTATTTTTTAAGTATTGAAAAATCTTTGGGCTTCACNAAATCAATACCAACAAGGCCAATTCTCTTGGCCTCAATACATAATTCTTCAAGAGATAAGTTAGGATAACACCAAGCACAAACACTATGATTTATATTGCCTTTAAGCATTCTTTTTTTCATTGATTATTAAATAGTAATAAAATTCCAAAAGTCTAAACAAGTGTAGTTTGTAATATAAAAATCTTTACATTTCAATATTTATGATTGAATTATCATCAATCGTTTTGAAAATCAAACTTCCCAACCTTCGCGATAATTTCTACCAACAAACTGATTTGCATCTTCAAAGTTGGTAATTTTCATATTTTCTCCATCCCAGTTCATTTTTCTTCTACCATAATAACTATTTCTATTCTTACCTGTTATTCTAACTGTATCTGGATTTCCATTTTTATTCAACAAATATGATCGAATAGCAATATTTCCCATGAGCACGGTCTCTGTCATAGGACCAGCGTAATCAAAAGATGATGTTAACATTTTATGTTTAGAACTTCCGTAACCATCTTTGATAGCATCAATCCACATTCTTTGATGACCCCAATCATCTTTTGGTAAATTTTTAATTTTGGGTGAATTGACTTTTTTATCTTTAGTAAATAGGCGTGGGTTTTTTCCATATACGTCCGTAGTAATTATACCTTCATCTCCTATTATTATTACTCCATTAGCATTNGTTTTACCCCCTAAATAAGTGTCNGTTGGAATAAGACTTGGATANGANGGCCTNAACCCACCATCGTACCACTCTAATTTAATTGGAAGTTTATTTATAGGAGTTGGGTCAAAATTAATGGTAACATATGAGGATGCTGGACAACCAATAGATTGATGCCTAACCTCCCACATTTTTGAAAAAAATGAACTTACACTGCATTCTACTGAAACAGGGTATTTTAATTTTAAAGCTCTAAATGGAATATCAATTAAATGGCATCCCATATCTCCTAATGAACCCGTTCCGTAATCCCACCAACCCCTCCAATTAAATGGATGTAGAGATGAATTATATGGGATTTTTTTGGCAGGACCCAACCATAAATCCCAGTCTAAATCTTTTGGTTTATTTTCTGGATCAGAAGCTGGAAAAGATATTCCCTGTGGCCAAACGGGTCGGTTTGTCCAAACTTTTACTTCACTAACGTTTCCAATTCTTTTATCAAGAATCCATTGCTGAACATACTTTTGACCAGGGTGAGATGCTCCCTGATTTCCCATTTGGGTAACGATTTTTTTATTTCGGGCTAGTTCTGTCAATAAACGTGCTTCTTTAATGTTATGGGTCAGAGGTTTTTGTACATAAACATGAATATTATTTTCCATCGCTGTCTTTGCGATGATGCCATGAGTGTGGTCGGGTGTAGATATCGTTACTGCATCCAACCCTTTTTCTTCATTAATGAGCTCTCTAAAATCAGTATAAAATCGAGCTTTTGGAAACCTTTTTCTTGAGTCAACAACGCCATGGCCACCATTTGGATGGATATCACATAAAGCAACAACATTTTCTCTACCGTTTACAGAAGCATGTGCTATGTCACTACTNCCTTTACCTCCACAACCAATTGANGCAATTGAAAGTCTNTCACTAGGTGCTGTGTAACCATTGCCGCCCAGAACAAATCTTGGGATAATAAAAAAAGAAGATGCTGCAGCAGTTTTTTTCAAAAACAATCTTCGAGAAGAATTAGATGTTGATTTTTTCATAAAATAAAACTTTACATAATTTCACAATTAATATAAATCTTAAAAATGATTTTTACAGGGTATTTTAATTTTATTTTCTTATTTATTTTTCGATTGAATTTATCTTTTGCCAACTTTTTAATCTTTCGACAGCATTTATCTCGATATCTTTCCAAAATAGATTAATATCTGCGAAATGATAGTCTTTTTTAAATACTACAAATACCCTTTTCGGTATTCGGGGTAAGTAAGACCATATCANACCATCTTTAATAATAATTTTTACAGAATTGGGATATAATTTATCATCTGTAAATAAAAGACCNTTNTGATCCTCATANTCAGTTTTANTTGNATTATCCCATGTTATTGGGTTCGAGGTGGTNNCTCCTTTAAACCACTCTTCATACTTTTTTGGAAAGCTACCCTTTCTATATGTGTTCCATGAAACATAACCTCCTACTTCATCGCTCTCATCCAATTTTTTTATTTTTTTAAAATAATCATCCAAAATTTTAGTTCCAGGCAGATAGGCAACTACTAATTTCTTTTGCAGTGGTTTGTTATCAAAAAAATCTTTTAATAGCATTGCAGATAAGATACTGCCCTGACTGTGAGAAGCTAAGATTATAGGTTTTCCGTTATTGTAATTATCGAGGTAATATTCGAAAGCTTTTTTTATATCACTATATGCAACTTCTCTTGACTCTTCCTCATGCTTATTAAAAGGGTTTACGTATACCTTGTAATGTGATTGCCTATAAAACGGAACATAAATATTTCCAGCTTTTCCAAATGCGGAGGCTTGGTATTTAACAGCTCTGTTAATTATATTATTATTTAACAATTCATTATCCACATCAGCATTCCACCTAGTATCTTTTCGGTCAAGAAACATAGTAGGATAAATNAAAAAAATATCGCAATTTTTATTCTTACTATCTCCAATGATTTTTTTNAAGGATTCTGAGTATTTATCGGGTTTTACNGCCCACGATTCAGGATTTGAATAAATAGGACTTTTCGATGGTNTATATTTTTCAAAAGGGACTGCTCTGTACATAGGCTTACATCCAGATAAAACAATTACGAAAAGAATAAAAAAGTTTTTTATCTTTTTTTTAATAAATTTAAAAAAATCACTAAAAATGCTTTATTAATTGGATAATAAATTTATAATGAAAGACTCTTCTTTTTATCCTTTTTTTATTATTTCTTTTATNATTTTTTTTTCTTGTGATAAGTCTAAAAGAAATTATAATGATTTAGAAATAACTATTGAGAAAAAAAAAATTGATTCATTAAATTTTAGAGCTAAAGTAATTGTTAAAGATAAATCTCAATTAAATAGTAATGACAAAATTTATATTTTAATTAATAATGAAGCAAAATTGGACTCAACAATTAGAAACATNAAAGAAANATTTTTAAATAAAAAAGAAGTTTTAAATTAATATNTTTTGGTACTAATTANTATTTTCATTAANAGGATTTACCCTTAAAAAAGAAGGNTGTTGCTCTATTGCAAATTCAATCTTTTNGATTATTTCATNAGTCGATTCTTTATCATAATCAATGTGAAGNGGATTTTTAATGCACATTGATTGAATNACTCCCTTTTTTTTGATTAAAANACCTTTTTTATCAAATGATCTTCTAAAGCCATCTATAACTATTGGTACGACCAATGGCTTATACTGTTTAATAAGATGTGCTGTGCCCTTTCGAAGTGGTTTAAAAGGAGTTGTTGTTCCTTGAGGAAAAGTAATTACCCAACCATCTTTTAGAGCCATTGAAATGTTAGTTATGTCTGATATATTAACATCTCTTTTTATATCTTTACCCCCTTCCCTCCATGTTCTTTCAATCGGAATTGAACCTGCATAGGATAATATTCTTGGAAGTAATCCTGACCTCATTGTTTCTCTAGCTGCAACATAATAGATATTTAATTTTGGATTCCATAAATAACCTACGTTTTTAATAGTGTCATTTCTCCCATGTAAACTTGCATTAAAAACATGTAGCATGGCAACCACGTCGGCAAAGTAAGTTTGATGATTAGAAACGAAAAGAACATTCGAACCAGGTAAACCATTTAAAATCTTTGAACCTTCAATTTTTAATTCATTAAAACCCCTATATCTCCTATGAGTTAAATAGCCTAAATATCTGATTAGCATTTTCTTGATTATAAGATAATGTCCAAAAGGATTTTTTTCTAAAAGTCTCATCAATTTGTAAATATATTATTATTTATGCAATAAAATTAAATCCCTTGCCTCAGAAAGAATCATCATTGTAGCTCCCCAAACTTTTTCAACATCGAAATAAAAATTGGAACTTTTCGATTTTAATTTTAGATGCCCAATCGAATTTTTCGACTAAAGCATTGAAAGTTTTACTTCTATAAGATAATTAACCTCCTTTTTTTATTGCAAAATATGGCCTTTTTGTAGTTCTCGCCATAAAGGAAATACATTAAAATTACTTATAGGAATGAAAAATTTCATTTAATTTTAATGAGCTAACTTAACATGCAAAAAATTAATTTAATTATATATCTTTTTTTATGTACTAGTTTATTGTTCTGCGAAAGGAACAGAACAGAGAAAAAAGAAAAAATAAAAATTGGATTTGAAAAAAAAGTCACAAAGAAAAAGAAAAACAAATTCTTATCTGAAGAACCTAAAGTTATATTAACCGATAAAAATGTAATTGATTTTTTCTATAATTACAATAAACAAAATATTTACAATAAAGTAAAAATATCAACATCTTTTGGGGAAATTATAATTAGTCTTTTTGACGAAACCCCCTATCATAAGTCTAATTTTATTTATTTATCAAAATTGGGATACTTTGATAATACATATTTTCATAGAGTTGTACCAAATTTCATAATTCAGGGTGGTAACTCCGATAATATAGAAACTTCGAAAAAAAGAAAACTCATAGGAAAATACTTACTGCCTGTAGACGCCAAAAATAACATCAGACATGATCGAGGAATTGTATCAATGCCAAGTAGTGAAATTAACAATCCATACAAATTAGCTTCTCCTTATGAATTTTTTATAGTCCAAAAAAAAAGTGGTGCATATCATCTTGATGGAAACTATACACCTTTTGGAAAAGTGGTTGATGGAATGGATGTAGTTGATTTGATAAACTCTCAACCAATAGACAATAGAGAAACACCAATTAATAATATTAAAATGAAAATTGAAGTTTTAAAATAAGCAAATCTAATAGCTAATAAAATAATACAATAAAAAACTTATAATGTTTAAACTTTTAAGTATTAAATATGCATATCGAAATAAGGGAGTTTTATTTGGTTTTAGATATTTCTTCTAAATTTTTTTCTTTGATTTGTTTTGGTTACTCCCTTATTAGATATTTAATTATTGGTTAACACTCGAGGAGCTTNTTGTNNNNACAACAAGCTNCTTTTTTTTAAAGTATTTTTTTTATTATATGTAATTCTTATTATATTTATATTTATAATAGTTTTTAAATATGACATTAACTCAATTAAAATATATGATCGCAGTTGCCGAAACAGGTAATTTTACAAGCGCTTCCAAAAAAGTTTTTGTTACACAGCCCTCATTGAGTATGCAAATTCAAAAACTCGAAGATGAATTAGGAGTGCAAATTTTTAACAGATCTAAAAAGCCGGTAACTCTAACTAAGGTTGGAGAAGAAATCTTAAAACAAGCTAAAAGTATAATATCTGAATCCAAAAGAATGGAAGACATCATAGCCCAAGAAAAAGGCTTCATAGGCGGAGAATTTAATCTTGGAATTGTACCTACAATTATGCCGACCTTACTTCCAATGTTTTTAAAAACCTTTTTAAAAAAATATCCAAAAGTTGTTTTAAATATTTTGGAAATGCCTACTGAAAATATTATTGAGAACTTAAAGGACGGGGCTCTAGANGCNGGTATTGCTGCAACTCCACTAAGAATAGATACAATTATTGAAACTCCTCTATACTATGAACCTTTTGTAGGTTATATTCCGAATAGTCATAGGCTAAAAACTTTAAAAAAACTCAAATTAGAGGATATCGAGTCNGAGTCCGTNTTAGTACTAGAAGACGGACACTGCTTTAGAAATCAAGTNTTATCNATCTGTGGNTTAAATGATGAAGAAAAGATTAAATCNTTTGANNCNAAAAGCGGAAGATATGTTCTTAAAAGCGGAAGTTTTGAAACATTGATAAACTTATCAAACGAGGGGCCATGGATGACACTTCTACCCTTTCTCAATACTGAAAACCTTTCAAAAGAAAATAAAGTTAATGTTAAACCATTTGAGGAACCTGCCCCAGCTAGGGAGATAAGTTTAATTTATCCTAAAACCCAATTAAAAATCCAAATCATTGAGGCACTTCAAACAATAATTCAAAGTATAGTTAGGGGAGAAATTTTGATAAACAAAATTAAATTAATAAGTCCTTAAAAGGATTTTCTTATTAAATCACTTTGAAATTTATCAAATAAAAACTTTCTTTTCCACCTTCTTAATTCATCTGAATCTTTGTTTGAAAGTCCGATAAGTGCTTTATTAAATTCTTTTTCAAATAAAATTCGATCAAAACTAACCTTTGTAAGAATTGTTTTGTAAAACTCAAGTTGGTTGTTTTCTTCTTCCATAATCAATCAATCATAATCCTAAAACTAAAATCTTAAATTTAAATAAAATGTTGTAGATATGTTAAATTTTTTTAAATTATGAAACAAGTTTTAGAATCTGATCATTAAAAAGATCATCATATTTTAAACACGGGATGTGGCGCAGTTCGGTAGCGCACACGCATGGGGTGCGTGGGGTCGCAGGTTCAAATCCTGTCATCCCGACTAATTAAATTTTATTTATTTTCAAAACAAAGATTTTTGTAATTTTAAAAAAAAAAAAATTGAATAACATATTTTTTACAATTGCATTAATAACAACAACTGCTTTAAGTTGTAATGCTCAAGAAAACACTCCAAAAATTTCAACTCCAGCTAAAATAAATTATACTTATGAAGTATTAGTAGATAGTTTAGATGTTCCATGGGGAATGAGCTTTATCAATGAAAATGATTTATTGGTGACAGAAAAAAGTGGAATTTTATACAGAATCAAAAACGGAATTAAAAAAAAGGTTAAAGGTCTACCACCAGTTTATGTTAGAGGACAAGGAGGTCTTTTAGATGTTGCTTTATCACCAAATTATAAAAAAACAAAAGAGATTTATTTCACTATGAGTTCTGAAATTGACAATTATAACAATATATCTCTAATAAAAAACTCAATTTCGGATGAAAATTTAATTAACAACAAACTCATTCAGAAAGGGATTGAATTAATAAGAAAAGAGTATCCATTTGTTTTTAATGAGACACTGAAAGATTTTATAGAAACGTTTAAAGATGAGTTATTAGAAGGATCCGATCCTGTCGAGAAATTTCAACTTTTTTTAGACGTAAATTATTATCCAGATATAAAAGACGAAAATGACCTGAATCAAATTCTGGAATTAAATAATAAAATAAAGCAAATTGAAATCTCTAATGATAAAAATTTGTATTTAAAAGAAAAAAAATTAAAGAACAAACTTAGATCCATACAGAAAAAATACTCCTTTCTCCCCCAAAACGGCAAAAGAAAAGCAAAAGGTGGGCATACTGCGTTATACAAAGCAACTTTGGAAAATTTAGAGTTAAAGGATGTGAAAATGATCTACAAAGGAGATTTTAATACAAAAAAAGGTCAACACTGGGGTTCAAGAATTGTTTTTGATGATAAAAACTACCTCTATTTCACAATAGGAGATAGAGGAAACAGAGATATTAATCCACAGGACATTTCAAGGGACGGAGGTAAAGTTTACAGGTTAAACTTAGATGGCAGTATTCCAAATGATAATCCATTCATTGGTAGAAAGAATGTTAGAAAAGCAATTTACAGTTATGGACACAGAAATCCACAAGGAATGGTATTTAACAAAAAAACAAAAAAAATATGGACTAATGAACATGGTCCAAAAGGTGGAGATGAAATAAATATCATTAAACCTGGAAAAAATTATGGGTGGCCAATAATTACATATGGTATTAATTATAGTGGAACTATTATTACTGATAAAACTTCTATGGAGGGAATGGAACAACCTTTGTATTATTGGGTTCCTTCAATTGCCCCTTCTGGAATGGCATTTTCAACATCAAATATATATCCAAAATGGAAAAACAATCTTTTTGTTGGTTCACTTAAATTTGAGTATTTAGAGAGATTGGAAATAAAAAATGAAAAAGTTGTAAAACGAGAGAAAATTCTTGAATCGATAGGAAGAGTAAGAAATGTTAAAGAAGGACCTGATGGATACTTATATTTAGCTGTTGAAGGAAAAGGAATCCTTAAAATAATACCTAATAAAAAATGAAATCTTTTTTAATGATTTATTTAGTTCTGTGTTTAAATATTTCTTATAATTTGTTTTCAAAAAAACCGATTCAAGAAAGCTTAATAGATGGGCAAGAGATATATAATGATTTTTGTGCCCAATGCCATTTAGAAGACGGAAAAGGTGTTGAGGGGATTTATCCTCCATTAGCTAAATCAGATTTTCTAAATGATATTAATCAAACTATATCTTCAATAAAGTATGGTCTTAAGGGACCGATTATTGTTAATGGGAAAGAGTATAATTCAATAATGGTGTCTCAAGGTTTAGACGATGAAGAAATTTCTGATGTAGTAAACTATATTCTAAATTCTTGGGGAAACTCCTCCAAAGAATTAATTACTGAAGAAATTGTTACCTCTGTTAAGAAATAATTAAATGAACTTTAAAATATTAAAATTAAAAAGCCCATATTTATTTGCATATTTAGTAATTAGTATTTTTTTTATTACATGGATGATTTTTTTAGATACTCATTCATTGTTAGTTCATCTAGAATTGAATAAAGAAATAGATAATTTAGAAGAAAGAAAAAAATTTTTGGAAGATCAAATTGAAAAAGACAATAAATTAATTTTAGATTTAAACGACACTGACAGCCTAGAAAAATTTGCCCGTGAAACCTACTGGCATAAAAAAGAAAACGAAACAATTCTTATCGTAGAATGATGCTCTTCAAACTATTTAATATTTTGTTAAAAAACCTTTTCAGATTCCCTTTTTTTGCCCTTTAATTAACACTATTTTTAAAAAATATTATGGCAAAAATAATTGCAATCGCGAATCAAAAAGGTGGTGTAGGAAAAACAACAACTTCAATAAATCTTTCATCTGCGCTTGCTATTCTTGAAAAAAAAGTATTGTTGATCGATGCAGACCCCCAGGCTAATGCAACTTCTGGATTAGGTTTCGATTCTTCAGAAAAAAAAATTGGCACTTATGAATTATTTGACAATAAAACAGATTTTAACAAGATTATCTATAAAACATCAATAAAACAATTAAAATTAATTCCTTCCCACATAGACCTGGTAGCTGTTGAAATAGAGCTAGTGAATAAGAAAAAAAGAGAATTTATTTTGAAAAAAACTCTTGATGAAATATCAAATAATTTTGATTTTATTTTGATAGACTGTCCACCATCTTTAGGACTAATAACTCTAAATGCGCTAACTGCTTCAAATTCAGTTATCATTCCAATTCAATGTGAATATTTTGCCTTAGAAGGTTTAGGTAAACTCTTAAATACTATAAAAAGTATTCAAAAATTACATAATACTAATCTTGATATTGAGGGATTACTTCTAACAATGTATGATTTAAGACTTAGACTATCAAATACTGTAGTGGAAGAAGTTAAAAAACATTTTGGGAAGATGGTCTTTAAGACAATTATTCAAAGAAATGTTAGATTAGGTGAAGCTCCAAGTTATGGGGAAAATATCATTGAATACGACTCAACTAGTAAAGGGGCTAAAAATTATTTAAGTTTAGCCCAAGAAATTTTAAAAAAAACAAATAATGAATAAACCCAAAAAAAAATCTGCTTTAGGAAGAGGACTTTCTGTTCTTTTAAATAATTCTGACTCCTATTCGGTTGACATTAACCCTACAGAAGAAAAAATTAAAGTTGGGGTTGTTGCAATACCAATAAAACAAATTACAACAAACCCCTATCAGCCAAGGAGTAATTTTAGTGACGAAAATATAACAGAATTGGCAAATTCAATCAAAAACCTAGGTATAGTCCAGCCAATTACAGTAAGAAAAGTCGGAGATAATAAATTTCAATTAATAGCTGGTGAGAGGAGACTAAGAGCATCAAAAAAAATAGGATTAAAAGCTATTCCTTCTTTTATTAAAAATTCTAATGACGAGGAGATGCTAGAAATTGCTCTAGTAGAAAATATACAGAGGAAAGACCTTGACCCTATTGAAATAGCTCTTTCCCTCAAAAGATTAATTGATGAAGTGTCTCTTACTCAAGAACAATTAAGTAAGAAATTAGGA
This sequence comes from Flavobacteriaceae bacterium, assembly GCA_002695445.1. Classification (GTDB taxonomy): domain Bacteria; phylum Bacteroidota; class Bacteroidia; order Flavobacteriales; family Flavobacteriaceae; genus UBA8316. The sequence goes on from NZOY01000034.1 coordinate 18,632, forward strand.
AAAAAAAGATCCACAATATCGAATTATATTAGATTATTAAGACTTGATCCAGTTATTCAGACTGGAATCAGGGACGGCTTCTTGTCGATGGGACATGGAAGAAGTATAATTAATATTGAGGATAAAAATGTTCAACTAAAGATATATAAAGAAATAATTAGAAAAGAATTAAGTGTTAGAAAAACAGAAATTCTTGTTAGGAAAATCAAACAAAACAAATTTTCAAAAAA
>NZOY01000035.1 GCA_002695445.1 Flavobacteriaceae bacterium
CTGGACTAATTGATATTCAAATCAATGGGTATATGGGAGTCGACTTTTCCGGGCCCAATCTCACGGTTGAAGCGGTGAAAAAAGCTACTAAAGCACTATGGAGGGTCGGAGTTACATCCTATTTCCCAACAATAATAACAAGTGACTTTTCATTAATGAAAAAAAACTTTGCAATACTTGCAAAGGCTATGGAGGACAAAGAAATTGGAAATTCTATCCCTGGCTTTCATTTAGAAGGACCATATATATCACCTATTGATGGGTATAGAGGTGCTCATCTTGAAAAATACACAAGGGAGCCAAGTTGGAAGGAATTTTTGGAACTTCAAAATGCTGCAAAAAATAATATTATCCTCATAACTGTAGCTCCAGAACTTGATGGAGCAATACCTTTTATTAAAAAAATAGTGGATAGTGGAGTTATGGTTTCCTTAGGGCATCATAATGGTTCTGCCTCTCAAATTAAAGATGCTGTTAATGCGGGAGCTAGAATGGCAACTCATCTTGGTAATGGCTGTGCAAATATGATAAATCGACATAATAATCCAATATGGCCTCAATTATCAGAAGATCTTATCACTCCTAGTTTAATTGCTGATGGTTTTCATTTGAATAGGGAGGAAATCAGAACATTTTACAAAACTAAAGGAGCTGACAATACAATTTTAGTATCTGATGCATTGGATTTAGCTGGATTACCCCCCGGAGAATATATTCGTGGTGAGAGGAAACTGTTACTTACACCCAATGTAGTTAAATTTCCAGGTATAAATGCATTGGCAGGAGCTGCATCCCCAATTTCAAAATGTGTTGAAGTGGTCATGGATTTTACAAATTGTAGTTTGGAGGATGCAATTAAAATGACCAGTTCAAACCCTGCAAAAATGTTTTCTCTAAACGATAGAGGTTTAATAAAAAAAGGAAGAAGAGGAGACATTGTTATGTTCACTATGTCAGATAATAAAATTGATATTAAAAAAACATTTGTAGCTGGAAAAGAAGTTTATTCTTTAGATTAGGCTTTAATTCTTGAATCAATCAATATTTACAAACTCATAGAATATTAAAAATTTAAAAAATATGTCATTTATTTTCAAACCAACTATAGTTTGTTTTATTCTAATTATAATCCATTTGGGCTGCACTCAAAATAAAGTAAATCAAAGACCAAATGTACTTTTCATTATTGCAGATGATGCCTCGAAAAATAGTTTTGGTGCTTATGGAGGAAAATCAGCAAATACCCCTGCAATTGATGCATTGTCAGAGCAAGGAGTTCTATTTACAAATGCATACAATAATAACCCAAAATGCTCCCCTGCCAGAGCAGCAATATTAACTGGGAGATATTCATGGCAATTGGAAGAAGCTGCAAACCATAGGCCTTATCTAAGTGAAAAATGGAAATATTATCCATTTATATTAGAAGAAGAGGGTTATTTTGTTGGTTACACTGGAAAAGGCTGGGGCCCTGGTGTATATAAGGGAATAGATATTTCAGAAACTAAATTAAATCCAGCTGGACACCTATTTGAAGGTGAAAAATTAATCAGACCATATGATGGCATAAGTAAAAAAAATTATTCAGCAAATTTTGGTAATTTTTTAAAAGCAGTTCCAAAAGATCAACCATTTTGTTTTTGGCTTGGTACACATGAGCCACATAGATCATATGAAAAAGATTCATGGAAAAAACAACAAAGGGATACATCCAAAATTAAAGTACCAAAATTCTATCCTGACCACCCAGATGTAGTAGGCGACATTGCAGATTATGATATTGAAGTAGAGTGGTATGATAAACACGTGGGTGAAGCTGTTGACCATTTAAAGAATAATAATCTTTTGGAAAATACTATTATCATTGTAACATCTGACCACGGAATGCCTTTTCCGAGAGTTAAAGGGCAAATTTATGAGGAGGGTTTTAGTGTTCCATTAATTGTAGTTTGGAAGAATAAAATAAAAAGTGGTAGAACAGTAACAGATTTTGTTACTTTTCCTGACATAGCCCCTACCCTTTTGGACATAACAGGAATTCCAATCATAGATCAAATGACGGGAAAAAGTTTTAAAGAGCAACTCCTTACAGATAAAAATGGGAGGATAGATCCAGGTAGAAGCCATACTCTTCTTGGAAAAGAGAGGCACGATATAGGAAGAGTCGAGGGAGATAAGTTGTCTGTTTCTTATCCAGTAAGGGCAATTAGAACCAACCAATATTTGTATGTGAAGAATTTTATTCCCTCTCGGTGGCCCGTAGGGAATCCAGAATACGGATTATTGAATTGTGATAACTCACCTACTAAAAGTCACTTAATGAATTTAAAAGATGATAAAAAAAAGGGAGATTTTTATGANATNAATTTTGGAAAAAGACCTGANGAAGAATTATATNATGTTACNAANGATCCAGATTGTGTTGTTAATNTAGCNANTAATTTAGTTTATTCTNAAATTAAAGANAGCTTATGGNTTAGNNTANAAANTAAATTGATTGAGCATCAGGATCCTAGAATTATGGGTAAAGGTGAGATTTTTGATTACTACCCATACAGTAGGATTCCTAGGCAACAAAAACTATATAACAAATCNGATTATGATCCAATTAAATTGTTTGAGGAGAAATTTAGTCAAAAAGTTAATGTTAATTAANACAAAATGAAAAGGAAAGAATTTTTGAAAAAGTCNGTTTTTTTNGGNGCNGGAAGTATGTTCCTNCCTACTNTATCAGGATATTCAACTGTAAGTAATAGTGCTAGTAACCAAATTAATATTGGTGCGATTGGAATTAATGGTATGGGATGGGGAAATGTCCAAAAAGCACTCCAGGTACCTGGTGTTAAATTAGTNGCAGTCTGCGATGTAGATGAAAATGTAATAAAAAGAAGATTAAATTCTAAAGAGGGTAAGTCCATTAAGAATAAAGTCAAAATATATTCTGATTACCGAAAAATGTTGGAACAAAAGGATATCGACGTTGTGTATATCGGCACCCCAGATCATTGGCATGCGCTAATGATGATAAATGCAGCCGCTGCTGGTAAGCATATTTATGTAGAAAAACCAATTGGTAATTCTATTGGCGAATGCGAGGCTATGGTAGAGGCTCAAAAAAGGTATGGAAATATAATTCAAGTAGGGCAATGGCAAAGAAGTTCAACACATTTCCAGGATGCAATGAGCTTTGTTCATAGCGGGAAATTAGGACCAATTAGAACTGTAAAAGTTTTTTGCTATCAGGGATGGATGCGTCCCCAACCAAAAGTTGCAAATACCCCGGTACCAAAAGGAATTGACTATGAATCCTGGTTAGGNCCAGCGCCTAAAGTACCATTTAATGCCAGTAGATTCCACTTTCATTTTCGTTGGTTCTGGGATTATGCTGGGGGCCTTATGACGGATTGGGGTGTACATCTNCTAGATTACGCTCTNATTGGAATGAAAGCTTCATTACCAAAAACNATCGTCGGTTTAGGTGGTCAATTTGCNTANCCAGANTTAAGCCAAGAAACGCCNGATACATTAACCACACTTTATGAATTCGATAAATTTAATTTGGTTTGGGATTCAGCAATGGGTATTGACAATGGTTCTTATGGAAGAGATCATGGAATTGCTTTTGTTGGAAATTATGGAACACTGGTTGTTGATAGAAGTGGATGGGAAATTATAGAAGAAAAAAGAAGTGAGAATAAGGTTTTGTTACCACTTCAAAAAAAATTAAATAATGGCCATAGAGACCACCAAAAAAACTTTATTCAAGCAATTAGGGAAAATAAACCAGAGATATTAACATGTAACGTTCAAGACGCTGCTCATGTTGCGAAAGTTGCTCAGATGGGAAATATTTCATTCAAAACCAATCAAAAACTATCCTGGGATGCTGATAATAATAAATTCTCTGACTCTNGGGTAAACGATAAATACTTAATGAAAGATTACCATAACGGTTATAAATTACCAACATAAGCTTAAAATTTATTAATGTCTAAAATTATTTCGGAAGCCCCTGGCAGGATTTGCTTGTTTGGTGATCATCAAGACTACTTAAGTCTACCTGTAATTGCCTGTTCGATAGATCGATTTATGAGATTGGAGGCCGAAGAGAACAATTCGAAGTTTTTTGAAATAATTTTCTCAGATCTTGATCAAAGNATTANAATACCACTAAAAGATAACCTTNGAAATATAAAAAAAGGTGACTACTTAAAAGCTGCCTTAAAAGTATTGGAAAGAAGAAATNTAATCCCAACAAAAGGGTATAGAATATTAATTAATAGTAATATTCCTATCAATTCTGGTTTGTCAAGTTCATCGGCTTTAACAATTGTTTGGATTAATTTTTTGTTAGCTGCTTTTTGTAAAAAAAAAATTTCTCCTACTGAACTAGCACTACTTGCATATGAAACAGAGGTAATCGAACAAAAAACCTCTGGTGGCAAAATGGATCACTTTTCTATTTCATTNGGTGATACAATCTTTTTANACACAAAGACAGATGAGGTTAAATCATATAAAGAATTAAATCTAGAGTTGATTATTGGAGTATCTGGCATAAAAAANGATACCTATGGTGGGCTANCTNATTTAAAATCTAATGCTTTAAAGGCAATTAAAAATGTGCAAAATAAGCTACCTNATTTTAAAATTGACGATATTAANAAAAATACAAAAAATGATNTATTAGATTTGATTGACGGAGATTTGAGACCATATTTACATGCTGCCATAGAAAACCACAGTATTACATTAGATGCTAAAAAAGAATTTGAAAAAAAACAATTAGATCAAAAATTAATTGGAAAACTAATGAATCAGCACCACTTCATTTTGAAAAACTATNTAAAAACAACTACACCNCTTATTGATAAAATGGTNGATAGTGCNAATAAATCAGGTGCTTTNGGNTCTAAAATTGTTGGTTCTGGTGGTGGAGGTTGCATAGTTGCTATAGGAAATAATAATAAAGAAAAAATAATTAATTCTTTAAAAGANGCTGGAGCAATAGATGCTTTTTCTGTTAATNTTTCCAATGGAGTAAAAATTAAAATTTTATAATGACAGACACTCTTATAATACTTGCAGGTGGAGCCTCCTCTCGAATGAAAAATTCTATTGATTCAAATTTATCGCCAGAGAANTCTGCTCANGCTAACAANAGAAGTAAAGGATTAATTGAAGTTAATGGNAAACCTTTTTTAAGTTATTTACTTGATAATGTTTTAAAAGCAGGNTTTAAAAATATCATTATTATAACTGGTGAGAACTCTGAACTTTTTCGATCTACTTATGATAAAAATGAAGAGTTTCTAAGTCTCAATATCAAATTTGCTACTCAATACATCCCAAAAGAAAGGGTTAAACCTTTTGGGACAGCAGATGCTGTTTATCAATCAATTATTCAATATCCTGAGCTCAAAAACAAAAAGTTTTGTGTTTGTAACAGTGATAATTTGTATTCTTTCGAGGTATTTCGTTTACTTAGAGAAAGTAATTATGAGCAAGCTCTAATAGCCTATGATAGAGACAAACTTCTTTATCCAAAAGAAAGAATTTCAAGATTTGCTGTAATGGGGTTTACTAAAAATTATCAACTTACTGAAATTATAGAAAAACCTGACCAAGGAAAGATTTCTGAATACNTAGATGAAAAAAACAAAGTTAGAATCAGTATGAATATTTTTCTGTTCGATGGAAATATATTTTTTAAATACTTGGAAGAATGCCCAATTCACCCTGAAAGAGATGAAAAGGAATTACCATCCGCTATTATGAACATGATAAGTGACAACCATAAAATATATGGTATCCCAGCATCTGAGAATGTACTCGATTTAACCTCAAAAGAGGACATCTCCAAACTTGAAGAACAATTAAATTAAATTATTTACTAGACCTATAATATATTATCAATACTAAGATTTTTAGCCATAAATATTCCAGCCAATGCAAGAATTCATTTGATAATTTATCAACTTCTCATTTTTAAGACTTAAGTCACTGGTTTCTAGTCAACAATAAAGTCAAGTACTTATTTTTATAAGTATAAATAATGTCTTTTGAATTCATTTGTAAAAAATTATACACAATACCACAACACCTGGGATGAAATGTTCTCTAAAAAGGGTCATGTGAGAGATATTTACAGTGATTTTGGAAATTATTTGGAATCTGTACCAATAGAGAATATTAATAAAATGCAAGAATTTTCCAAGCAATTTTTCATGAATCAAGGGGTTACTTTCACTGTATACAATAATAAAAAGGGTGTTGAGCGAATTTTTCCATTTGATATAATTCCTAGGATCATTCATCATAATGAGTGGAGTGTCATTCAAAGTGGAATTAAACAGAGGATAAAGGCATTAAATTATTTCCTAAAAGACATATATCACGAACAATTTATAATTAAGGATGGTGTTGTACCTCCTAATTTAATAATCTCGCATCCAAATTATATTCGTGAAATGCGAAATATTAGCGTACCTAAAAACATTTACACTCACATTTCTGGGGTTGACTTAATAAGAGACCGGGACGGAGAATTTTATGTATTGGAGGACAACTTAAGAACGCCATCTGGAGTAAGTTACATGTTGGAGAACAGAGAAATTACAAGACGTCTCTTCCCCAAACTTATGCCTAGGAAAAAGGTTATGCCAATTAACAATTATCCACAGCTACTCTATGATCAACTCAAAACGTTGATTGATATAGACAATCCTGAAATAGTATTATTAACTCCAGGGCTTTATAATTCTGCCTATTATGAACATTCAACCTTAGCTAGATTAATGGGAGTTGAATTGGTCGAAGGCAGCGATTTAATTCTTAAAAATCACAATGTTTACATGAAAACTGCAAGTGGGCTAAAAAAAGTCGATATTATTTANAGGCGAATTGATGATGATTATTTAGATCCCCTCAGTTTTAACGCTANTAGTGTTCTTGGGCTTGCAGGTATTATGGAGGCTTACAGACAAGGAAATGTAGTAATAGTTAATGCACCGGGTACAGGAGTTGCGGACGATAAAGCTGTCTATACTTACATTCCTAAAATAATTAATTACTATCTGAATGAAGATCCAATACTTAATAATATCAAAACATACCAATTAAGTAATCGTGATGAGATGGATTATGTAGTTAAAAATATCGATAAAATGGTTGTTAANAANACTGATGGAAGTGGAGGTTATGGGATGCTGATGGGTNCNAGTGCCNCTGAGAAGGAAATTCAGGATTATATAAAAAAAATNAAGGCTAAACCTAATAATTTTATTGCTCAACCTACTTTAAGCCTNTCAACCTCACCTTGCATAATTGACAATGAACTTACCCCNCGATGCGTTGACCTTCGTCCATTTGCTGTTTATGGTGCTCGGGGGATTAAAGTTTGTCCAGGTGGGTTATCTAGAGTAGCGCTAAAAAAAGGTTCACTTGTGGTAAATAGCTCTCAAGGTGGNGGTAGTAAGGATACATGGATTATTAAAGGAAATTAAAAATGTTAAGTCGAGTTGCTAATAATTTATTTTGGATGGACCGTTACATGGAAAGAAGTTATGGTCTTCTGAATTTAATCAAGACTAACTATAACTCTACACTAGATTCAGGAGACTACTCTTCTTGGGATAATGTTTTAAAAACCTATATGGGTATTGAAGAATCAAAAAGCCATGACGACTACCTTGATACTATTTCTATTATCAATTNTATGCTATTTGACCAAAAAAACCCTAACACGATGTCAAATATTGTAATTAAAGCAAGAGAGAATGCAAGAAGTGTTCAAGAACATATCTCAAGGGAATTGTGGCTATCAGTTAACAAGTATTACCTGCATATTTCTAATGAGAGTTTATCATCAACCTTTNAAAATAGTGATCCAATTGANTTTGTNAATGAAATGCTTCAATACAATCATATCTATTATAGTGTTGCAGATATTACACAAGAGAGGGGGAATGCGTATTGCTTTATGAACTTAGGAAAATACCTTGAGCGAGTTGTTCAAAGTATAGAATTCCTTAGTGTCAGAATTATAAATTTAAATAATAAAGATCAAAAACTCTCCGAAAGTTTTTTCTGGAAAAACCTNTTAATATCTATAGGAGGTTATCAATTATATGTTAAAACATATAAATCTATTTTTAAAGTTGAAAATATTATTGAAATGATTGCAATCAATGAAAACTTNCCAAGATCAATTAGATATAGTATAATNAAACTTTACATNCATATAGAAAGACTAAATAATTTTAATCAGCTTACTCACAATAAATTATTATTTCACGTTGGTAAGCTCAAAAATACGCTTCAGTATACTACAATTGATACTATAAAAAAAATTGGACTTCAGAATTTCCTTGATGAAATTAAAAGTGACCTAAACATTATATCCTCTAATATCAATAAAATTTATTTCTCGCAAACCTATTAATCAAATGATAAAATTTTATTTATACCATACAACTATCTATAGTTATACTAATCCAGTAATTGAGAGCTCAAACAAAATTTTACTTTATCCATATAATGACCTTTATCAACAATTAGTCAACCATAAACTAACAGTTTCTGGAAGTCCAAATATTTCTACTTACATAGACGACTATAATAATCGTGTTGGATTTTTTACCTATACCCCACCCCACACCTCACTTGCAATAAGTTCAGAGGCAGAAATTCTCTCCAAAAGTCAACCTAAATATGAAGATAAAATGGAGGCAAAAGATCAATGGAAGTATCTTGAAGATATTGCTAATGTTATCGATTATTTACCCTTTTTAAGTATTGAGAAAAACGAATCTTTGACTGAGATAAATAAAATTGTAAATGATTTTAGGAAAATAAGTAAAACACCTTATGAGTTTTCAAAAAAAATAAGTTTATACATAAATGAAAATTTTGTCTATCAAAAGGGTATAACCAATGTTTTTTCAACAATAGATGAGGTTTGGAATATCAAGAGTGGTGTTTGCCAAGACTTTACAACTATTATGATTCAGTTCTGCAGGTTAGCAAAAATACCAACGAGATATGTGAGTGGTTATGTTTATGCCAGTGAGGGATTCAGAGGAGCTAGCGCGACACATGCTTGGGTTGAGGTCTTTATCCCTGGACATGGATGGTTAGGACTTGATCCAACCAATAACTGTACAGTAGATAAATTCCATATTCGTCTAGCTGTTGGAAGAAATTATGATGATTGTGCACCAGTAAAAGGTGTTTTTCGTGGAAATGAAAAACAATTGATGGATGTAAGGGTTCAACTTGACACTAAGAAGAGGAATCTTAATTTTGAATTAATTAATCAAGATGTTTTTGTTGAGGAAGTCAAAGAAGATGATATTCAAAACAGCTACAGGAAAAACTTGGAAATGATTCAACAGCAGCAGCAGCAGCAACAGCAGCAATAACTATAAATCCATGATTTCTAATAAATTCATTTTATATTTGTAATCAATAG
>NZOY01000036.1 GCA_002695445.1 Flavobacteriaceae bacterium
ATAAAAGAAGCCAAGAAATACAGCAACCATAGCGATTATTGACATCATTGAAACATTAAATAAAGTTCCGGTAATTATATAACTGTTGATATTTACAAATAATAAACATAAAAGAGATAAAAAAAGCATAATATTTCCTAGTGAGCTGGTTTTCTTTAAAGTTGTCAAACCAAGTTCAATTGCCCTACTTCCGCCAGAAATTTGGGCACCTCTTAAAAATAAAGATTTAGTTCCAACATTGAAGTATTCTTTATTTTCATCATCAGATCCATAGCTAACATCAAAATAATCATTATACAGATTAGAAAAAATGTGCAAACAAATTACACCAAAAATTGAAATGAATGCATTTAAAATATTAAGCATTTCGTAAAATGAGAGAATATATGCAACTATTACCATTGGTAGAATAGAAGCAAGAGTAAAGCCACCCCTCGTAATTGCGATTCCCTTAATGATTTTAGTTGTAAATTTAATAGGCACATCTACTTTATCATTTAACTCTTTTGTTATACCACAGTAACCAGTTTGCGGCTTATCTTTTCCATTCGCAAAATTTGGGGTAATTGTAATCTCAGCACCAAAAATTGAACCATCCTTTCTTTTAAAGTTAGTTTTAATAGTATTTTCACCATCTTTATCTGCCTTTTCAAGCCAACCCAACACATTCTGAAGTACAATTTCTCCCGGAGAAAAAAGAGATACCCTTTTATTTCCTATTAATTCATTAGGGTTATATCCAAACATATCAGCAGCTCCCTTGTTCATTTTTAGAATGATACCCTCCATATCACAAATTATAACACTCTTCATTTTTAAAAAATTTAATTATTTCTCTGTAAAGTTAATGTTGTTAGCTTGCATATGGAAATTAAATTTTGATTATCATCGTAAACCTTAATCTGCCAAAGCTGAGTTGATTTGCCAAGGTGAACAGGTTTAGCAATTCCAGTTACGTAACCATTTTTTACACTTCTAATATGATTAGCAGATATTTCAATACCTCTAGTTATTACTTGGGGATCTCGATTTAAAACAGCTACTGCTGCACTTCCTACGGTTTCAGCAAGAGCGAGAGTTGCTCCACCGTGGAGTATACCATCAGGTTGATATACTTTCTTTGTTACAGGCATTCTTGCAGATAGATAATCATCTCCTACATCAATAAATTCTATCTCAAGAGTTTCAATTAAATTTCCTTCTGATATCGAATTACAAAATGCTAATATTTTCTCTTTTTCCATTAAAAGGTAATAAAAAATAAAACCTTCTCTAAAATAACGAAGGAGAAGGTTTTAAATCTAATTTATAAATCTGTCATTCTTTAACTTCTTCGAAATCAACATCTTGAACATCATCTCCTCCCTTATCCTTTTTCTTTCCTGAGTCTGTTTTTTCATTTTTTGAATCGCCTTTAGCAGAATCTGCTTGAGCTTTATACATTTCCTCAGAAGCATTTTTCCAGGCTTCGTTTATTTTTTCCAAAGCAGTGTCAATTGAAGCTAAATCCTTCGACTCATGAGCCTTTTTCAATTCATCCAGAGAAGCCTCAATAGGTCCTTTTTTCTCTGGAGAAAGTTTATCTCCAAATTCCTTTAGTTGGTTTTCGGTTTGAAAAATCATCTGATCTGCGCTGTTAAGTTTATCAACTTCCTCCTTAGCTTTCTTATCACTCTCGGCGTTTGCCTCTGCATCTTGTTTCATTTTCTCAATTTCTTCTTCAGTCAAACCTGAAGAGGCTTCAATTCTTATGTCCTGGGACTTACCGGTTGCTTTATCAGCTGCACTTACTTTAATAATCCCGTTTGCGTCTATATCAAAAGTAACTTCAATTTGAGGGGTACCACGGGGGGCTGGCGGTATTCCATCAAGGTGGAATCTTCCAATTGTTTTGTTATCACTGGCCATTGATCTCTCTCCCTGTAAAACATGGATTTCTACTGAAGGCTGATTATCTGCCGCAGTGGAAAATACCTGAGACTTTTTGGTAGGAATAGTAGTATTTGATTCAATGAGTTTTGTCATTACACTGCCCATTGTTTCAATTCCAAGTGATAGGGGGGTTACATCTAATAATAAAACGTCCTTTACATCACCAGTTAATACACCTCCCTGGATTGCAGCTCCAATAGCCACTACCTCGTCAGGATTAACCCCTTTTGATGGTTTTTTCCCAAAAAACTTTTCTACTTCAGATTGAATAATTGGAATACGTGTAGATCCTCCTACAAGAATAACCTCGTCAATTTCTGAGGTCGAAAGACTAGCATCCTCCAAAGCTTTTTTTACTGGAGCTAATGAGCGTTTTACCAATTTATCAGATAACTGTTCGAACTTAGCTCTTGTTAAAGTAGTTACAAGATGCTTTGGTCCCGAGGGAGTGGCAGTTACATAAGGAAGATTTATTTCAGTTTGTTTGGAAGATGACAATTCAATCTTTGCCTTTTCAGCTGCCTCTTTTAGTCGTTGCAAAGCCATAGGGTCTTCTCTCAGATCAATCTGTTCTGTTTTATTAAAATCATCTGCAAGAAAATCAATTAAAACCTGATCAAAATCATCCCCTCCTAAATGAGTATCCCCATTTGTAGAGAGGACCTCAAATACTCCATCTCCCAATTCTAATATAGATATATCAAAAGTTCCTCCTCCAAGATCGTATACTGCAATTTTGCTGTCACTCCCACTTTTTTTGTCTAAACCGAATGCAAGTGCTGCAGCAGTTGGCTCATTAATGATTCTTTGGACTTTTAAGCCAGATATTTCACCTGCTTCCTTTGTGGCTTGACGCTGAGAATCATTAAAATAAGCTGGAACAGTAATCACAGCTTCAGTTACGTCGTGTCCAAGATAGTCCTCTGCAGTTTTTTTCATTTTCTGAAGAATCATTGCGGAAAGTTCTTGAGGAGTGTATAGNCGTCCGTCAATATCAACTCTTGGTGTNTCATTATCTCCCTTTACTACNTTGTAAGCTACNGTTTTTGATTCCTTTGAAGACTCAGTAAACTTGTTTCCCATAAATCTCTTGATTGAAGCAATTGTTTTGGTGGGATTTGTTACNGCTTGTCTTTTAGCGGGATCTCCAACTTTGATTTCACCTCCCTCAACAAATGCTATTACAGATGGGGTTGTTCTTTTTCCTTCAGCATTCGGAATTACTACCGGCTCGTTTCCNTCCATTACAGAAACGCATGAGTTGGTAGTTCCTAAATCTATTCCAATAATTTTACTCATAANATTTTNTTTATNTTAATCATATTTGTTCAAGCATTNTGCCATATNAATACTNNTGACAGCTTGTCANATCTTATTTTAAACTGATTTTTTGAATTTTATATCAAAAACCAAAAAAAAACTACATTTATAAAAAAAATAAATGTCTAAGATTTTCAAAAAATATACCCGAATAACAACTAAAACTCTAACTGAGATGAAATCTAGAGGAGAGAAGATTTCAATGCTTACCGCATATGACTTTACACTAGCAGGAATAATTGATAAGGCTGGTATTGATGTTATTTTAGTAGGAGATTCTGCCTCTAATGTAATGGCAGGTCATGAAACTACTCTACCGATAACTTTAGATCAAATGATTTATCATGCATCGAGTGTTATTAGGGGGGTAAATAGGGCCCTAGTAGTTGTAGACTTACCTTTTGGTTCTTATCAAGCAGACTCAAAAGAGGCTCTTCGATCATCTATTAGGATTATGAAAGAATCTGGAGCTCATGCAGTAAAACTAGAGGGAGGAAGTCAAATCAAAGGTTCTATTGAGCGTATTCTCCAAGCAGGAATTCCTGTTATGGGTCACCTAGGTCTAACTCCTCAGTCAATCTATAAATTTGGAACTTATACTGTGAGAGCTAAGCAAGAGGAAGAAGCAGAGCAGTTAATTAATGATGCTAAAATGCTTGAAAAAGTTGGATGTTTTAGTNTAGTTTTGGAAAAAGTTCCTGCCAAACTTGCTGAAAAAATTTCAAAAAAAATTAGTATACCAGTTATTGGGNTTGGTGCTGGTAGAAATGTAGATGGCCAGGTTTTAGTGATTCACGATATGCTTGGCATGAGTAAAGAGTTTAACCCAAGATTTCTCAGGCGATACTCAGATCTCAACCAAATTATAACTGACGCTGTNAGTAAATANTCCACAGAAGTTAAAAGTGAGGACTTTCCCAATAAAGAAGAGCAGTATTAGTCNAAAATTTAAACTATGCTTGAAATCATTTATGAGGACAATCATTTAATCGCAATTAATAAAAGACCAGGAGATTTAGTTCAGGGGGACAAAACTGGAGACAANACCCTTATAGATCANGTTAAAAATTATATTAAAAAAAAATANAATAAACCAAGNGGAGTTTTCCTTGGATTAATTCATCGTTTAGATAGACCNACAAGTGGTTTAATACTTTTTGCAAAAACTTCAAAGGCATTAAGAAGAATCAACAAACAATTTAAAGATAGAAAGACTCAAAAAAAATACTGGGCAATTATAGATAAGTCCTTTGATTCGAANTCNGGTACACTTACTCATTGGTTAAAACGTAACCCAAAAATGAATAAATCTTTTGCTAATAATGAGGAGGTAAATGATTCAAAAAAAGCTATTCTTCACTATAAAAAAATTATCAAACTTAGAAAATATTGTGTTTTAGAAATTNATTTGGAAACAGGAAGACACCATCAAATTCGTAGCCAATTAAGCTTTATTGGTTTCCCAGTTAAAGGAGATTTAAAGTACAACGCTAAAAGAAAAAATCCTGATGCAAGCATTGACTTACACGCAAGATCATTAACAATAAATCACCCTACAACTAAAAAAAAAATAACTTTTCTTGCGTCACCTCCAATTAAACCTCAATGGAATTTCTTTCTTTCCGGTTGATAATTTTTGATTTTTCTCTTATAATTTCACTGACAGATCTATTTTCAATTTTACTTTCTAACCAAGAAAGAATATCTAAATACAAAAATGCCCTACGCTCATAAGGGTCATCTTCATATTGCTTTAATTCTTTGTGAAGTTTAACAAATGAATCTTTAAGCTCATGAGGATAAATGTTTCCCAATGAACGAACAAAACGGATCATAGCCTTCTGAACTTCATGAAGATCATTCATCTTAATTAAAAACTTATATGTATCCCTCAAATGTGCATCCAAATGGTAATCAAAACCAGCCTCATAATGGGCTACTACACTTAAAACTCTTGTAAAACACAATAAATCCTCTCGCATTTTGAGATGCTTATTTTTAATAATTTTATTGAGGTAAATAATGCATTTTTCGTAGTCCTCAAGTCCAAAATATAAACAGGCGATTTTATAATAAAACAACATAATGTGATGTGGATCAATTTGATTTTTAAAATTATTAATGCCCTCTAATACATCAGGCAAAATTTTTAGTCCTACATCAAATTTTCCTTGTAAGAAATAATAATTAAATCGATTATTATATGAATATAGAAAACTTAGTGCTGCCAAATTATCATTTTTGGGAAAAATATCAGATTCAATNGTATCAAGCATCTTTTGTAATGTTTGTTTGAACTTTTCTGGATATTTAATAAGTGCCAATGACTCCATCAAAAAATTATTCCCTTTTAGATAGAAAACTGGATGAATTGAAATCATATCTGGATTTTCGTCGAACATAGTTATCCATTTACTGGAGTATTTAAAACAGGATAAAAAATCTTGAACCAAAAAGCTATACCATACATGAGCTTTATAGTACCATAGCTTCTCTCTAAATCCTAGGTTTTCAATCATTAAATTAGGCATTTTCTCGTAAAAAAACTTAGTGATTTCTCGAAACTCCAAGTCACTCTTTGCGTATCCTGTTTTAATNAGTTTTTGATATAATAATAACGATAAGTTTGAGAGCTGGCTTGTTAAATCATTATGTGTCCTTAAACTATCTGCTTGAGAAATTAATTCTTGAGCTCTATTAGATAAACTTCTTGTTATGTATTGAGATTCAATTAATTTCTCAAATTCCACTATATCATAAGCAGCATACTTTTCCTCATTTTTTAATGACAAAGCTTTAGCCTTATCTAATATTTTTAGACTTAATTTATAGAGACCTTTTTGATATAAAATAACAGCAAAATCCATTTGCTCTCTGATTTGCATTCTTATATTCTGATGGATTGGATTAAGCCGTAAACTAATTAAAATCTGTTTGTATAGATGAGCCTTGAGGTTTGATAATTGCTGTTTAGTAACAATTCCCTTTTCTAAAATTGCACTCTCACTATACTTCTCTAACTTATCCAGAAAGTTAAAAAGACTTAAAAATTTAGCATTATTGTTGGAGCCCATTCGACCAACATACAACTTAAATTGTCTCTTTTCTGATTTAGTAAGTGACTTAATAAGAAGAAATAAATTGTCTTTTTGCTCATTAATCATTGTAACAAAATCTNATTTAAAATACTGTTTTTTAGTTAATTAAATAAAAATCAAAGGTACAGAATATTGTAATAAATTTAGTAATTTAAAATAGTATTTTCCTTTTCCACCTAAATTAGTGTTTTTAAATTTTTATAAATAATGATTTCTGGACAAGTGCAGATTTTTGATACTACCCTTAGGGATGGAGAGCAAGTTCCTGGATGTAAATTAGACACCAAAAATAAGTTGATTATTGCAGAAAGACTTGATGAATTAGGTGTTGATGTCATAGAGGCAGGATTTCCAATTTCTAGTCCTGGTGATTATGACTCAGTTGTTCAGATTTCCAGATTAATTAAAAATGCTAGAGTTTGTGGATTATCNAGAGCGGTCAAAAAAGATATCGAANTTGCTGCCCAGGCACTTAAGNATGCAAAAAAATCAAGGATTCATACAGGAATCGGAACCTCTGATTCTCANATTAAATACAAATTTAATTCAAACANAGAAAAAATTTTAGACATAGCTAAAGATGCTGTAACTTATGCTAAAAAATTTGTTGAGGACGTAGAATTTTATGCTGAAGATGCTGGTCGTACTGAAAATGATTATCTCGCTAGGGTCTGCGAAGCAGTAATAAAAGCTGGTGCTACAGTTCTTAATATTCCTGATACTACTGGTTATTGCCTGCCAGAAGAATATGGAGCTAAAATTAAATTTTTAAAAGAAAATGTAAAAGGAATTGATAATGCCATTTTATCATGCCATTGTCATAACGATCTTGGACTTGCAACTGCAAATTCAATTTCTGGTGTTGTAAATGGAGCTCGTCAAATTGAATGTACAATTAATGGGATTGGAGAAAGAGCAGGAAATACCTCACTGGAAGAAGTTGTAATGATTTTACGTCAACACCCTCATTTAAATTTAGATACCCGAATTATTTCGAAATTACTTTATGGTACTAGTCAGCTGGTATCTGAAAGTATGGGAATGCCAGTTCAGCCGAATAAAGCTGTTGTTGGTGCTAATGCTTTTGCTCATAGTTCTGGAATTCACCAAGACGGTGTAATAAAAAAAAGAGAAACATATGAAATTATGGATCCAAGTGATGTTGGGGTAACTGAATCAGCAATTGTTCTTACGGCCAGAAGTGGTAGAGCTGCTCTAGCTTACCGCGCAAAAAATATTGGTTTTGAATTAGATAAGCTTCAGTTAGATAAGGTTTATATTGAGTTTTTAAAGGTTGCTGATTTAAAAAAGGAAGTAAATGATGAAGACATTCCAAAAATTATTCAGGCTTGTAAACTATAATCACTTATTTTTACTGCACAATGAAAAAAACACTTTTTGATAAGGTATGGGACAGTCACGTAGTTCAGCAAATTGATCAGGGACCTGATGTTCTGTTCATAGACCGTCATATGGTCCATGAGGTCACAAGTCCAGTTGCATTTCTTGGATTAAAAAATAGAAATATTAAGGTGATGAGTCCAGAACGAACTTTTGCTACTGCAGATCACAATACCCCTACAATAAATCAGCACTTACCTGTCCAGGACCCATTATCTGCAAAACAATTAGCTGCTTTGGAACAAAACGCAAAGGAGCACGGTATTTCCTATTGGGGGTTGGGGCACGAAAAAAACGGAATTGTACATGTAGTTGGTCCCGAGAACGGTATAACTCTACCAGGAGCTACAATTGTTTGTGGAGATTCCCATACTTCAACTCATGGTGCCTTTGGTGCCATTGCTTTTGGAATTGGGACGTCTGAAGTTGAAATGGTTTTATCTACACAATGTATACTTCAGCCAAAGCCAAAAAAAATGCGAATTACCATCAATGGTGAATTGCAAACGGGGGTAACTCCCAAGGATGTTGCTTTGTTTATAATATCAAAGCTCTCAACCTCTGGTGCCACTGGTCATTTTGTCGAATATAATGGAGATATATTTACAAATATGACNATGGAAGGAAGAATGACTGTCTGCAACCTCAGTATTGAAATGGGAGCNCGTGGAGGCATGATTGCTCCNGATAAAAAAACATTTAATTATATCAGAGANCGNGAATTTACCCCCAAAGGCTCTAAATGGGATAAAGCGATGGATTATTGGAAAAATCTTTATACTGATAAAGATGCAGAATTTGATAAGGAATTTTTCTTTGACGGAATCGAAATTGAGCCNATGATAACATATGGTACAAACCCAGGAATGGCAATTGGGATTTCAAAAGAAATTCCAATTGCAGAATCCATCGATGGGGGAATTGCAACATATAAAAAATCACTNGATTATATGGGATATAGTGAGGGAGAAAGAATGATAGGCAAAAAAATTGATTTTGTATTTCTTGGAAGTTGTACTAATGGGAGAATTGAAGATTTTAGAGCATTTACTNAGGTTGTTAAAGGAAAAAAGAAGTCAAAAAATGTAACTGCATGGTTAGTGCCTGGATCACATAAAGTAGAAAAGGCCATTAGGGATGANGGTCTTTTNGATATATTAGAAGAATCAGGTTTTGAATTGCGCGAGCCAGGATGTTCAGCATGCTTGGCAATGAATGATGATAANATTCCAATTGGAAAGTATGCAATNAGTACTTCTAATAGGAATTTTGAGGGTCGCCAAGGTCCAGGATCAAGAACATTGTTAGCAAGTCCAATAATGGTGGCAGCCGCTGCAATTACTGGAAAAGTAACTGACCCTAGAACTCTAANCAATTAAAAATGGCCTACGATAAATTCAATATTTTAAATAGTACTGCAGTGCCTCTGCCGATAGAAAATATCGATACCGATCAAATAATTCCTGCGAGATTTTTAAAGGCAACTGAGAGAGTTGGTTTTGGGGATAACCTATTTAGAGATTGGAGATTTAACAGTGATAATTCTCCAAAAAAAGATTTTGTACTTAATAACAAAATTTTTAGTGGAAAGATTTTGGTAGGAGGAAAAAACTTTGGATCAGGTTCATCTAGAGAGCATGCTGCTTGGGCTATATATGACTACGGATTTCGGTGTGTTGTTTCNAGTTTTTTTGCTGATATTTTTAAAAATAACTGTCTCAATATNGGGGTGCTTCCAGTTAAGGTCAGTGCTAGTTTTTTAGAAAAAATTTTTGATGCTATCAAAAAAAATACTGCTAGTAAATTTACAGTTGATCTTCCAAATCAAANAATAAGTATTGACGCTTCGAATGCCTCAGAAAGTTTTGAAATCAATCCNTATAAGAAAGATAATATGATAAATGGTTTTGATGATATTGATTATCTANTAAACATNAAAAACGATATTGAATCCTTTTCTAAGGACACNCCGCTGTAATTTNAAATTACAATAGTAATAATCATGAAAAAGAGAACTATTGAAATTATGGATACTACCCTAAGGGATGGTGAACAAACATCTGGGGTTTCCTTTTCTGTAGCTGAAAAATTAACTTTATCAAGATTACTTCTAGGTGAATTAAATGTTGATAGGATAGAAATCGGATCTGCTCGTGTATCTGCGGGAGAACATAATGCTGTTAAAGAAATTACGCAGTGGGCAAAAAGTGATGGAGTTGAAAAGCGGGTTGAGGTACTAGGCTTTGTTGACGGAGGATCGTCAATAGAATGGATGTTAGAAACAGGTGTAAAGGTTCAAAACTTACTGACTAAAGGCTCTTTAAACCACTTAAAACACCAATTAAAAAAAACACCCAATCAGCATTTTAAAGATATTGAAGAAAATATTTTTATAGCTACCAGGGAAGGGATTGAAACAAATGTTTATCTAGAAGATTGGAGCAATGGGATGCGTAATTCAAAGGATTATGTGAATGATTATCTATCCTTCCTTAAAAATCTACCTGTAAANAGAATTTTATTACCTGATACTTTGGGTGTCATGACATATTTCGAAACATTCGCTTATGTTTCTGAGATTGTAAAAAAATNTCCAAAGTTTCACTTTGACTTTCATGGTCACAACGACTATGATCTAAGTGTAGCAAATGCAATGGAGGCTGTAAGAGCTGGTTGTAAAGGATTACACCTAACAATCAATGGAATGGGTGAAAGAGCTGGAAACACNCCTATGGCAAGTACAGTTGCAACAATTAAAGATTTCTTTCCAGATTTAGAAGTTAATATTAATGAATCTTCACTATATAAAGTAAGTAAATTAGTTGAAACGTTTACCGGNTTTAGAATTCCTGTTAATAAACCTGTNGTTGGTCAGAATGTTTTCACTCAAACTGCAGGAATTCATGCAGATGGAGATAAAAAAAATAACCTATATTTTAATGACCTNNTACCTGAACGTTTTGGTAGAACAAGACAATATGCTTTGGGTAAAACCTCTGGAAAAGCTAACATTCAAAAAAATTTACAAAAGCTAGGTTTAGAGCTNAACGATGATGAAATAAAAAAAGTAACNCAACGAATAATTGAATTAGGCGATAAAAAGGAAATTGTAACTACTGAAGATTTNCCATATATTATATCTGATATATTGAACACNNACGTAGAACAAAANGTAGCGGTAAAATCNTATGTTTTAACNCATTCTAAAGGACTTCGACCTACTACTGCAGTATCTTTGGAGATTGAGGGAGAACTGATTGAAGAAAATGCCCCAGGTGATGGACAATTTGATGCATTCATGAATGCNATNAAAAAAATATATTTAAGAAAAAAAAGAGAATTGCCCCTTTTGATCGATTATGCTGTAAGAATACCTCCAGGAAGTAATTCAGATGCTTTATGCGAAACCCTAATTACTTGGAAAAATTCAAAAAAAGAGTTTATAACACGTGGGCTTGATTCTGATCAAACTGTATCTGCAATTAAAGCGGCTGAAAAAATGTTAAACATTATTACTTAAAAATTTTATTTAATGAAACTAAAATTAGCTTTACTNGCAGGAGACGGAATTGGTCCAGAAGTAATCAATCAAGCAGTAAAAGTATGCAACTCAATTGCGCAAAAATTTGATCATGAAATTAAATGGATGCCTGCACTAACAGGTGCNGACGCCATTGATAAATTGGGTGACCCCTACCCTGACAAAACACANCAAATTTGCCTTGAAGCTGACGCTATACTTTTTGGAGCAATCGGTCACCCAAGATTTGACAACGACCCATCTGCTAGTATTAGACCTGAGCAAGGTCTTCTCAAAATGAGAAAAAGACTGGGACTATTTGCAAATATTAGACCAACATTTACCTTTTCATCATTAATTAATAATTCTCCATTAAAAAAAGAACGTATAGAAGGCACAGATCTTGTTTTTTTAAGAGAATTAACAGGCGGCATTTATTTTGGTGAAAGAGGCAGAAAAGATAATGGCAATACTGCTTTTGATACCTGCACCTACTCTAGAAATGAAATAGAACGTTTGGCAAAAAAAGGATTTGAGTTAGCCATGAATAGAAGAAAAAAGCTNTGCTGTGTAGACAAAGCAAATGTTCTTGAAAGTTCTCGCCTTTGGAGAGAAACTGTTCAAGCTATGGAAAAAGATTATCCTGAAGTAAAGGTAAGCTATGAATTTGTAGATGCAGTAGCAATGAGACTTGTGCAGTGGCCTAACAGTTATGATGTACTTATTACAGAAAATCTTTTCGGCGATATTCTNACTGACGAAGCATCAGTCATCTCAGGATCTATGGGACTTATGCCCTCAGCGTCAGTTGGAATAGATGTTGGTTTGTATGAGCCCATTCACGGATCCTTTCCTCAAGCTGCTGGTAAAGATATCGCAAACCCATTGGCGACAATTCTGTCTGCGGCAATGATGTTTGAGATGTCATTTGGGTTAAAGGAAGAGGGGGCTTTTATTAGGAAAGTAGTTAATGAGTCATTNGCTGAAAAAGTTGTTACTGAGGATTTGGTTGAGGTTGGAGGAAAAAAGTATAAAACAAGCGAAGTAGGTGATTATTTAGCTCAAAAAATATTGCTTTAAATCTTTGAAATTANATTGAACTAATTTCTAGATTTATAAATTATTTTTTTAACAAAATTTAGTAGAATTTGATTATCACTTAAAACAATTTATATAATTAAATGAAAAAAAATTATTTAATATTAATTATTCTTTTTCAATTGAGTTCATATTTAACTAATGGACAAATATCCGTTATGACATTCAATATTCGCTATGACAACCCTAAGGATAATCAAAATTGGTGGGAATATCGAAAATCATCTGTGGTTCAAATGTTTAACTTTTATTCTCCTGAAATTATTGGAATTCAAGAGGGACTATATCATCAATTAAAGTATATTAAAAATAGTTTACCTGAATATGATTATGTTGGAGTTGGAAGGGATGATGGGAAAACAAAAGGNGAATATGCCGCTATTTTTTATAAAAAAAAAAAATTCAGACCTATATCTTCACAAACCTATTGGTTATCTGAAACCCCAAAAGTTATATCTATTGGATGGGATGCCTCAATGGAACGAATAGTTACATTCGGAGAATTTCAAGACAAGGATACCANGGAGTCTATTTTTATTTATAATTGTCATTTTGATCACCGTGGGAAATTATCAAGAGAGAATTCAGCAAAACTGATATTAGATATTTTAGAAAAAAATGAAATTGAAATAAACAAAATTATTTTTATGGGTGATTTAAACTGTATACCAGNTAGTAAGCCNATAAAAATTCTNAAATCTAAACTTGAAGATAGTTATGAGATTAGTTTGAAAAAGCCCTATGGTCCAAANGGTACCTCAAATGGATTTAATTTGGATAGACTAATTGAAAGGAGAATAGATTATATTTTTACCAAAAATATTGAAGTATTAGAACATAGAATCATTGATGATAGAAGGACTAACAATCTATTTATCTCAGACCATCTTCCTGTAATTACTAAAATTAATTATTAATTTGTATTATTTAAAATTTAATTTGTGTTGTCATGAAGTATCTTATTAAAAGCACATTTTTTATTGTCACTATTTGTATATTTTGCTCATGTGATTTATTTAAATCAAAAATGGGTGTTTTTAAAATTCTACCCACTCCTCAAAAATTTGAGATTTTTGGATATAGTGATTTATCTCCAAATGATGTAGTTCATTTTTATAATTCAAAGAATAAAAAACTTCCCCCGGGTTCAAATTTTCTTAATGAAATTAAGGCCTCAAAAGAAGAGAAAGATGCACAATTAATTTTTAAGATTGATTCTAATATTAAATTAAAAAATGAAGGATATTTTTTAAATATAGAGAATAAAAAAATTAAGATAATTGCAAAAGACCGAGCTGGGTTAATTTATGGCTTTGCAACACTTNGCCAGCTATTTGAGGATTGCANAGAGCAAAAAGTTAATTTGCCAATATGTGAAATTAANGATTATCCCTTGCTTTCATATCGTGCAGTTCATCTAGATGTAAAACATCATCGAGAAAAAATAGAATATTATTACAACCTAATCGATTACCTGAAAAAATATAAAATTAATGCAATTATTGCTGAAGTTGAAGATAAAATAAAATACGAAAGTCACCCAATAGTAGGCTCATCTGACGCATTAANTATTGANGAATGGCGAAAGCTTAGTGATTATGCTATCAGTCGAAATATATCAATAAGTCCCTTGGTACAAGGTCTAGGACATGCTTCTTTTATCTTAAAACATGAAAAATTTAAATCTCTAAGGGACAACCCTAATAGTGACTGGGCATTCAATCCNCTGAATACAAATACTTACAAGGTTCAATTCGATTTATATAATGATGCATTGAGGGCTTTTCCACACGGNAAATACTTNCATGTNGGAGGTGACGAGGTAAAAACCTCTGGANGAAATAGTGGNAAATCTTCATTAGAATTACAATTGATCTGGNTGAATAAGGTTTGCAAATTTGCAGAAAAAAATGATCGCATACCTATTTTCTGGGATGACATGATATTAAAACATGTTGGCCTTTACCGTCCAATGTTTCANCCAAAAATGGAAAAAGAAGAAGTAGAACTAATTTGGCAAAAAAACGAAAATAAATTAAAAGAATTTTTACCCCTTTTACCAAAGAACTGTATTTACATGAGATGGAATTATCACTCACCAGAAGCTTATGGAAACAAAAAAGTAATTGATTGGTACAAAAAAAATGGACTAAAAGTTATGGGAGCTACTGCAGGTCAAACTAGATGGGTATTAATGCCACAGAGAGAGAGTAATCTTAAGCAAATACGAGATTTCGCAGTTTCATCAATTGAAAGTGGATTAGATGGACTACTTCTAACTCTTTGGGATGACGATTCACCACATTTTGAGCTTTATAAAAGAGGGATTATGGGTTTTGCTAATGATACTTGGTCAGGTGACAAAATAAGTAAAGATGAATTCAAAAAAGCCTATAGACAACGTTCTTTCTCTTTTAAGGTATCAGAATCAAAATTTGCATTTATCGATCAATTAGAAACCCCTGTCGCTGAATGGAAAAATATTCTTCTAAAAGGGAATAAAAGAAATTTCTTAATGAAAATGGAAAATCCAGATGTGGAAGGGCTCATAGAGCTTCCAGAGCTTGAAAATAAAGGAGATTGGACAAAAAAATTTAAAACAAGAATAAAAAAAGCCGAAGAAATGATTTTAATATCTGATTCGGTTGATATAAAAATTCAAAAATTAAAGAAACTGGTTTCTAAAAACAAATACACTCTTGAAGTCTATGAAAGGGTGAATGAACTGGTTAATCTCACTCCGAGATTAATAATTTTACTAAAATTATTTGATCAATCAAAAAGTGATGAGGAAAGAATTATTGCATCTGCAAAAATAAGCTATCTAAAGAAGGAGTTCTTCGAATTGAAAGATNGATTTGAAGAAACTTACAGTAAAACACGTATAATTAATAAACCTCAAAATTATATTCTTGATCAGGACCACCATAATCATTTAGCTAATCAAATGCTGAGCTTCAACTGGCAGTTTACTGCAGAGCTTATGATGTTTGAGAAAATCAGCAATCAACTAAAAGCTCTTCCAAATTAAACGAAATCATAAAAGCTAGAGGATATAATCAGATGAAACAAAGTTTGATTCATTAGAATTAAGAAGTGTTTCTAAGATTTCGTTATTATAAGGGTTATCTTTAGATGCTACAAAAGAGCGAATTGAGAATGAACGTAATGCGTCATAAACACTNANGGTGCTTACTGCGGAATTCTTTCTACCTGTAAATGGGTATACATCGGGGCCTCTTTGGCATGCACTATTTAAATTTACCCTGCANACCAAATTAGCTAAAATATCAATNAGGGGACCNATTTTGCTAACATCTTTTCCAAAAAGNCTTACTTGCTGACCATAATCAGAATCAGCCATAGCATCTAATGGCTCATTAATGTCTTTATATGGTATTACTGGAATAACAGGGCCAAATTGTTCTTCATGGTAAACATTCATAGACTTGTCTACTGGGTANATTACTGATGGATAAATATAATTTTCTGTCATTTCTCCACCTTTTTNATTTAAAATTTTTGCACCTTTTGAGATAGCNTCCTCAATTAAACNTTTAATATATTTAGGTTTACTCGGCTCAGGTAGGGGGGTTAAAAAAACATCTTTTTCCCATGGCATNCCATAATTTAGATTATCAACTGCNTTGGAAAACTTTTTATTGAACTTTTCAANTATTGACTCATGAACATACAAAACCTTAAGCGCAGTACACCTTTGTCCATTATATGATAATGTTCCGGATATACATTCTTTTACGGTGTGATCTAAATCTGCATCAGGGAGTATAATCCCAGGGTTTTTAGCTTCTAACCCAAGAACAAGTCTTAACCTATTTTTATTGGGATGCTCATCTTGTAATGCTACTGCAGAGGAACTATGCCCAATAAGGGCTAAAACATCAATATGTCCTGATCTCATTATAGGTTGTGCNATTTTTCTTCCCCTTCCAAAAAGAATATTTACAACACCNGGAGGGAAACACTCCTGAAAAGCCTNCATCAAAGGTGTAATTAANAAAACGCCATGTTTAGCAGGTTTAAAAATCGCAGTATTACCCATTATAATTGCAGGAATTAGCAAACANAATGTTTCATTGAGAGGATAGTTGTAAGGTCCTAGGCATAAGACAACTCCAAGCGGACTTCTTCTTATATGGGCGTGAATACTTCCTTCTTTTTCAAATTTGGCACTTTTTTGATCTAACTTTTTATATGCCTCAATGGTNTCGAATATATATTCTACAGTTCTATCAAATTCCTTTTGTGAGTCAGTTAGTGATTTGCCAATTTCCCACATTAATAAATTAACAATCTCATCACGATGGTCTTTCATTTTTTTNACAAAACGTTCCATGCAAATTAACCTCTCACGAACACGCATAGTTGGCCAAACCCCTTTACCCCTATCAAAGGCTTTTTTTGCTGACTCTAAAGCCTGAAGAGCTGGCTCTGATTCCATATCAGGNACTGTACCTAACAAGGTTGGGACAGATTCACCCTTATTATTTTTTGTGCGAATAGTAGAATAAACCTCTGCCATTGGGCCAGACCAAGTTTTCAACTCACCTCCAATTAAAAACTTGTTATAATTAATAATATTTGGTATAAAATGTTCAGGAATACCATTTTCNTTAAAAAACTTTGTAAAATTTTTTTCAGAAGTCAAGACTGAACTCATAAGTAANTNATTTGTTAAACGTTTCAATAACAAAGTTAAACAATTTAAGCTTGTTATAAAACCTTTCTANAAGGGAAAACAAATAAATTTTGTTTGGTNATAAAATTAAAATATTTAAAATNANTAAATTATTTTCTTCATCTCTGTCATAGACTCCCTTAATTCATAACCAATTGATTCAATTGGATGATAACGAATGATCTCATTAACATCTATAAGCATTCGATTATCAACTTTATTTCCATCAGACCCAATATAAGACCTCCCAATAACATTTGTATCAATAGTTTTCATAAAATCAATTAAAAGTGGTTTGGCAGCATGATCAAATAAATAACAACCATACTCAGCGGTGTCAGATATAACACGATTCATTTCAAACAATTTCTTTCTTGCAATAGTATTTGCAATTAATGGTGTCTCGTGAAGAGATTCATAATATGCAGACTCCTCCTTGATTCCTGAAGCAACCATTGTTTCAAAAGCAAGCTCTACACCTGCTCTTACAAAAGCAACCATCAAAATACCATGATCAAAATATTCCTGTTCAGTAATCTCATTATCAGTGATTTTTGTCTTTTCAAAGGCAGTTTCAGCAGTTGCAGCTCTCCATTCTAATAAATTTTTNTCATCGTTTGCCCAATCCTCCATCATAGTTTTAGAAAANTGACCTGACATTATGTCGTCCATGTGTTTTTGAAATAATGGGGTAAGGATTTCTTTTAATTTTTCAGAAAGCTCAAAAGCTTTTATTTTGGCAGGATTTGCTAAGCGATCCATCATGTTTGTTATGCCTCCATGTTTTAAAGCCTCAGTTATGGTCTCCCATCCGTATTGTATTAATTTAGCAGCATAACTGGGGTCTACACCTTTCTCAACCATTTTATCAAAACAGAGTATCGANCCAGTTTGAAGCACTCCACAAAGAATTGTTTGTTCACCCATAAGGTCTGACTTTACNTCTGCAACAAACGAGGACTCAAGAACTCCTGCTTTATGACCACCAGTTGCAACAGCATAGGCTTTGGCATACTCTAAACCTAAACCTTTGGGATCATTTTCAGGATGCACAGCAATTAGGGTNGGTACTCCAAAACCTCGTAAATATTCCTCTCTGACTTCAGAACCTGGACATTTTGGAGCAACCATTATTACAGTTATGTCTTTTCTTATTTTCATTCCCTCTTCAACAATATTAAANCCATGAGAATAAGAAAGTGTTGCCNCTTTTTTCATCAAAGGAACAATAGATTCAATTACTGACGAATGATTTTTNTCTGGAGTTAGATTAATTACTAAATCAGCTGATGGAATCATAGNCTTATAATTACCTACATCGAAATTATTATCCTTTGCATTCTGATATGAAGCTCTTTTTTGGTCAATAGCTCCTTGACGAAGAGTATATGAAATTTCAAGTCCAGAATCGCGCATGTTTAAACCTTGATTTAAACCTTGAGCGCCACATCCAACGATTACGATTTTTTTACCTTTTAAAACTGAAATTCCCTTTTCAAATTCNGAAAGGTTCATAAAACGACATTGACCTAATTGATNTAATTTTTCTGCAAGTGAAATCTGATTAAAATAGTTGGCCATTTTTTTATTTGTTAGTTAATTGTCNTTTTTAAATTTACTCAATAAATCCGTTATCCCCATTTTTGACTTTGTTACAGATATTCTTCCTGAACGAACAAATTGTAAAAGACCAAAAGGAGCTAAGTCTTGCTGTAATCTGTCAGTTTCATTTCTAAAACCT
>NZOY01000037.1 GCA_002695445.1 Flavobacteriaceae bacterium
TTTTCATCCAGTAGTGATTCACTTTGATTATTTTCAGTTTCATTTTCTTTTTCATTTTCTAGACAACCTGAAAATGCTGTTACCACGAATATTAACGTTATGAAAAAGCTAAGCTTCAATTTTTTCTCCTTTCGAATATTGATTTAAAAAATCCCACAAAATTTGCGTCGTTTGTATGCCAGTTGGATTCCCTTTGCCTCTGCCTACGCCACTGGATGCTGGGTAATCGTTTAAGTAAGGATTATGAGATGTGTAGAATTGAGTCATTAATCTAACTTCAGCTCCATTTTCACAGTCAGAATAAGCCCTGATGTCATAATCATCCTCCAAAGCAATTATCTCAGGAATTAATCCTTGGCATCCATTCATGTCAGCCCAATTTTCGAAATTCTGAATGGCACCTATTAAAGCAGCTTCAACGTTGTAAATACCGTAATAAAATCCAACTAGTGATATTGAAGGATAATGAACTAATTCATCAACTAAACCATGTATTTCCATAAACGGGATTGGTGAATAATTTGCAGAGGCATCATCCATAAAGTACATTGAGGAGCAGGCGGCTGCTGCAAAGATTTCACTCGCTTGAGCAGCTAATCTTTGCGTCATACCACATCCATTAGACCAGCCTGTCGAATAAATTCTAGATTCATCAACTGTATATTTTTGCTTAATTATTTCTATCATTTCAATTATGAAACCTAAATCGTCATCATCACCACAACATATGTCATCAGCCATGTTCCATTCGTTATTGAAACCTTGTGGATAAGCTACGTAAACTCCGTATTGTTCTGAAATGTTTGCAAATCTAGTTAGATTATGTTGGAGATACATGCTACCTCCGATTCCATGCATGTCAATAACCAACGGATTATCTTTATCTAAATCTATGTTTTCTGGAATTAGAATTAGCCAGCACCTTTCCTTTTCATCATAATTAATGCAGTCTTTAAACAATCCTTTTTCCATAAATGTTTCATTTTCCTCGTTTTTATTAAAGATATTCTCAAGACATCCGCTATATGCCATAGTTATCATACAAGTAACAAATAACGTAGCAGTCCTTTCAAATTTACTCATAATTTAAGCAGATTAATTAATCTGAGTAACGGAACTCAGGTCGCCTTCTTTTCCTTTCATATCGTAGCTCATTTTAATTTCAATCGCCGTAGATTCTGAAGTTTTAGCTCTTAACTTTATTTCTAATTGAACTTCGTTGTAAGAATTTATTTCGCCCAAATTAAACAAGTTATCGCTAAAATGGTATGCCAAATCGGGTTCGATTCCAATAATTGTTAATATTGATGAATTTATCTCAGGTCTTATTTTGCAGTTTTGTATTACAGTTGACGAGTAGTTACTGATATTGACCTTTAGATTAATGATGTCTCCAATTTTTTCTGAGTCCGTTGTTATAGCTAGATCTTTTTCCGTAAAGTAATTGTCTACCATTTCCCTAGTTACATTACTTGTCTCGTCAATAATAGGTTTTAGATTAATCTTTACTCTACCAATGCTCTCAGAATCACCATTCCATGAAGCCATGCTAGGATTTTCCCTTTCAATAGCTCTCACGGCATTAATCATTTTACCTTTAAAAATATTATCAACTTCGCCGTAGATTACGGCAGCTAAATAGGAATTCTGTCCCCTCTGAAGCACTATTTTGTTATTCCCATAACCGATATCTCCCAAATCTCCTTCTGTATTAAATGAATCCTGGACAAAATCATTAATTGCAGTAAGCATTCCACTCATAATTTCGCTGTCTGTTTTGACTTCAACTGCACTAATATTTCTAATTAGTCTACCATCTTTGTAAATTAAGTAGAGTTCTTCTACTTTGTATTTAGCCACTGGTTTGGATTCAATGGCGGCCACGTTTTCTTCTAAATTATCGTTGTCCTTTGTTCTATATAGTAAGACGCCTCCAAAAGCTAGCATTAAAGCCCCTGCTGTTGCAGTCAGAAGTATAATACTATCTATGCTTTGGTCTCCTTGAGAAGTATTGCTAGCGCTGTAAATCTTAACAACGTCATTCATGTCAATTGATCTGCTCTCTGAAACACTTATGTGTCCAAATTCGTCCTCAATCATAATACGATAAAAATACTTAGAATTGGGTTCCGGGTTTAAGTGTTCATACTCATATGTTCCTTTTAGACAAGGACTCAAAATTTCTTGGTTAAACCATCCCTTACTAAGATTAGTAGTTCTTTGAACTTTACAATTATCAGAGTTACTGGGAATATTGTATTCAAATACAATGTGAGTAATATTTGTTGGAATGATTTCTAGGTTTTGAGCAGGTTCAGGGTTTCCTGTGTATACTTCGAAGATAGCATGGACGCCGGAATATTTTATTTTAATGTTATTTGTTTTGTCTAAGTCTTGATTTGGCACAAATCCGCCATTATTAACTCCTCCAAAGTGGAGTGTTTTATTTTGTTTATCTACAAAGAATTCATTTGAATCTAATTTTTCTAGATTGTCACCAAGAGCCAATTTAGTTTCGTATATTCCATCAAAGTCGTTGTCAATTTCAACAATAAAATTATAGTTTTGCATTAAAAGAGGAATGTATTTAATTGAAAATTTTTGGTCATATTCTCCGTTTGAACTAAAGTACTCTGTAGTATTAAGCGGGTTTTCTATATTGCCTGCTAAATCTGTACTTTCTGCAAAAAGGTAATATCTGGTTTTGTCTAATAAGCCACTTAAAACTATAGTTTCGCTTTGCTGTTCGTGAGGATGTGAGTACCATGTAAAATAAGGATTATCATATTCAACAGATTCCATCGCTAAGAACAGATTAAAATTTAAATTGAAACTAGCTTTTACATAATCAATTTCTAAAGTGTCTTGACCCCATGATTTTGGTATGTCAACGAATGACATTGTATCACTTGAAGGGTCAAAATTAATAACAAAATCATATTTAGATTTAGTTTCTTCATTTCCTGCACTATCAACACTTAATAGTTTGAAAGCATAATGTCCTACATCCTCCATGTTGTATTTAATTGATGAATCTGTGAAATAAGTGTAAGATTCTATCTTTGTCCAAACAATTGTGTTCGGATCTAAATAATCGGTAGTGAAATTGGTATAATATATATCAACCTGGTAGTAGCTAATATCCTCATCTTCACTATTCCAATCCAATAGAATTTCATCATTACTTGTAAAATAGTAATCAGAACCTATTCCCTCAAAAAAACTTACTGGAGTCTGTATATCTATTTCTACTTCGAAATCATGTTCATTTTTAATTTCAACATTTCCGAATAGATCTCTAGATATAGTTTTGAATCTATACTTTGTTCCATCTTCTCCTGAATATTTAACAATAGTATTATTGTAAGTTCCAACATACTCCCACTCGGCAAAGTTTATGCCATCATTAATTAAAACATATAAATCATAATCTTTCAAATCGTTTTTCATACTAAGTTTGGTAAATGTTAGATAAATATCAAGGCTATTTATCAATGAATGATTGGCTGATATAGTTGTTTCAGGGGGTATTGTATCAAGGTAAGCGATAATTGTCGAATTTTTATTTATTTCATAGTTTATACTATTTTGTATGCCATTGTGTGTGTAAAAGAACTGATAGGGATTAAATATGATTGGAAGGCCTGAGTTATCAATTTTCTTTGAGGTGGCCAAAAAATATGCAGAATCTCCATCATCTTTGGTAAATCCATTAACAACATTATCTTGAAGAGCATTCTTGTATTGGAATTGGTGTTGTGGTGAAGGAGTACCACTATTGGTTTGTATTCTTACTTTAAAGAAGTACTTTTCATATAACATGGCCTCAGGACAATCAAGATTACTGTATTCATCTATTATGTATTCAGAATCTATGAAATTCATGCATATCAATCCTTCTTGCATTTTTACAGAAGTTAAATCATATGTGGAATTAAATGAATTTATGCCCGTTGTATAGCTATAAATGTCTAAATTTTCTATTTCAAGTTCCGATAATTCACTGTTTATTGCATAATAAGAATTATTTATATGATTTCCTTGAGCAAAAAGTGTGCTACCGTGTGCATAAATGCCTGTGTTAGTAAAATTTATACTATTTGTATTAATCCTATTTGCTTCACTATTTAAGAGCCTAATAGAAGTATAAAAATTTCCGATATCATTATTTAATATGTCAACTTCACTGTCATCATAAATACTAATACCAATATTTGCTACTTTACTGAATGACACTTTTTTACACTCGTCGTCTTGGCAGTCTCCCATGATCTCATTACCTTGAATGTGTGATCCTGAGTCATAAACATCAATACCTATTTCTTTAGAAGTCAAATTATTATTTTCTATATAATATTGTCCACAATCGGTAATACTTATCGCAATATACTCTGAAATTATATTATTTGCATAAATTCTGTTGTTAGTTATTCTATCTTCAAAACATCTGATATTAATTCCGTATTCTTTTGTTTCAAGATTATTTTTTTCAACTAACAGACTGTCATAAGTCTCATCGTTGTGGTTGATAAATATGCCATTAGTTGTGTTTTTAACTACATTTCTTGCAATTAAGTAATTTTCACCACCTAAAAGTTCAACACCTCCAAGTGTTGATGTCCTTAATTCAACACCTGCTGTAATGTTAGCAAAGTGATTATCAACAATCTTTACATTATTAGGTAATGTCAAATATGAGTACCATGCATCAGAAGAGATTCCTACTTCTCCTTCTTCAAAAGTATTATTGTTTATTGTAATATTATTATGAGGGTTAAATCCAGTAGTTGAACCTAAACCAACTACTGTGAAATTATGGAAGTGGTTTTTGTAGANAGAGATATTTTCGCTACCAGTACTTCCAAGACTCGTTAGTAAAATGCAATAATCTGTGCAATTACTAAAATTGTTGTCATATATACGGACATTGCTACCCGAGAAATAAGTGCCGTATCCTGAAGTTCCATTGATAAAATTATTATTTCGAAAAACTACATCTGTAGTGTTATATTGCCAGACTGCAGTGTTAATATCAGTAAAATTATTATGTGTCATTGAGATGTTGCTAGCTGAAGAGAGGTAAATTACATTAGAAGTTAGATTGAAGAAATCATTATTGATTATTGTGTAATTCTCTCCACTTGATGAAACAGCTATAGCTCCTTGTCCATCAATAAAGGTGTTATCAGAGTACAATGCATTCCNTCCATAATTCCACATCCAGCCTGTAAATGGCCTGGATGAATTTAATGCTTGAGAATCAAGAAAATTATTGGTGAACGTCAAATTATCACCTCTGAAGTTTATGTTACGGTCCCCATAAACTTTATTTCCAGTAAAAAGGGTATCATTTGCATATATGTTTGCTGACCAGACATCTANCAGTATAGAATTAGTAATCGAAA
Source organism: Flavobacteriaceae bacterium (assembly GCA_002695445.1). Classification (GTDB taxonomy): domain Bacteria; phylum Bacteroidota; class Bacteroidia; order Flavobacteriales; family Flavobacteriaceae; genus UBA8316. The sequence goes on from NZOY01000037.1 coordinate 5,406, forward strand.
CTTCTCCCTTCGAAAACTGGTGACCTATAAATTTCCAAGCTGCATAACCATTAACATTTCTTTGTGTGCCACGCCAACCAGGCTTTATCNTCGATGCATCATGCTCAGTTAAAGGATTATCGTCTAAATCTTTTATTATTAAATCACTATTATANGCTAGGTAAATTCCATATTCATTTTGAGACAGATAAGAATCATCATCACTAAGATTAATGTACAATGTAACATTACTACCGATAATTTCTAATTTCTGATAAACTGAAACATTGTAAGCGGCTTCTTCTCTCCAATGAATAATAGTAGATTCAGACCATGTGGTATCTCCATCTAGTGTAATATCTCCGCTAATGTTTATATTCACATTATCCAACTCAAGGCGTTTACCATTCATCACAATTAAATCATCTATTTTTATGGTTTCATCCCACATGCTTGTATGTTCCGTTACAATCCAATTTTGTCCCTCTTGTGTAGGACAACTACCATTACAACCGGCTTCTACATCAATTGAAAAAAATACACAAAAAAACAAAAATATCACTAATGTGTAATTCTTACTGAACATATTTGATATCATACAAACTAGAATAACCTAATTAAATTTTCCGCAGATTAAGATATTTACACTTTTGTCAGCTTAGCTATGATATGACTTTTACTTGGTCCATAGAACTTCACTCTTTCAAATTTATTTACATTAAATCCCTTTTCTTCGATTAATCTACTAAAGCTATCAGGGATCGATCCCCAATCACTTCTTTTTTTCAAGCCAAGCCAATTATTGTTGTAAGCTTCATGGAATATGACTGTTCCAGATTCACTTAGATTCTCGTGAGCATGATCTAAAAAATCTAAAGTATTGCTAATGTATCCCAAATGAATGACATCAGCTTTACGATTAACATTTCTACAATCATCGTTAATGACTTCCACATTATTTATATTATTAATTATTAAGTTTTTTTTTAGGTATTCAATGGAGTTCGGATTTTTATCAATTGAGATTACTTTTGCTGCAGGATAACTTTTTGCAAGCTGTATTGTGAAATACCCAATACCTGCAAAGTAATCAATTATTACTTTTGGATTATTAAAATTATAGAATGAACTAACTTTTCCGGGACCATCTAAAACGGCTCTCCATCCTGTATTTCCTGGAGACCACATTGTTTTAGATAAATCCATCTTATATTTCAATCCATATTCAGTAATTTCAGTCTCAGTATCTTCACCAAATAATATCTCGGTTCTTTCAGGCTTTCTTAATTCACCATTGATTTTATTCTTTTGCAGAACAGTTTTAACTTTTAANATATCTGCGTAAACCTGGGAAATGTATTCTAAATCCGTTTTGTTTACTTGCGAAAAGTCAGCTATNAGAATACTACCAATTTTTTTCCATTTTTTTGGTAGTAAATCATGCAATTCTTCTTTTATTTGTTGTTTAATCTTTTCTAAGGGATTCATTTTTCAGCTAATTTTTTCAATGCTGTAATTTCAGGTTTCCACATTTCTGGACCTCCTGGTGTTTCAAGATATGCAGCAAGGTGTTCCAATCTNTCTTCCTGCATAAATCTTTCAAACACTTCTTTTCCTATTTTTCCCATGCCTATGTTATCATGACGATCTACTCTGGANCCAACATCACTTTTCGAATCATTTAAGTGTAGAGCGACTAAATATTCCATTCCTATCGTATCATTGAAATTATCCCAAATTTTATCAAAATCATTTCTCCAATCATATCCTGAAGCCCATGCATGTTGAGTGTCTATACAAACTCCTACTCTTTTTTTATCATCAATGTGATCGATGATATGTCGTATTTCTTCAAACTTAATTCCAACATTTGTGCCTTGACCTGCTGCGTTTTCTATAACTAGTTTAGACTTATAGCCCTTAGTTTGATCTAATGTAGTATTCATATGTGCTGCTATTCGTTCTAATGCTTCATATCTCGTGTTTTTATCGTCACGCATAGCTTTCTTTGGGTGTGTATGAGAGCCAGGATGAAAATTAAGATAGGCCACGCCTAGATCTTCACACCTATGATATTCTTCAAGGAAAGCATTTTGTGCTCGTTTGCCTTTGCCTTCATCTGGAGAACCCATGTTTATCAAATATGAATCATGTATCATTATAGGTCCTAGTTTTGACTTTGACAGGGGCTCTTTGAATGATGTGATCTCTTCGTCAGTTAGAGGCTTAGCAATCCATTGCCTCTGATTTTTACTAAACATTTGAAAAGTATCAGCTCCAATTTCTAAAGCTGCTGGAATTGCATTATGCAAACCTCCAGCCACACTAACATGTGCACCTAATCTCATTATTTACGCATCAAGCCTACCTTAATAATAACTATTCGATAG
>NZOY01000038.1 GCA_002695445.1 Flavobacteriaceae bacterium
CAATCCCTGTTACCCCTCGACTTGCATGTGTTAAGCCTGCCGCTAGCGTTCATCCTGAGCCAGGATCAAACTCTTCGTTGTAGTTTTTTAAAATTATAAACGAACTTACAACGTAATTGACTTTGGTCTCAAAATGGTTCTAATTCGCTTGTATCAAATTGATACGCGCTGTCATTTTTATATTATTTTCAATGAACATATCGCTTAAAAATTTCAAACTTTAAGCGGGTGCAAATATAAATTGCTTTTTTAAAGTTCGCACACTTTTTTTGGTTTTTTTTTCAATTATTTTAATATTTCAATTACGTGTAAAATAAACAGCTTGAATATTAACTATTTGCTGGGGGTTATAATGGTTTTTTTGATCTCAATTTTGGTCTATTTTCTTTCCAATATTTATAAAGAGCATCTAAGTCATAATCTAAGGCAGTATCTTGACTTTCCAAACGTTCCTCTGAAAAGGCTCTTTGTAATATATCTTCAATCAAGTAGTCCTCATAAATCTCCTCAGGAGTATAAGTGTCTTTTAGAGAAAGTTTAAATAGCGATGCGGTTGTTTGATATATAAAAGCACGCCAACCATTACGAAGTTCTTTTACTAATTGATGAGTGGTATTTCCAGTTTGACGATGGACCAATTTAATCAAAATCCTTCCTTGAGATCGTGAAAGTTTTTTTAACTCTTGCTCGAACTCATCATATATAAAGCTTTCAATTCGCTTTAAATACAAGCGTCTTTTTCTTTCGGAGGTTATTTGATCAAGTCTTTCGTTCAATACATTTAAACGATCTGATGCCAATTTAGCATATGGATAGACTTTGTAAATTCTATTTCTAAGTATTACATAACTTTTAGCTTCTTCAAAGCTAAAAAACTTTAAGGGCTGAAATACAATAACTTCTTTCAATTCTATTTTGGATTGAAGTATAGTATCTCCCTCAATCACAAAAAAATCTTCAGCTTCATTTGAGTCTATTTCTATTAATTGACCCTGAACAAAACTAAAAAATGTTGAAAAAAGAATTATCCTAATTAAATTCATAGAAAACAAATTTATAAATAAACCAAAAATTTTAATTTTCAATTAGGTACGAATTATTAATTTAGCTTTTAATTTTTAATGATTTACAAATGAAATTACTCAGTAAAAATTCGTTAAAATTTTTAGAAAAATATCTAAACAACCCATCCCCTACTGGATATGAATGGGAGGGTCAAAAAATATGGATGGATTATTTAAGACCATATGTTGATGATTTTATTACTGACACCTATGGGTCTGCTGTTGGGGTGATAAATCCAGAGGCACCGTATAAAGTTGTAATTGAAGGACACTCAGATGAAATTTCATGGTATGTAAACTATGTAACGGATAATGGATTAATATATGTAATTCGAAATGGTGGCAGTGATCATCAAATAGCTCCTTCCAAATGGGTGAATATACATACCAAAAAAGGGGTAGTTAAGGGTGTTTTTGGGTGGCCAGCCATTCATACTCGTAAGAGTGGAAAAGAGGAAGCTCCAAAATTGGATAATATTTTCATCGATATAGGAGCAAAGGATAAAAAAGAAGTTGAAAAAATGGGAGTTCATGTGGGATGTGTTATTACCTATCCTGATACCTTTCAAATCATCAATAAAAATAAATTTGTTTGTAGAGCAATAGATAACCGTGTGGGAGGTTTTATGATAGCTGAGGTAGGGCGCTTGTTACACCAAAATAAGATTAAATTACCTTTCGGATTGTATATTACTAACGCGGTTCAGGAAGAAGTAGGCCTTCACGGTGCTGAGATGATAACCCAAACTATTAATCCTGATGTAGCAATAGTTACTGATGTTTGTCATGACACATCCACTCCAATGATCAACCAAAAGGAACAAGGTAGCATAGAAATGGGTAAAGGACCAGTTATATCTTACGCACCTGCAATTCAAAATAAGTTGAGAGAACAGATAATAAAAACAGCCGAGACTAAGAAAATCCCATTTCAACGATTAGCTTCTTCAAGATTTACTGGAACAGATACTGACGCCTTTGCTTACAGTAATGGAGGGGTTGCCTCAGCATTAATCTCTTTACCCCTTAGATACATGCATACTACAGTAGAAATGGTTCACAAAGATGATGTGGAAAACGTCATCCAAATGATTTACGAGACTCTTCTGACGATTCATCCTAACAAGGGATTTAGTTACTTTGATTAGTTAAAGAAATTTAAATAACTTTTTTTCACTTTTTAAGTGGATACTACAACTTTGAAAATTTCTTATTTGATGAACAATCCATGCATTAAAAACAAGAATAAAAAAAAGAATTTAAACTCGTTTTTAATATTTAAAACCAAATGTAAAATTCAAGAATTATACCTTTATTAAAGCTTTATTGATACGTTTTATTAGCCCAGGCCCTTCATAGACAAATCCAGTGTAAAGCTGAATCAAATCTGCACCGGCATTCAACTTTTCCAAAACATCCTCGGGTTGATGTATTCCTCCTACTCCAATAATAGGAAAAGCTTTTTTACTTTTTTCAGATAGAAAACGAATTACCTCCGTACTCCTATGAGTAAGGGGCTTACCACTTAAGCCTCCACTTTCAATTTTATTTGATGACTGTAAGCCTTCTCGNTCTAATGTTGTATTTGTTGCAATTACTCCTGCAATTTTCGTGAGTTTTATAATTGTAATAATATCCAATAATTGGTTTTCATTTAGGTCTGGAGCAATTTTTAATAAAACAGGTTTGGGTTTATCCTTTCTATTATTAAGTTCTTGAATATTATTAAGTATTTCCGTAAGTGGCTTTCTATCTTGTAATGACCTTAGATTGGGAGTATTTGGGGAACTAACATTTACTACAAAATAATCTACATAGGGAAATAGTAAATTAAAACAATAATTATAATCATTTACGGCATTTTTATTTGGAGTAACTTTATTTTTACCAATATTACCTCCAATTATAACACTATTGTTTTTTTTCAATCTATTAATTACAGATTCAATACCCTCATTATTAAAACCCATTCTATTTATTAAGGCCTCATCTTTTNCCAATCTAAATAAACGTTTTTTTGGATTTCCTGACTGTGGTTTTGGAGTTAGTGTTCCTATTTCTATAAATCCAAATCCAAAATTAGAAAGCTCTTTAAATAATTTTGCATCTTTATCAAATCCAGCAGCTAGACCAATTGGATTTTTAAATTTTATACCAAACACCACCCTTTCAAGTTTAGGGTTATTTACCTGGTAAAAAAAACGAATCAACCAAGAGGCACCCGGTATTTTGTTAACTAGTTTAATTAAATAAAAGACAAAATGATGAATTGACTCAGGATCTAAAGCAAATAGTAATGGCTTGATTAAATATCGATACATAAATAAATCCAGCTTTAGCAGGATTTTACTAATTTTTCTTCTTGTTCAAGTTTTGACTCATCTCTAGAGATAAAGCAGACCTTTCAATTTTCAACTTCCCTGCCATGGTTTCAATGATACATGTATTATCGTTATCGTTTAGATCCAGAACTTTTGCATGTAAACCGCTTTTAGTAATTACTCTGTCACCTTTTGCTAAATCTTTCATAAAATTTTTTTCCCTCTTCTGTCTTCTTTGTTGAGGAAGTATTATAAAAAAGAAAAATACAACTAACATCAAAAGTAAAAAGGGCATTTGACCAGAAAAACCATCCATAATAAATTAGTTTGAATTTTGTTGTTGGCGTGCTTTTGCTATTTCATCTCTTTGTTTCTGCTTAATTGGATCAGCTGTTACCATTGCCTTGATCCTTAACGTTTCTCTACCACTTTGTGTATTGGCAGATATAGTAACCGTTTTTTGTTGCATATTAGGTTTATTACTTGAATCAAAACTCACCAATATTTCTCCTGACTCACCAGGCTTTATAGGGGTGTTTTTGGGATATTTGGGAACCGTACAACCGCAGCTTCCTCTTGCATCAACAATCAACAGATCAGCTTTACCAGTATTAGTAAATGTGAATGTTGTTTGAACTGTATCACCTTCCTCAATTGTTCCAAAGTCATGAGAAACTTTATCAAAAGTCATGGCTGCTGTAATGGGAGAGGATTCAGATGCAGCTGCAGCTTTTTCTTGATTTACTTTTTTTGAAGCACTTTGGTTACAACCATAAGAAATGATTATTAGTGCAACAATAAATGAGTTAATTATTTTTATCATTATTTTAAATTTTTTCAATTCAAAATTAAAAAAAAAAGATTACAAAAGTCCTCTACCAATTTTATTTAAGCGACCTTTTTTATTGAAATCTTTTATCATTTTATCTAATATACCATTAATAAACACGTTGCTCTTGGGTGTTGAATAATCTTTAGAAATTTCTATATATTCATTCATGGTTACCTTTGCTGGAATTGTAGGAAAATAAAGTAACTCAGCGGTAGCCATCTTAATCAAAATCGAATCCATAAAAGCAATCCTTTTACTATCCCAATTTGGAGTTCTCCCCTTAAGCTCTAGTTTAAGTTCATTATTTTTAACTACAACTTTTTCCAAAAGCTCAAGGGCAAACTGAGGGTCCTCGTCTGTATATTTCATCTCTGGAAAATATAAGCTACTGAAATCATCTGGATTTATTTTTTTCAGCATCTTTAGAATAAATGTATTAACTAAGGGAAGGTCGTCAATCCAAGTAAGTTCGATATCCTCAATGTACTCATGAAAATCCTTTGAAACTGCGATTATTTCTTTAAATAAAAAACATATTAATTCTCTATCTTGAATTAAAGATGGATTCTCTAATTTATTATAATTGATAAAGGTTCCACTATTTACAAATTCTTTAAAGCAGGTTTTTACATAATCAAAGTCTAAGTCCCAAAATTTAATCTTTTTCTTTTTAATAAATTTATCTAAAACCTTGTGATGAGATATAAACTTCAAAACTTTATTATTGACTATATATTTTGCTTTGTTATCTCTTGAAACATTGCGCAAATCCATCTGAAGTTGATTTTGTTGATTTGCATATTCAAAGATTGACTTAAGAAAGGAGAGAATTGTAATGTAAAGAGAAAAAGTCTTTAAAAAACTTTCTTTAAAAAAATCTATTTCCTTATTTAGGTCACTTTCCTCATTTTGAAAGAAAGAATAAAGCGATTGCATAACTTTAATTCGTAAATGTCTTCTTGTAAGCATTTATATTAAATAAATTAAAATTAATAATACCCCTTTAGTTCAAATTGTTCCTAATTTAAAAATTTTTTGAATTTGAATGCAAAGGCATTTGATTACCTTTAGGTTTTTATTGAGAACTTGATTAGAGATCATGAGAGAATTACGTTACCTTAACAAATATCTCAAAAAATACCGTACTAAATTACTTATTGGATTATTCATTACGATCATCTCAAGAATATTCTCTCTATTCACTCCTAGATTAATTGGAAATTCTCTGACAGCAGTTGAAAAATTCATCGTAAATAACAAAGAAACATTCGAGCAACTCAAGGAATTGATGCTCTTTAATATAATTGCGATTATTGGGGCAACTTTATTATCAGCATTTTTTACTTTTTTAATGCGTCAAACTATAATAAATGTATCAAGATACATTGAGTATGAATTAAAGAGCGAGATATTTAATCATTATCAAAAGTTATCCCAACGCTTTTACAAAAACAATAGGATTGGTGACATGATGAGTAGAATCAGCGAAGACGTCAGTAAAGTTAGAATGTATGTTGGACCTGCAATCATGTACAGTATTAATACCATTACTTTATTCATTTTTGTTATTACAATAATGATTAGTATTGCTCCTAAATTATCTTTTTATGCATTGATTCCACTTCCATTATTATCATTCATAATATATAGACTTAGCAAAGTAATTAATACCAGAAGTATTTTTGTTCAAGAAATGTTAGCTAGGCTATCATCATTTACCCAGGAAAGTTTTAGTGGGATTTCAGTAATAAAATCATATACCCTAGAAACTTTTGTTAATAAGGATTTTGATGATTTAGCATCAAAAGCTAAAACAATTAACATGAGCTTAGTTAAAGTCCAAGCATGGTTTTTTCCTCTTATGATTTTGCTAATTGGACTAAGTAACTTGATTGTCATTTTCGTTGGTGGTAAACAATATATTAATGATGAAATAGAAATAGGAGTTTTAGCGGAATTTATCGTATATATAAACATGTTGACATGGCCGGTAGCAGCTGTAGGATGGGTGACCTCTGTTGTTCAGGAAGCTGAGGCATCACAAAAAAGGATTAATAAGTTTTTAAATCAAAAAGTTGAAATAAAAAATGGAATAGGGGTTAAAAAATCTTTCAATGGAGAAATTGTTTTTGAAAATGTTACCCTAATTTATCCTGAAACTAATACCAAAGCTCTCGATAATCTTAGTTTTAAAATCAAAGCAGGAGAAAAAGTAGGAATTGTTGGTAAGGTTGGCTCTGGAAAGTCATCTTTACTAAATTTAATTAATCGGCTTTATGATGTAGATGAAGGTAAAGTGTTAATTGGAGGAAGCAATATAAAGGATTTCAAACTTGATAAACTAAGAAGTTTAATTGGAAATGTAATGCAAAATCCTTTTTTATTTTCTGAGTCAATTAAAGATAACCTACTTTTTGGGAAAATTGATGCAACGAAAGAAGAGATTGAAAAAGCTTGCAAAAATGCAGCTATTCATAAAACCATAAATAGCTTCAAAAATGGATATGATACTATTCTCGGAGAAAGAGGACTTACTCTATCGGGCGGGCAAATTCAACGTGTTTCTATTGCAAGGGCTTTAATCAAAAACCCACAATTTTTTTTATTTGATGATTGTCTTTCAGCAGTTGATTTAGATACTGAGAATAAAATATTAAAGAACATCAAAGTAATTTGTGAAAATAAAACTACCATTATGGTTAGTAATCGAATTTCCTCAATAAAAGATTCTGATAAAATTTTTGTATTGGAAAATGGAAAAATAATTGAAACNGGAAATCATAAAACTNTGATGGAAAATAAAAATTATTATTCACATCTATTCAACAGACAACAGAATGAAAAAAAGTATTAATTTGTTTTGTTGTAGATTTTTTTACATTTTTGNCTAATTAACTAAATTTTTTTAAACAAAAGTTCAATGTANAATAATGAAAGAGATAAAGAAGAAATTTTCTCTAAAGTCTTAAGGGCTGGAAGAAGAACTTATTTTTTCGATGTTAGGGAAACTAAAGCAAGTGATTACTATTTAACAATAACAGAAAGTAAAAAATTCACTAATGAGGATGGTACTTTTTACTACAAAAAACACAAAATTTATTTGTATAAAGAGGATTTTTCAGAATTTAAAGACATTTTAGGTGAGATGTTGGAATTTATTATTAATGAGAGAGGAGAAGAGGTTATCAGCGAAAGGCATCAAAAGGATTATGATTCAAAAAAGAATTTAAGTTCAGCCGAGATTTCAAGTGATGATTTTTCTAATTTGAATTTCGAGGATTTATAATTTTAAATCTTTAGTCAGTTTAGCTTCNAGCTTCTCTATAAAATTTATTAATTCTTANATAGATTTAATGTCCAGAACCNATTCATACATGCTTCCNCTGGGTACCAAAGCNCCAGATTTTAAACTAANAAATACTGTTGACGGAAAAATGGTTTCCCTTGATAAAATTCAGGGCCCGAAGGGGACTTTAATTNTTTTTATGTGTAANCATTGNCCATATGTGCTTCATCTTCTGGATAAAATGGTTGAAATTTCCTTTGAAATTAAAAATCTAGGAGTTAATACTGTTGCAATATCTAGTAATGATATTAATAATTATCCTGAAGATCGTCCTGAGCTAATGAAAAAATTGGCATTAGACCGAGGCTTTGGTTTTCCATATTTATANGATGAAAATCAATCGGTCGCTCTCTCATATGAAGCAGCATGCACTCCTGATTTTTATCTTTTCAATTCAGAATTAAATCTNGTATACAGGGGTAAGTTTGATGATGCAAGACCTAAAAACGATGAACCTGTAAATGGTAAGGACATACTTACAGCGACTAAAAATCTGGTTATGGGATTTCCACAAATTGAGGACCAAATACCAAGTATTGGCTGCAATATTAAATGGAAAAAAGGTAACGAACCTTCGGGATTTTTCAATTAAAATCAACCAACTCAACTTCAAAAATTAATGTAGCGTTTGGTGGTATCAACCCACCTGCACCTCTTGATCCATATGCAAGATCACTTGGTATAACTAGTTTAGCAGATGCCCCCTTATTTAGCAGCGAAATTCCCTCATCCCAACCACTAATTACCTGTCCTTGTCCCAAGACAAAATGGATAGGCTCGTTTCGCTGATATGAGGAATCGAAAACAGTGCCATCAATTAACATTCCCCTATAGTGAACAGAAACATTGCTTCCAACTGTTGGATTTTTTCCTTCACCTACTCTATTAATTTTATAATGAAGTCCCGTTGATGTCTTTTCCATATCAGCTAATAGAATGTCAAGCGCTTTAGATTCTTTTTCTTTGGCAGCCCTAATTAGGTCTTTCTTTTGATTCACAAATGCATTAAAACTATTTACAGCATCCCATTGTTGTGCTTTAACCCCTATTCGCTCGATAATTATTTTTTGGATAATATCATTTTGAACAACAGAATTAATNACCTCTTGCCCTTCAGTAGTATATCCAAAAACAGTATGTTTTCCATCCAGCCAAGGTGTTTCTTTGTGAGTAATAAAAAACTGGCTTCCGTTAGTTCCTGGCCCAGCGTTAGCCATAGATAGAACTCCAGGACGATCATGTTTTAATTCAGGATGAAACTCATCATCAAAANTGTAACCAGGTCCACTGACTCCAGTACCTTTTGGACAACCTCCTTGTATCATGAANTCTGGAATTACTCGATGAAACTTTAGCCCATCATAAAAGGGGGTTCCTAAATCATTAANATCATTTTTTATAGCCCCCTCAACGAGACCAACAAAATTCCCTACTGTACCAGGCGTTTTATCATAAGTTAAATTGATCTTNATGGTACCTTTTTCAGTACTTAAAATTGCATATATTCCCTCTTGCATTTTTTAATATTTTTTAGTTANTATAATAATTNAAAAGGATTGAAGCCATTAATACATCAATTACCAACTTCACTGATAAATTTTAAACGAAACAATCTTAAATCATCTTCATCGTAATCATCATTAAACTCCTCTANAGCAANGGAAACATCGTCAGAATCAGCCTCCATAAAGTAATCCATTAATTCTTCAATTTGGTCTTCATCAAAAACTTCTNTAATCCAATAATCAATATTTAACTTCGTNCCTGAGAANACAATTGTTTCCATTTCAGTTATTAAATTTGACATCTCNATTCCTTTTGCAGAAGCAATATCNTCAAGAGAAAATTTTCGGTCAATATTTTGAATTAAATATAGTTTTAAAGCTGAATTTGCGCCAGTACTTTTTATNATTAGATCCTCTGGTCGGGTTATATTATTCTCTTTAACATAATTATTGATTAAACTGATAAATTTTNCCCCATACCTTTTAGCCTTTCCCTCACCCACACCATTAATACTAACCATTTCTTGAAGATTTACAGGATACTTTAATGACATGTCCTCTAAGGAATATTCTTGAAAAACTGCATAAGGTGGAACATCTGATTCCTCAGCTACCTTCTTTCTTAAATCAATTAATAANTTCATTAATACTTTATCAAAANTCACTTGGGTATTACTTATGAAAGAATCTGAACTTTCATTATCATATTTATGGTCCTCAGTCATCATGAAAGATTGGTTGGTTTCCAAAAATTGAANTGCTTTAGGGGTCAATTTTATGACCCCATATGTTTCTATTTCTTTCTCAAAAAATCCATTCACCAGAGCCTGTCTTAAAAGAGCCCTCCAAAATTCTGGACTCATATCNTTACCTGAACCAAAAAATGATTTCTCGTGTGTTTTGTGAGATAAAATTAAGGCGTTTTTTTCTCCAACCAGAGCATTTATTATTTCTTTTGATTTATATTTTTCTTTTGTTTTTGAAACTACTTTTATTAAGCTTTTGAGTTGATTGGATGCCTCTTTTTTTGATTTTGGGAATCTCAAATTATCATCCATTTTAGCATCATCATTTCTAGGATCATATTTTTCCCCAAAATAGTGTAAAATGAATTTTCTTCTAGAAATAGAAGTTTCANAATATGCTACCATTTCATTTAATAGCGCCAAACCAACCTCTTGCTCTGCTAAAGGTTTNCCNGACAAAAACTTCTCTAATTTCTCTATATCTTTNTGAGAATAAAAAGACAAACAATGGCCTTCCCCTCCATCTCTTCCAGCTCGACCAGTTTCTTGGTAATAACTTTCAATACTTTTGGGTATGTCGTGATGAATAACAAACCTCACGTCGGGCTTATCAATACCCATTCCAAAAGCTATTGTAGCTACAATAACATTACAGTTCTCTTTAAGAAACATATCTTGATTTCTCACCCGTGTTTTAGAATCTAAACCAGCATGATANGGTAAGGCAATTATTCCATTAACTTGTAANGTCTTAGCAAGTTCCTCAACNTTTTTTCTAGAGAGACAATAAACAATACCNGATTTTCCAAATCTACTTTTGATGAATTTNATGATATCGGAATCTACCTTTGATGTCTTTGTTCTCACTTCATAGTAAAGATTTGGGCGATTAAAAGAACTTTTAAATATCNTGGCATCACTTATCTTAAGGTTTTTAATTATGTCATCTTGAACTTTTGGAGTTGCTGTTGCAGTTAAAGCTATAGTAGGTATTTTCAGATTGATTTTNTCTATAATTTGTCGTAAATTTCGNTATTCAGGCCTNAAATCATGACCCCATTCCGAAATACAGTGTGCCTCATCAATTGCTAAAAAAGAAATCTCAATTTTTTTAANAAAATCAATTAAATCCTNTTTTACTAAAGATTCTGGCGCTACATATAATAGCTTNGTTATTCCAGTTAACAAATCTTCTTTAACTATTTGGGTCTCTTTTTTNCTTAAAGAGGAATTTAAAACATGAGCTATTCCATCATTTGAGGAAATTCCCCTTATTGCATCTACCTGATTTTTCATCAGAGCAATAAGAGGTGAAACAACAATTGCAGTACCTTCTGAAATAATTGCAGGCAATTGATAACATAATGATTTACCTCCACCAGTTGGCATCACTACAAATGTGTTTTTCTTTGAGAGNATNTTTTGAATTACAGGTTCTTGAAGGCCTTTAAAAGAAGAAAATCCAAAAAAATTTTTAAGGGATGATTTTAAATCAGTGGTTTTCTCCAACAGGAAATATTTAAATTTAAAAAAAAGCTAAATTTGTANNATACAATATATGTTTTTTCAAAAAAAAAAAACTAATCAAAAAAATATAAATTGATTGAAAACTCTCGCATTATAAATATTGCTCGAAAAACCATCAAATTAGAATCACATTCTTGATTTTATTAACGAAGAATACAATTAATGAAAAACCCCAACGAAATGTCTTTTTTAGACCACCTAGAAGATTTGAGATGGCACTTAATTCGGTCTTGCCTTTCTATACTAGTTATAGCCTCTATTGCTTTTATAGCAAAAGACTTCATATTTGATACTATAATATTTGGTCCCAAAAAAATTGATTTTCCTACCTATCAATGGTTTTGTANTCTATCTCGATTCTTTGGTCAAGGAGATTTTTTTTTGCATAACAGAGATGCCATTCAGAATTCAAAGTCGAACGGTTGCCGGACAATTTTCAGCTCATTTATGGACATCTATCTTGGCAGGTTTTATAATCGCTTTTCCATATGTTATTTTTGAATTTTGGAGGTTTGTAAGTCCAGGGCTTCATGACAATGAGAGAAAAAATGCNAGAGGATTTATATCAATTGCATCNTTGTTGTTTTTTGTTGGTGTGTTTTTTGGTTACTATTTAGTAACTCCATTATCAATCAATTTTTTAGGGAACTACACCGTTAGTGGTGAAGTTTTCAATGACTTTGATCTTAGTAGCTATATAGGTCTACTAAGAGCTTCAGTTTTAGCAAGTGGACTTATTTTTGAATTACCNATAATAATTTATTTCCTTACAAAAATAGGAATTGTNACCCCAAAATTTTTGAGCAAAAATCGAAAATTTGCTCTAATTATTGTTTTGAGTTTATCTGCAATTATTACTCCACCTGATATCGTNAGTCAGATTATNGTAAGTATTCCATTACTTATATTGTATGAAGTGAGTATCTTTATATCAAAATTTACTTACAGACGTTTGGAAAAACAAATGCAAAACGACACCTAATTTAAATGATTTTAAGCGCTCAAAATATTGAAAAGTCATANAGAGGAAGAAAGGTAGTAAAAGGTATTTCAATTGAGGTAAAACAGGGTGAAATAGTTGGTTTACTTGGTCCCAACGGAGCTGGTAAAACTACATCTTTTTATATGATTGTAGGTTTAATTAAACCCCAAGGAGGAACAATACTCCTTGATAGTCATGATATTACGAAATTTCCAATGTACATGCGTGCACAAAATGGAATTGGTTACCTAGCACAAGAAGCTTCTGTATTTAGAAAACTCAGTGTAGAGCAAAATATTTTATGTGTTCTTCAACTCACCAGTTTGTCCAAAAAAGAACAAAAAGAAAAAGCTGAATCACTAATTGAGGAATTTGGACTCTCCCATATTCGAAAAAGTCGGGGAGATCTACTTTCCGGTGGAGAAAGAAGAAGAACTGAAATTGCTCGTGCNTTAGCAACTGATCCAAAATTCCTATTATTGGATGAGCCTTTTGCAGGTGTTGACCCAGTTGCAGTTGAAGATATTCAAAGAATTGTTGCGCACTTAAAGAAAAAAAATATCGGAATACTTATTACTGACCATAATGTGCAGGAAACATTAGCCATTACTGACAAAACTTACTTGATGTTTGAAGGCAGTATACTTAAAGCTGGAACCCCATATGATCTTGCTAAAGATGAGATGGTTAGAAAAGTTTATTTAGGTAAAAATTTTGAACTAAGAAAAAAGAAAGTAGCCTTTTAATGACCTTATATATCTACTACTAATTAAATGATAATAAGAAAAGCTAAAATGACTGATTCATCAGTAATTTCACTTTTAATGAATGAGGCATTTGGCTGGGAAAAGACNAAACCATCCTCATCATTATTTTTTTCAAATAAAAATATTACTTGCTTAGTTGCTGAAAATAACCATGGTGAATTAATGGGCTCAGCTTCCCTTCATTTATTGCAAAAGATAAACAGAAGGATAGGGATCATTGAGGACGTTGCCGTCTTTGAAAAATTTAGAGGCAGGAAAATTGGAGTTAATCTCATAAATGAATTAATCAAATTATCAAAAAATGAAGATTGCTATAAAGTTATTCTTAATACAAAATTGGATAATTTATCCTATTATGAAAAATTAGGTTTTGTAAGTAAAGAATTGCAAATGGAATTAAGACTGTAATTATATGTGTGGAATAGTTGCTTACATTGGANATAAAGATCCCAAGCCAATTATCTTAGACGGGTTAGAAAGGATGGAGTATAGNGGTTATGATAGTGCGGGGATTTTACTATGTAATAATTTTGAATCTCAATTGACNAAGATTTCAGGGAAGGTGGATTCTCTATCAAAAANACTGGANACTAAACAGCAGATTAGNACTCATNTAGGTATTGGTCACACCAGATGGGCAACCCATGGGATACCTGATGAAAAAAATGCTCACCCACATATCTCAAATTCAGGTAAACTTCACATAGTTCATAACGGAATTATTGAAAATTTCGATACCATTAAAAAAGAACTTTCCCAGAGGGGATACTCATTTTATTCAGATACTGATTCTGAGGTATTAGTCAATCTAATTGATGAAATTAAANTCAAAGAAAATGTTAAATTATCAAAGGCCGTTCAGCTTGCTTTAAACCAAGTAGTAGGTGCTTATGGTGTTGTTATATGTGATATTTCTGACCCTAGTGAGTTAGTGGTNGCGAGACTTGGAAGTCCACTTGCGATTGGTCTTGGAAATGAAAGTTTTTATGTTGGATCTGATGCANCCCCTTTTTTAAATCANACACGAAAAGTAATTTATCTNGATGATAATGAAATGGCTGTATTGTCAAAAAGCGGTAAAATAAATATAANAAATATTGTTAGCGATGAGCCAATTAACCCCTACGTAGAAGAACTTCAATGGAGTTTAAATAGTATTCAAAANGGTGGATTTGAGCATTTCATGCTTAAAGAAATTCACGAGCAGCCAAAAGCGGTNAGTGACACACTTAGAGGAAGATTATTAGTACATCAAGGAAAAATTAAGATTAATAGTCTAAATGAGTACAAAGAAAAATTTTTAAATGCTAAAAGNATAATTATTGTTGCATGTGGNACCTCTTGGCATGCTGGTTTAGTAGGCGAATATCTCCTCGAATATTTTATCCGTATTCCCGTAGAAGTTGAATATGCCTCAGAGTTTCGATATCGAGATCCCATAATAGAAAAGGATGACATTGTTATATGTATTTCTCAATCGGGTGAAACAGCTGATACGCTTGCAGCGATAAAAATTGCAAAAGAAAAAGGAGCCTTTATTTATGGAATATGTAATGTTGTAGGTTCGTCTATTTCTAGAGAAACTCATACTGGTATTTACACTCACGCAGGTCCAGAAATTGGGGTAGCATCTACTAAAGCTTTCTCAACTCAAATAACTATTCTTACGCTTATTGCCCTCAAACTTGCTGAACTAAAAAAAACGATTAAGCGCGAAAAGCTTCTTGCTTATCAAAAAGAATTATCAAAAATCCCAGAAAAAATAAAACAAATTATTAAATCTGCACCTGAAATTGAGGCAATTGCAAAAGACTATTCAGATTCCCAAAATTGTATCTATCTAGGAAGAGGATATAATTTTCCCGTTGCACTTGAGGGAGCGTTAAAACTTAAAGAAATTTCCTACATACATGCAGAAGGTTATCCCGCTGCAGAAATGAAACATGGACCTATTGCATTAATTGACAAAAATATGCCTGTCATAGTGATTGCCCCAAGAAAAACAAATTATGAAAAAGTTTTAAGTAATATACAAGAAATAAAATCTAGAGATGGAAAAATAGTAGCGATAGTATCTGAAGGAGATGAGACTGTTGCAAGTATAGCAAATCATGTAATTGAAATCCCTAATATTTCTGAATGCTTGACACCAATTTTGGCAACAATTCCTCTACAACTTTTATCNTATTACATTGCAATTATAAGGGGATGTGATGTTGACCAGCCAAGAAATCTTGCAAANTCTGTAACAGTNGAATAATTNACTAATTTTAGGNTTCGTTCCCAATTTTGAGTATGCTGATTTTTAANAGATTTAAAATCAAATAGAATAGAATAGCAAAACCAACACCTCCCAAACCAAAAAAACCAATAAAAAAGGGAGTTACTAGAATGATTAATATTCGAAGAACTAAATCTACAGTTCCTGTTGAAAATGACTTAAATGAAAAAAGTATAAGATTTGAATTCATTAAAAAAACAAAAAGAACAGCCATTAAAATCAATCCAGTNTTAGATATGACTANTGGCTTTAAAAAAATAAAATACGGATGTTCAAAAATTAATGGAATTGCTCCAAAAAACATTGCCATAGCNGGNGTAGGCAATCCTATAAAATGAGATTTTCCTGATCCTGTTACATTAAACCTTGCTAACCTAAAGGCTGAACCAAGTGGCAATATAAATCCAATGAATACCCAAGGTATAAATTCAACCATAGAATTAATTGGCCAACCAACAAAAATTTCCAATGGATGGTTTCCAGCCAANACAAACAATTGGGCCAAAATAATTCCTGGTGCTAAGCCAGAAGTAACCATATCGGCCATAGAGTCTAACTGAACTCCTAAATCACTTTCAACTCTAAATAATCTGGCAAAAAGACCGTCCCAAATGTCAAAAAATACCCCNGCTAAAAGAAAAATAAAAGCAGTCTCAAACTGAAATATATAAGCAAAATATATAGAAAAACAACCCGACAATAAATTTAACGAAGTAAAAAAATGTGGTACTGATTGTTTAATCATTAGTTTTGTTAAAACTGTTTGTTAATATATTAGCAAATTAAGATTTGAAATTTTAAGAAAAAAATCTAGTAGTATAAATTAAATGTTTTTTTCNAAAAAACTAATAATTCTATCTCTNATTTCAGGGATTTTGTTGACTATTTCATGGCCAGTAAGCGGNCAGTCNTTTTTTGTTTTTTTTGGACTAATACCGCTTTTNTTTTTGGAAGATTTTATCTCTAAAGATAAAAGCAAAAGAAAAAAAATAAGACTTTTTGGATACGCTTTTCTTTCCTTTCTTATNTGGAATATAGGAACCANCTGGTGGATTATAAATTCATCTGTTTTCGGNATGTTTTTTGCTGTTTTTTGCAATTCTTTATTCTACACTATTTTAATTTTACTTTTCAATTGGTCAAAAAAAAGACTACCCCTGAGAACATCTTATATTTTTCTTATNACCCTTTGGATNTCATTTGAAAAACTTCACTTACAATGGGATTTTTCGTGGCCTTGGCTGAACNTAGGAAATGTTTTTTCTGAGGATATTCATTGGATTCAATGGTATGAATATACTGGAGTTTTTGGNGGGTCACTTTGGATTTTGATAATTAATATTGGTTTTTTTGAAGTCTTTAAAAATCATTACCAAAATTTAAAAAGCTCTAAATTGATTTTAAAACTCTGCCCTTGGTTGGTTAGTATTGCTATTCCAATTGCAATCTCATTAATAATATATAAAAAAGAATTAAAGAATGANGCAATGACTGAGGTATTGTTACTTCAACCTAATATTGATCCTTACAATGAAAAATACGAAANGAATAATCGTTATTTTTTTGATCTTATGGTTGAAATGCTATCCAAACAAATAACAAAAAAAACCCGATATATCTTCACGCCTGAAACATACTTTGCCTCTGGACTCGGTGAACCTCTGAATGATTTTGAAAGTAGTCAGCTTTATCACGATTTAGATTCCCTTCTTCAACTCAATCCAAAAACACAATTAATCAGTGGAATTCAATCATTTAATCTTTACAGATCTGAAAAAGAGGCAACCCCAACTGCCAATGAACTGAGAAAAGGTGTTTGGGTGGATTTTTATAATTCGGCATTAAAAATGCAAAACAACTCTAAGCATGAGTTCTATCACAAATCTAAATTAGTCGTTGGGGTTGAAAATATGCCCTACAAAAATTTCTTTAAACCTTTAATAGGTGAATTTCTTCTAGACCTAGGGGGAACAGTTTCTAGCAGAGTGACTCAAAAAGAAAGAACCGTATTTCAACACAATTCCGAGGGATTAAAAGTAGGACCCATAATATGTTATGAATCAATTTACGGTTCATTTGTTACAGAATACGTTAGAAAGGGTGCAAATTTTCTAGCTATTATAACGAATGATGCTTGGTGGGGAAATACTCCTGGACACAAACAATTACTGAGTTACTCTAGAATTAGGGCAATCGAAAACAGAAGGAGTATCGTTAGAAGTGCTAATACTGGAATTTCAGCTATTATAAATGAAAAAGGAGAGTTGGTAAAAAATTTACCGTACGGTCAAATCGGTGTATTAAGTGGAAAATTTTCACCAGCAAATGAAATTACTTTTTACACCAAATATGGGGATTATATTGCAAGATTGTCGAATTTGATTGTGATTCTTTTTTTTCTCGTTGCATTAAGTGGCAGACTTAGGAAAAAAGAAAAATTACATTAATATTATATTAAATTCTTGTTTTAAAGCCAAATATAAAAATACAGTTACAAACGAAAATTTTTGTAAGATAAAATTAATATTAAGATGGGTAAATTGAAATTATACACAAAAACAGGAGATGATGGAACAACAGGACTGTTATCTGGAAAAAGAGTTAAAAAAAATAATATCAGAATTCAAACCTACGGTACCTTAGATGAGTTAAATGTTTGGATAGGTATGATTAGAAATTTTAAGACTGACCAAAACACACAAAACACATTGTTGATAATTCAAAATGAAATAATGACAATAGCATCGCAGTTAGCTGACGATACTAGTTTTAGAAAATCTAATTTAGTGGATATTTTAGACCCAATAGATGAAGGAAATATTAAATTTTTAGAAAAACAAATTGATTTAATCAGCAATAGTACTCCAGATCTTGAAAATTTTATCATTCCAGGAGGTCATAAACTTATTTCTTTCATCCATGTTGCTAGATGCACATGCAGAAAAGCAGAAAGATTTATTGCTAGTCTTAAAGAAAAAGAAATTGTACCAAGATTAATAGTTGCTTATATAAATAGGCTTTCAGACTACCTTTTTGCTCTATCAAGAAAATTAACCTATGATCTGGATGTTAGTGAAATTAAATGGATTCCTGAAAAAAAATAGTAATCCTTTTTTGTCTAATTCCCTTAAAAATTTATTTTTGCAAAAATTCTATAATCTATGTATTGGACATTAGAACTTGCATCTTACCTTAGTGACGCTCCTTGGCCTGCTACAAAAGACGAGTTGATAGATTTCTCCATCAGAACTGGTGCACCATTAGAAGTGGTTGAAAACCTTCAGTCAATGGAGGATGAAGATGATGTTTACGAATCAATAGAAGAGATTTGGCCAGATTTTCCAACTGAGGAAGACTATCTTTGGAATGAAGATGAATATTAATTTTTAAAATCTATAAATAAAATAACTTTAGAGGTTTTATTTATTTATTTTTATTCATATTTAAATTTATCTAATGGGNCTGTTAAATTCAATTTTAAAAATTTTCGTNGGGGANAAATCAAAAAAAGACCTTGCTGGAATATACCCTATTTTAGACGAAATCAACAAAAACTTTCATTCCTATCAAGAACTAAGCAATGATGAGCTGAGAAATAAAACCCATGGATTTAAAGATCAACTTAATAAAAACATTGCAGAAATTGAAGATCAAATTAACGAGTTGAGNATAGAGATTAACCAAACAGATGAAATTGATCAAAAAGAAAGCTTATATGATCAGGTAGATGAATTGATATTAAAAGTAAGAGAAATAACAGCTGAAACACTTGAAAAAATTTTACCAGAGGCATTTGCGGTAATTAAGGAGACTGCTCGAAGATTTGTTGAAAATAGATCAATTGAGGTTACAGCTAATGAATTTGACAGAATGCTTTCTTCAAACAAAACATATGTTAAACTTAATGGAAATAAAGCTTATTGGTCAAATTCTTGGGATGCAGCTGGAAAACCAATTGTGTGGGACATGATACATTATGATGTTCAACTTATTGGAGGGATAGTTTTACATCAAGGAAAAATTGCAGAAATGCAAACAGGTGAGGGAAAGACATTAGTAGCTACATTACCTATTTATCTCAATGCTTTAACTGGTAGAGGTGTTCATCTTGTAACAGTTAATGATTATTTAGCTAAGCGAGACAGTGCTTGGATGGGGCCACTATTTGAGTTCCATGGACTAAGCATTGACTGTATTGATAAATACAAACCAAACAGTGAAGAAAGAAAAAATGCTTATCTAGCCGATATCACTTATGGAACAAACAATGAATTTGGTTTTGATTATTTAAGGGATAATATGGCACATACTCCAAATGATTTGGTCCAGCCCAAACATCACTTTGCTATTGTTGATGAGGTGGATTCGGTTCTCATCGATGATGCCCGTACACCATTAATTATTTCTGGACCAACACCTGAGGGTGACAGACATGAATTTGATCTTTTAAAACCAAAGGTCTCCTCTTTAGTAGCAAAACAGCGAGTGTATTTAACCTCGGTATTGGCTGAGGCAAAGAAAAAAATTAGCGATGGAAACACTAAAGAA
>NZOY01000039.1 GCA_002695445.1 Flavobacteriaceae bacterium
TTCATTATACAAACGGATGTCTCCAACTAGCTCCAGTCCAAAATAGTCATTTTTAAGTTGGGTTTTTAAAGGTTTTGATAAATCCATACCAAAACGAATGGAATATGGTTTTTTTTCTCTTTTGTTAACAGAATCTATGACTATTATTTTTTCTTCGATCTCTTGCGCATTAGCCAAGATCGGTAGGAACAATAGTTTAGTGATAAATAACCAAATGTGAACTTTTTTCATCTGTTATTGTGTCTTTAATCATTGCTATACTTTTAATCCAACCATTCCCTTGTGTTAGTAGATAATAAGGTGGTTTTCCAAAGATATAATTGCTTTTGTATCCACATGCTCTATTAATGTAAATATCAAACTGCTTGTGATTGATTTGAAGTGAATCCGCAGTCTGTTTTTCAGTATCTGTATCAAGAACCAGTTTGTATTGTGTTATATCAAAGTTATTTCTCAATGGAACTGCTAAAGAGTCTCCAGAAAAGATCTGATAGTTTGATTCTTGATTTAATCCTTTGATAGTGAGCTCGTTTACAGCCTTCAACTCTGAGGGATCGTTATAATCCTTAAATAATACTATCATTCTTGGAGTACCTGGAGTTCCCTCTAGACAGATATCGTCTTTTTCACAAGACAGAAGTCCTAAAAAGTAAAGGAGGATTAATTTCCGCAGATTCATCTTTTTAAATCTTTTCCAAAAGTACAATATTTTCAATATGTTGTGTTTGAGGAAACATATCTAACGCCCGGCATTTTGAAAGTTTGTATTTTTCTTTCATTAAAGAAAGATCTCTTGCCTGAGTGGCATTGTTACAACTGATATAAACAATTTTTTTGGGAGCCAATACGAGTAAATGCTTTATAACATCGGGATGCATACCATTTCTAGGGGGATCGGTAATAACCAAATCTGCTACCCCATGTCGATTGATGAAGTCTACATTAAACACTTTTCGCATATCACCAACTTCAAAAAATGTATTTTTAATTCCATTAATTTCAGCGTTTTCTTTTGCCANACCAACTGCNTCAGGAACTGACTCAACACCTACTACTTTTTTGCATTTANCAGCTATAAACAAAGCGATTGTCCCAGTACCTGTATACANATCATANACTAATTCGTGCCCTTTTAGACCTGCAAATTCCCGCGTAATTTTGTAGAGTTCATAGGCTTGTTCTGCGTTTGTTTGAAAAAATGACTTAGCATTGATTCGAAANTTTAATCCCTCCATAACTTCTGTAATGAATTCACTACCATCATAGGTTATAATTTCTTGATCATAAAGGGTGTCATTTNCTTTCGAGTTGATNCAGTATAGTAAGGCAGTCAAATGGAATTTATCTTTCAAATGATTTAGAATGGCTTCTCGCTGTTCTTTATTTTCNCGNTAAAATTGAATAAGAACCATAAATTCTCCTTGATTGGAATTGCGAATCATTAAAGTTCTTAAAAATCCTGATTTTTCCCTAGGGTTAAAAAATACCAAATTATTATCCAGTGCAAATTTCTTAACTGAGTTTCGAATATTGTTCGCAGGATCTTCTTGTAAATGNCATTTTTCAATATCCACAACTTTATCCCACATACCTGATTTATGGAAGCCTAATCCATTCTTCTCTAAGCTTTTCTTTTTTAATTTAATCTCATCTGCAGTCAACCAGCGTTGATCTGAAAAGGCATATTCCATTTTATTTCTNTAGAAATAGGGTTTTTCAGCTGCTTTGATCTCATCAATCTTTGGAAGGACCATTCCAGAAATATTTTTTAGGTTGTGAAGTACTTCCTTTTGCTTAAACTTAAGTTGAGTCTTATAATTTAAGTTTTGCCATTTGCAACCNCCACAAACNCCAAAGTGAATACAAACTGGATTTACCCTATTTGGAGATGGATGATTTATGCCAATTAACCTAGCTTCAAAAAATCCCCTCNTTTTTTTATATGTTTCTATGGTTACCCTATCTCCTGGAACCACACCCTGAACAAAAATTACCTTGCCATCATTTGACTTTACAATACCAGCTCCTTTAGAGTTAATATCTACCACTTCCAAATCTTCGAAAAGTTCTCTTTTAATTTTTCTAGGCATTTTGCAAAAATAGAATTGTTTTTTTCTCATTCATATTNATGAAATAAGAAAATTAAAGGAGTCGTGNCTAAAATTNACTATATAGTTAAGGGGGTAATCAGGAATATTATAATAATATTTNTATTTTTGCTTTTAATTATTCCAAATTNAAATTTCATTTAGTAGTATAGGAGATTTATGATGAAAACTACACAAGAATCACTAAATAGTTATCACATTGAATTAGAGGCTAAATATGGAGCTCACAATTACAAACCATTACCTGTAGTACTAAAAAAGGGTTTGGGAGTTTTTCTTTGGGATGTCGATGGAAAAAAATATTATGATTTTTTATCTGCTTATTCTGCTGTTAATCAGGGTCATTGTCATCCTAAAATTATAAAAGTACTTCAAGATCAATCTTTAAAGTTAACATTAACTTCTAGGGCATTCTATAATGATGTTCTTGGAGGTTTTGAGAAGTTTTTGACTGATCTTTTTGGTTATAACAAATGCTTACCAATGAACTCTGGAGTTGAGGCAGGAGAAACTGCNGTAAAGTTAGCAAGAAAATGGGGTTATGAAAAAAAGGGAATTGAAANGAATTCTGCAAAAATAATTTTTCCCGAGGGGAATTTTTGGGGAAGAACCCTAGCAGCTATTTCGAGTTCTACTGATCCTTCATCATATAATGGATTTGGNCCATTTATGCCTGGATATGATATTATACCTTATAATGANCTAGTTGTTTTAGAAAAAAAATTAAGTGACCCGAATTGTGCTGCATTTATGTTTGAGCCGATTCAAGGAGAAGCTGGTGTTGTCGTTCCCGATAATGGATATTTAAGGGAAGTCAGAAGACTTTGTAGTAAATATAATGTATTGATGGTTGCTGATGAGATTCAAACGGGTATCGGAAGAACCGGTAAAATGCTTGCTACTGATTATGAGGATGCTCGGCCAGATATTCTAGTATTAGGAAAAGCTTTATCTGGAGGAGTTTTACCTGTCTCTGCAGTATTATGCGATGACCCTATTATGTTATGTATTAAACCTGGGGAGCATGGCTCCACTTTTGGTGGAAATCCACTGTCTGCTGCAGTTGCTACTGAGGCTTTAAAAGTTNTACTTGATGAGGGGTTNATTGAAAACGCATATAATCTTGGAAAAATTTTTAGGGATNAACTTCAAAAATTTACTAAAAATTCTGATTTAGTAAAGTTGGTAAGAGGAAAGGGTCTTCTTAATGCAATTGTTATAAATGATTCTCCAAAGAGTGATACCGCATGGAATATATGTTTAAANCTTAGAGATAANGGTCTACTTGCCAAACCAACTCACGGAAATATAATTCGTTTTGCTCCCCCACTTGTAATAACCGAGAAACAGTTAAATGAATGTATATCAATTATCACTGATACTTTAANATCATTAGANATAANCACATAGTTTAGCCNTAGAACATATAAGTTAAATGAAAGTATATTTTGACAATGCAGCTACTACCCCTATTCGAAAAGAAGTAATTGATTTGATGTCGAATAGTATGTTATCAGTTTACGGTAACCCTTCATCTACCCATGGTTTTGGTAGGTCGGCAAAATCCTCTATCGAAAATGCTAGAAAAAGTATTTCTAAACTATTGAATTGTGATCCTCAAGAAATTATTTTTACTTCAGGTGGAACAGAATCTGACAATAGTATTCTTAGTTGTGCAGTTCGTGATTTAGGAGTAAAAAAAATCATTTCCTCCCCAATTGAACATCATGCAGTTTTAGAGACTCTAAAGGATTTAAAAATCAAAGGTACTGAAATCCACCTTATTGATCTTGAAGATAATGGATTACCAAAAATATCAAGTTTAGAAAAGCTTTTAAGTTCTGATGACTCAATGAAATTAGTTAGTTTAATGCATATAAATAATGAAATTGGTAATATTTTAGACCTTCAGCTGGTTGGCAATCTTACTAAATCTTATGGCGCNTTATTTCATTCTGATGCAGTTCAGGGAATAGGTCATTTTAATTACGATTTAAAAACACTTCCAGTAGATTTTCTATCGGCTTCCGGTCATAAATTTCATGGACCTAAAGGAGTTGGTTTTTCTTTTATTCGAAAAAATTCAGGATTAGATACATTCATTTTTGGTGGTCCACAGGAAAGAGGCCTAAGAGCNGGNACAGAGGCAGTTCATAATATTATTGGAATGGAAAAAGCTTTTNAAATTGCATATGAAAATTTTGATTCAGAAAAGGCATATACTTTAGAACTNAANAAATATTTTATTAAACAAATAACTAATCTTTTTCCTGAGGTATATTTTAATGGACTATGCNAGGATTTAGAATTAAGTACTTATACTATTGTTAATGTTGCTTTACCATTAAATAGTAGTAAATCTCAATTAATAGATTTTCATTTGGATTTAAATAATATTGCCTGTTCCAAAGGNAGTGCCTGCCAATCTGGGGTTTCGAATGGTTCTCACGTACTAGACTTTCTTAAAAGGAATGATCAGATTATTAATCGCCCTTCTCTTAGATTTTCTTTTTCCTCATTTAACACAAAAAAGGAAATTGATTATGTAATGAAAATTTTAGCCGAATTAAAGGAAAACTAGTTTTCATTCTTNTAGTCATATTTCCTNAAAAACGTGGTTTTATAAATTTTTTTGTTGCCAACATTATCTTCAACCTCTAACTCTAAATTGTGTTTTAATTTTTCAGAATACTTATCAAAAAAATCGTAAGTTAAAATTTTTCTTTTAGGTTCATATTCAAAAAGNACCCATTCTCCATTAATTGTGCCTCGATATTTTTTTATTCCAGAAAAATCATCNTCAATTTTTAAGTTGAGNGATTTATAGTTACTTAGCCATTGATTTTTTTTAAAATTGTCTGGCACAACGGTCGGTGCAACACTATCTCTGGCTAGGGTGTAAACTCCCAACTCATTTACTTTTGCAATTAGTTTGTTTTCCTCCAATTTAGTTGGTAAATACACAAGTGATTTTTTCATTTTTTTAGCTATAAATGTTTGAGCACTTCTTAAAGAATCTTTTTCATTAAAGCCAAATTTAATTTCGAAGGAATTAGCTATGGGAAATAGGTTGGGACCTATTTCAATCTGATCTTTATTTTCAAATAATTCAATCTTGACATCATTAAAAAAAGTTTTACTTGGAAAAAATAGTTCTTTATTTTTGAGAGTAAACGAATATTCTCTATCAGTTTTAATTAATCTACCCCTCAACTCAACTGGTTTTATTTTGTTNTCAGTCCCCTCAATAAATGCTTCAATAGNGGATTTATTACCTGAAAAGTCCTCAATTTCAATTANTATTTGGTATGACTTTCCAAGTTCAACTTTAAANATCCCTTGATCTACCAAAGTATTCATAAAATTTAGTTTATTACCTGATTTATAAAATAGCTTAAATATTTTCAACCTTTTTTGAGTATAATTTTTGTAATCTATTACTTGATATAATTTTTTTGATTCGTTAATTATAAGCTTATCAAACTTGTAGTGAGAAATTATTTTTCCATTGACAAATACTTTTGTGCTATATACACCATTTCTACTATAACTATAATCTTGACGATCAAACATTTGTATCCCTATCCCAATTTTTCCAGATGTTTCAATCATAGCTGTTTTGTATAAGCTATCATTTACTTTCTCTAATAAAATAGGTTGAATAGGACTCAAAATAACATTTTCTTGAGCATAAAAAATAAATAGTTTTTGCAATTGGGGTCGCACAAGGTCATTAACAGGTAAATTATAAAGCAATGGATTTAAAGGTTTCTGAGATTTTTTTTCTCTTATTTCAAAATGTAAATGAGGTCCAGAAGATCCACCGGTGTTTCCTGAAAAGCCTATAACCTCACCTTTTTCAATTAATAATTTATCTTTTTTTGGAAATTTCTGAATGGTGTAAGTCTCATTTTCGTATTGAAATTTTTTAATATAAGATTCTATTTTAGGTGCAAATTTTTTAAGATGGGCATAAACTGAAGTTGTTTTATTTGGATGATCAATATAAATGGCCTTTCCATATCCACCCAAGGAAATTCNAATCCTACTTACACTACCTGATGAAATACTTTTCACCTCCAATCCTTCTTTNCCTTGAGTTTTAATNTCTATACCTAGATGGAAGTGAGAACTTCTTGGCTCACCAAAAGTTCC
Organism: Flavobacteriaceae bacterium; assembly: GCA_002695445.1. GTDB lineage: Bacteria > Bacteroidota > Bacteroidia > Flavobacteriales > Flavobacteriaceae > UBA8316. The sequence goes on from NZOY01000039.1 coordinate 6,264, forward strand.
AGATATGGAAAAAGGGATTTCNAANGGAGCAATTAAATCCNTTTCAAATTGACNGAACANTAAAAGCGAATTGATTAAGAGAGACAAAAAAGTAATTGTAAACAATTTCATATCAATTTACTANGTCTAACAAAAATACATTTTTTGGAATTANTAATTATTTATAAATAGATGCTTCAGTTTACNCTTATTAATGTCTCTAAACCCNTTCAATTTCATCTATTGTTTTCTTATTAATTATTTTTTAATGTCACAAAACACTGTTAAAATTTTTAAAATAATTTATTGGGCTAACTAAATTAATCGGGATTCATTAAATTTGATTAATAAAGATTTGAAAATCTTAAATTGATAAGTNGTGAGTCATTTTGATATTTTAGAGGAAAAAATTGTTCNATTGCTCAACAAGTTAAAAGACAATCATCTATTAATCAATAAATTAAAAATTGAAATGCATGGATTACAAGAATCTAATGTTGATTTTAAAACACAGATTTCAAAACTTAGGTCCGAAAATGATAATCTTAAGATAGCCAATTCTTTATTAGGCAGTAAAGAAAATAAGTCGTTTTCCAAACGTAAAATAAATAATTTAATTAAAGAGGTTGATTTTTGTTTAAATCAGCTATATGAAATAAAATAGTTATGAGTGATAAGATTAAAATTAAACTCAATGTTGCAGACAGAGTTTATCCATTGACTATATCACCTGATCAAGAGGCATCTCTAAGGGCATCTGCAAAAAAAATTGAAATGATGACGAAGCAACTTGAAAATAATTATGCTGTGCGGGATAAACAAGATGTTTTAGCTATGTGTGCCCTTCAGTATGCCGCACAATTGGAAAATCAGCTTGAAAATAAAAANATGGAAAGTGAANCCTCAAAAAAGGTAAATGAATTAATTGAAATAATTGAACTTCATCTTTCCACTTACTAAGTTCTTTNAATAAAATACATTCTGCCTGTATTAGCGTTTTTTTGATAAACTCAACGAGCTTTAATTTAAGAGAGGTGAGTTTCAATTGTAAAAGCAAGCTACCTTGAGTAGATCCTTAACCAGTTGTGTAGCCTCAATCCTATTTTTTTTGGAGTTTATACAAAAACTCATTGTTGATACAGGCTTTTTTAATTTTTAAATTTTAAAAAATGGATATAACTCCCAGTTTAATATTATTTTCTCTATTGAGTCTAGCAATCGGTATGGCTATGGGAATTTTTTTACAGAAATTTAAAAATAATAAGTTCTTTGAAGATACAAAAAAGGAAGCAAAGGAATTACTTGATGAAGCAAGAAGGGATGCTAATCAGGTTAAANGTGAAAAAATGCTTCAAGCAAAAGAGCGATTTATTGAATTAAGATCCGAGCATGAAAAATTAATTTTTAATAGAGAAAAAAAAATTTCTGAGCTAGAAAACCGGAATCGAGAAAAAGAGAATAAGCTTAATAAAGATATAAATCGAAACAAAAATTTATATAATTCTTTAGAACAAAAAAATGAGTTATTACAAACAAGACTTAATAAACTCGAAATNAAACAGAAAGAAATCGATAAAAACCATGAAATACATATTCAAAAGTTGGAAGCTATTTCTGGTATCACTGCTGCTGATGCCAAAGAAGAACTTTTTGATTCCTTAAAAAAGAAAGTCGAGTCTGAAGCCACAGCATTTGCAAAACAAAGCTTAGATGAAGCCAAATTGACAGTAGAGCAAGAGGCTAAAAAGATAATAATTGCTACAATTCAACGAATAGGTACTGAGGAAGCCATAGAAAATTGTGTCTCTGTTTTCAACCTCGATTCAGATGATGTAAAAGGGAGAATAATTGGTCGTGAGGGAAGAAATATACGATCAATTGAGCAGGCAACAGGAGTGGAGATAATTGTTGATGATACACCTGAGGCAATTATTCTCTCATGTTTTGATCCTGTTAGACGCGAAATTGCAAGGTTATCTTTACATCGTTTAGTTACTGATGGTAGAATTCACCCCGCTAGAATTGAAGATGTGGTTAATAGGACTTCAAAACAGATTCAAAATGAAATTATTGAAATAGGTAAACAAACTGTAATTGATCTTGGAATTCATGGATTAAATCCTGAATTGATAAAAATTGTTGGACGAATGAAATATCGCTCCTCATATGGGCAAAACCTTCTTCAACATTCTAGAGAAGTTGCTAAACTTTGTGGTGTGATGGCCTCCGAGATGGGGCTGAACACAAAATTGGCTAAGCGAGCTGGATTACTTCATGATATCGGGAAGGTCCCAGAGGAAGAAACAGAAACTTCTCATGCTATTTTAGGTATGGAATTGGCTGAAAAATTCGGAGAAAAAAAAGAAGTATGTAATGCTATTGGTGCCCATCACAATGAAATTGATATGACATCTCTATTTTCACCAATTGTTCAAGTTTGTGATGCAATTTCGGGCGCTAGACCTGGAGCAAGAAGACAAGTTCTTGATAGTTATGTTCAAAGGCTTAAAGATCTTGAAAATGTTGCTTATGAATTTAATGGAGTAACCAAGGCATTTGCAATTCAAGCTGGTAGGGAGCTCAGAGTAATCGTAGAAAGTGAAAAAGTATCAGATAATCAGGCAGCAGAATTATCCTTTCAAATATCTCAAAAAATACAAACAGATATGACTTATCCCGGTCAAGTTAAAGTTACTGTCATAAGAGAAACTAGATCGGTAAATGTTGCTAAGTAACTATTGAATTAGTATGGCAATCCCTCCGATTCCTGTCAATAATAGGATGAGTTTTCGGTACTTATTATTTTTAATTTTTTTAACTAAGTATACACCCAAAATTAACCCCGTTATTACTGCAGGAATTAGACTCAAGCTAATTTTAAGAGACTCCCAGTTTATTGTTCCCCAGGTCCAAATATGAAAAGGAACTTTAAATAGATTGATAAAAAAGAATAACCAGGCTGCTGTACCAATGAATTCATTTTTGGGTAGCTTAATTGCTAAAAAATAAATGTTAGAAAATGCACCCGCCAAGTTTCCAACCATTGTGGTAAATCCAGCCATAATACCCATAACGGCTGTGAAACTCGAATGGGAAGGAACTTCTTTTTTAATTTTATGCTCCCAGTAATACATCATAACCACACTTATAATTATAATCAAGGCCATACCAGATTTAAATATATCCTCCGGTAAGTCTTTCCCAAAAAAGACTCCAATTAATACACCAGCTATCATCCATGGAAGTAGTTTTTTTAGATAAATCCACTTAACATGGCGTTTATAGTAAATAACTGCAAAAATATCCCCACAGATTAATAGTGGCATCAAAATCCCTGTAGATTCTCGAGCGCCATAGACTAAAGCTAAACCCGTTACGATCAACACCGCCAATCCCTTTATTCCAGATTTTGCGATACCAAGTAATAATGCACATACTAAGGCTATTAGAAAACTTTTACTTAAAAATGATATTATAGTTAGTTCTGCCAAAGATTATTAACTTTAATGAGTTTAAAGCTATTAATTAAATTCTACAGTTTATTGGAATATAACAATAAGTATGAAAATATTCCTCTAGGTTTTTTATTTATAAAAAAATAATTTTCTTATTAAGTCACTTTTCTATTTTAATAGTTGGATGTTTTAGAATATATTTAACTTTCACCCTATTTGAAATTATATATATTTACCAGCAACTATAAATTAATAATTAATGAGTATTAAACAGAACTATTGGAAAATCAATCTTAAATATCTCTTATTCCTATTAAGTATTTGGTTTATGGTATCTTTTGGCTTTGGAATTTTATTTGTAGAGCAATTGAACCAATTAAAATTTGGAGGATTTAAACTTGGCTTTTGGT
>NZOY01000040.1 GCA_002695445.1 Flavobacteriaceae bacterium
AGGTAACAGTATATGATAATCTCGATGTTTACACTGATAAGGATATAATGGATAATACAGATTTAATAATTCAAATTTGGACTATGGGTAAAATAACAAAAGCTCAATTTGATGGTTTAGAATCTGCAATTATTTCAGGAACAGGTTTCTCTGGATGGCATGGCGGAATAGGTGATGCATTCAGAGATAATCTCAGATATCAGTTTATGGTCGGCGGACAATTTATATTTCATCCTGGGGGTAAAATTGATTATGGGATAAATATAATTGATAGAACGGACCCAATTACTAAAGACATAAGTGATTTTAATTTAAAACATACAGAACAATATTATATGCTTATTGATCCGAACACTAAGGTGCTTGCAGTTTCAAAGTTTGTAAAAGAAAGATATGAGAAACCAGAAAAAAAAGAAATTAGAGTAACAGGAAGTGTTATGCCTGTTGTTTGGAAAAAGAACTATGGAAAAGGAAGAATTTTTTATTCTTCAATTGGTCACTTTATGACAGACTTTGATGTTCCAGAGGTTTTAAAAATGCAGATGAGAGGTTTTGCATGGGCATCGGAGGGAAAATACCATGAAAAGGAAGAATTAATTAATCCGATTTACATGAAATAGGTAAATTATAATTTAAATTCAATCCTAAATTTTCAATCATTTAAAAACATATTTGATCTATATTTTTCATCAAACGTTTCTTTTATTTTATTTTTTAATATACTGATTTTTGTATTTTTAAAATTGGCTTTTGAATTAAGCATTTCAAATATGAACGTTTTTAAAAATTTCATACTCACTTTATTAATATTCCTTTTTTTCCCATTTACTAGTTTATCTCAAAAAAACCTTCATGGACCCTCTCTTAATGGAAAAAAAGTAATTTATGTTTATGGAGGTATGAAGGGTCACAGCCCGAAGGAGAGCGTTAATCTTTTTGTTCCGATTCTTGAAAAAGAAGGTGCAAGTGTAAAGGTTTTTGACAACTTTAGTGTTTATGAGGATGAAAAATTAATGAATGAGGCTGACCTTATAATTCAAATTTTTACAGATGCTTTTACCTCTGATCCTAGAATGAATAATGACCAATTTAAAGGGTTGAGAAACGCTCTAGTAAATGGAACNGGNTTTNCNGGNTGGCANGGAGGTCTTGGNGACTCNAGTCCNAACCCATTATATCATTTNATAGTNGGCGGTGATTTCGTTNCACATCCNGGGGAATTGANNGAAATGAANACTGCTGAGTATGAAGTAAANATATATGATNNAGAGGATTATATNACTAATGGNATATCNGACTTTAAAATTNNTGGTTCTGANCAATATTANATGATGATNGATCCAAATGTTAAAGTATTAGCAGTATCAGAATTTAAATTGAATAATTGGCCTANCNATGAAAATGAAATNAAAGGAAGTTTNATGCCNGTNNTTTGGAAAAAGAATTATGGAAANGGAAGAGTTTTTTANAGCTCTATAGGNCATTATNTNAGAGAATTTGAAATNCCTGAGGTGCTTACCATGCAAATNAGAGGATTTCGTTGGGCATCAGAAGGGAAATATCACCCCAAAGAAAATTTAATTTCACCTGTTTATAAAAAATGATAGCANTAGGATTTGATATAGGGAGCTCTTTCATAAAAGCAGCATTAGTAGATACTGAGACAGGGAAATCTATTGAGCGGATAAGGCTACCAGAGACTGAAATTCCAATAATTGCAAGTGAAATTGGATGGGCAGAACAAGACCCTGAGCTTTGGTGGAAATACCTTTGCGAGGCAACAAAATCTCTGATAAAAAAAACAAACATAAAAGCGGATCAAATTTCTAGTATTGGTATATCCTACCAAATGCATGGATTGGTTTTGGTTGACGAAAACCTCAGTCCTTTGAGGAAATCCATCATCTGGTGTGATAGTCGAGCAACACCATATGGAGAGAAGGCATTTGAAAATCTTGGAAAATCATACTGTAAAGAAAATTTACTTAACTCACCGGGAAATTTTACTGCCTCAAAGCTAGGTTGGGTTATTGATAATGAACCAGAAATTTANAATAAGGCTTATAAACTTATGCTTCCAGGAGATTTTCTCGTGGCCAAACTTACTGGGGAATTTCAGACTACTATTACTGGATTATCCGAGGGAATTTTTTGGGATTTTAAAAATGATACTCCATCAGATCGTCTTTTTGATTTTTATCACATTGATAAAAGTCTTATTCCAGAGATAGTACCAAATTTTATTGAGCAAGCTAGAGTTTCCAAAAAAGGGAGTAAGGAAACAGGATTACCTGAAGGGGTTCCTGTGACATATAGAGCTGGAGACCAGCCCAATAATGCTTATGCATTAGGGGCAAGAAATACAGGTGATGTGGTTGCAACTGCTGGAACTTCTGGAGTAGTATATGCCTTGACAGATCAACTATCAGGTAATGAGCTGTCCAAAGTAAATACTTTTGCCCATTCTAACTACAATCTTCACACAAAAACTTTTGGTAAGTTACTCAACCTTAATGGTGCAGGTATCCAATATCGTTGGCTTCACCAATTAACTGGATCAATGGGATATGAAAAATTAAATAAAATGGCAAATTTAGCTCCCATTGGAAGTAATGGATTATCAGTATTTCCCTTTGGAAATGGGTCGGAAAGAATGCTTGATAATAAAATTGTGAATGGCCATGTAAGAAATATAAACTTCAATATCCATGATAACAACCATATGGTAAGAGCTACCTTAGAGGGAATCGCTTTTGCACTTATTTACGGGATTGAAATATTGAAGGGTGACGGTGTAGTAATTGAATCTCTGAAAGTGGGGAATGATAACCTGTTTTTATCAAATGAATTTTCAAAAACTATTTCCGACACACTTGGGATAACTATTGAAATGCTTGAAGCTAATGGTGCAGAGGGAGCTGCTAAAGCGAGTATACTAGGGCTAAATGATAAGGCTATTGAGGAGAAAATTAAAATTACTAAAATAATTAGTCCTAATGCTGATAACAATGAAATCAGTGTTCAGGCTTATGAAAATTGGAAAAATCAATTAATAAATAATATTATCTAAAAATGAATCAAGATTACTTTAAAAACATTGACAAAATTAAATTTGAAGGGAAAGATTCCGACAATCCACTTGCTTACAAATTTTACGACGCTGATAAAACGGTGATGGGTAAACCCCTTAAAGACCATTTCAAATTTGCAATGGCATATTGGCATAGCATGAATGATAATGGTGCTGACCCTTTTGGAAGATTGACTAACCTATACCCCTGGAATAAGGAGACAGATGTAATGCAACAGGCTAAAAACAGAGCTAATGCTGCTTTTGAGTTCCTTCAAAAAATGGGATTTGATTATTTCTGTTTTCACGATATCGACTTAATCCAAGAAGGAGCATCTTTAGCAGAAACTGAAAAAAGAGTTANNCAAATTACAGAATANATAAAAGGTAGGCAAAAAGAAACTGGAGTTAAAGTGCTCTGGGGNACTGCAAATTGTTTTTCGAATCCTGTTTACATGAACGGTGCAATAACCAATCCTGATTTTAGAGTTGCCTCAAGAGCAGCNGCACAAATCAAAATTGCTTTTGATACGTCCATGGAATTGGGTGCTGAAAATTATGTTTTCTGGGGAGGTAGAGAAGGCTATTTATCTCTATTAAATACNGATATGAAACGCGAATTAGATCATTTAGCTACTTTTTTTAATAAGATGGTTGAGTATGGTCAAAAACAAGGATTTAAAGGAAACTTTTTTATCGAACCTAAGCCTGCTGAACCAACTAAGCATCAGTATGATTTTGACGCAGCTACTGTTGTTGGATTTTTAAATCAAAATGGATTGCAAGATCATTTTAAACTTAATATTGAGGTAAATCACGCCACATTGGCAAGTCATACCTTTGAACATGAACTTCAAGTATCTGCAAATGCAGGAATGCTTGGGAGTATTGATGCGAACCGAGGAGATAACCAAAATGGCTGGGATACGGATCAGTTTTCAATTAATCTTTACGAAACAATAGAGGCAATGCTAGTATTTCTTAAATCTGGAGGATTACAAGGGGGAGGAATTAATTTTGATGCGAAAGTTAGAAGAAACTCTACTGATCTTGAAGATCTTTTTATTGCACATATCCAAGGTGCAGACACCTTTGCAAGAGGATTGGTTGCAGCTGAGTATATTTTAACTAAAACTCCTTACGTTAAAATGTTGAAGGAACGGTATGAGTCATACGATAGCGGACAAGGTAATGCATTTGAAAATGCTAAGCTATCTATTGAGGATTTATATAAAATAGGGGTAAATCAGTCTGATATTGCACATACCAGCGGAAAGCAAGAACTTTATGAAAGTATCTTAGCTAACAGTTTTTAGTTATTATATCAAGATTATTTTTAAATTGAAGTCTAAATAAACCAAATATTTATTAATTATGAATTCAAAACTTTTTAATGCAAGTTGTTTTGCACTTGTGACAACATCAATGACCTTTGCTGTTNGGGCAAAAATTGAGATGGTATTCAACAATGATTATGGCTTAACTCTTGAAGAAATTGGAATTGCTTTTGGTCCTGCCTTCTACGGGTTTACTTTGGCAATGATTGTTGGAGGTTTTATGGTTGACCTTTTTGGAATGAAAAAGATGATGAATCTAGCTTTTTTTGGTCACCTAGTAGGAATTGTTATGACACTATTTGCAAGGGATTTTTGGATGCTTTTCTCGGGGACTTTGTTAATAGGAATTGGAAATGGTATGGTAGAAGCTACTTGTAACCCTTTGATTGCAACATTATATCCAAAAGAAAAAACCAAAATGCTNAATCTCTTTCATGTATGGTTCCCAGGTGGAATTGTAATTGGCAGCATTTTAGGATATTTAATTGTNGATTTNATGGGATTAAGCTGGATGGTGTTAGTTGGAACGTTATTTATTCCACTAATTATTTATGTAATTCAATTTAGAGGCCAAGAGTTTCCTGCTACCGAGCGAGTATCAAGTGGAGTAACCTATGAGGATATGCTTAAAGCTTGTTTTGCCAATCCATTATTNTGGTTTATTGGCTTTTGTATGCTATTAACNGCCTCTACTGAGCTGGCAACCACTCAAAGGATTTCTTCATTGCTTGAAGAAACGGTATCTAATCCAATTTTGGTNTTAGCTTTTATAAANGGAATTATGATGGTTGGAAGACTATTTGCTGGAGATATTGTTCATCGATTGAGTATAACTAAAATGCTACTATTTTCAGCAATTTTCTCTTTCCTTGGACTATTATGGTTATCAACTGCAACAGGAATGGCCTCCTTTTTAGCGGCAGCAGTTTTTGCTATAGGGGTATGTTATTTTTGGCCTACTATGCTGTCTTTCGTAGCAGAAAAGATTCCAAGCAGTGGTGCCTTAGGTTTATCACTTATGGGTGGACTGGGAATGTTNTCCGTTTCAATCGTTCTTTGGGCCATGGGATTAGTTATGGACATGGATGCTACTGGTTCTGATACTTTATACATAATGGCATCATTACCAGCTATACTAATTCTACTTTTTGGAGTTCGTTTATTAGTAGAGATTAAAGAAGCTAAAAAGGCTTAGATTATAAATTATAATTCAATGGGGAAGTGTCGTTCTTTCCCATTTTTTTATGTAATAATGTTTAAATATTTTATTTTATTANTAATTCCTAGTTTAATGCTAGCTCAAAAAAGGATTGACCCAAAATTAACGGAAGTTTGGGAGCCAATACCAGACATGGTAGTTCCTGGGGAGAATAATGCACCGCCAAGTGATGCGATTATACTATTTGANGGCTCTAACTTATCTAAATGGGTAAATGCACGAACAGGAGGTCCTGCAGGGTGGATCTTAAATTCAGATGGATCTATGACCGTAAAGCCAGATGGTGGAATTCAAACGAAGGANGAATTTGGTTCAGTCCAATTCCATATTGAATGGAAAACCCCAAAAGAAATAAAAGGGACAGGTCAGGGGAGAGGTAATAGCGGCGTTACATTTCAAAGACGGTTTGAAATTCAAATCTTAGACAGTTTTAATAATCAAACTTATCCGAATGGTCAGGCTGCCTCTCTATATAAGCAATACATACCATTAGTAAATGCTAGTAGACCACCTGGAATCTGGCAAGAATATGATATTATTTTCATGGAACCAAAGTATGACCTAGAAGGGAATCAAATAAAGGCAGGAACTTTTACAGTTTTTCATAATGGTGTCTTGGTACTTAATAATGTAGAGATTTTAGGCACTACTGAATTCAGAGGCTTACCTAAATTAGGTAGAGATAAAATTTCTAGTTATATGCCAGGTAAAAGNATCAAAAGAAATATCTATATTCAGGATCACGGTAACCCGGTTTCATTTAGAAATATTTGGTTNAGAAATTTATAAAAAGACCTAAACTATGTTTGATTTTAAGACCANAACTTTTATCTATTTCTTAACTTATATATGTATAAATTCTTGTGCTCAAGAAAACTCAATAAAGATTAATTCTTTTAACTCAATTGAAGAAGATGGAAACTTTTATGATGCTTTGAGGGTAAGGTCTGATTTAAACTTTACCAGCAACAAAAGAATTTTATATACAACAATAAAAAACTTAGAGGATTTTCAAAAAAATTATCAAGATTCTGAAATGAATCTAGAGTANGTAATTAGNAATCGATTACACACTGCAATTTANNTAAATCAAGAAAAAAACTGCTTAGAATCAATGGATGGATCAATATTTAANCTACCTCAAAATATTTCTGCTAAAGTACTAACTGATNANGTNGTGAAATTAATTGGAGGGATGTATTATGGCTCATCNGAAGTNAGGGAATTAAGAGATAATTAATNTAATNCNTTATTAAAAACATATTTCATTTCCATAGCAATTTGNAGGGACCGTTCATCATATTTTTCTGACTCTTGAGTNNAATTATCAAAGACTTTGGGATCCTCATATGGTAGTGAAATTCTTTTTTCGCTTCCAGGNATAANTGGACAATTTTCATCTGCATTAGTNCANGTCATTANTGCAGCAAAATTATTTCTCGGATTTATTGCATCATCATAAGCCTTAGAGAAAACTATAATTGGTTTCTTTTTCTCATGATAGGTTAATTCGTAATGTGGATTTTCACCACCTGGATTCTTAATCGTGAAACCCATTCGTCCAAAAGAAGCAATGGTTCGCTTGTTACATTCCGTTGTTATAGTTCCACCTGAAAAACAATTGATATTAAAACCATAATAATCAGACATAATTTTAGCCCATACCTGTGCGATTTGACTCCGACGAGAATTGTGAGTGCATATGAAGTTTAGGTTGGCCTCAACTTTTTGTTTTACCTTGAGAATAACGTAATCATGAAGTGGTTTTAATAAATCTTTCCTATGATTAGCTATTATACTATAATCAAGCTTGTTGATAAGGTCAATAACGCTTTTGCTCATGAGAGGTTTTCCCTAAACGGGAAATCAATTCAGTTAAAAATTGTTCAAAATATTTCGTAATCAAATTTATTAAAAAATTGAAAATTAAGCTTTAATATTTTTTCATCTTTCATATCTAGCTTTNNGTGACNNTTTAGCTNGTTATTTTGAGGTTTTAAATAATAAACTTCTATAAAACGNTTATAAATCATTAATTTGGAGTNTTAATGNTATTAATAAAAGAACTGANATGATTAAGTTAAAATTNCCACTACTACTTTTGTTATTTTCTCTNGCGTATACCTCATGTAATNAATTAGAAACNGGAANAAAACCGAATATCATTATTGTTTATATGGATGATTTAGGATATGGTGATGTTAGTTATAATGGTGCNACAAAACTACAAACTCCAAATATGGATGCNATGGCAATGGCGGGNATGCGATTTAATAATGGATATGCTACCTCTGCAACTTGTACCCCTAGTAGATATGCTCTGTTAACNGGNGTTTATCCTTGGCGNGAAAAAAGAGCTAAAATTCTNCCCGGTACGGCCCCATTAATTATTGGAGCGCAACAAATGACAATCCCAAAAATGCTCAAACAACAGGGCTATCAGACAGCAATCATTGGTAAATGGCATTTGGGTTTGGGTAATGGAAATGTGAATTGGAATGAATTGGTCAGTCCTGGACCCAATCAGGTAGGCTTTGACTATTCCTATATTTTAGCAGCTACTCAAGACAGAGTNCCTACAGTGTATATNGAGAATGGATATGTAGTTGGAAGAGACAACAACGATCCTATTGAAGTTAGTTATCAAAAGAATTTTGANGGAGAGCCTACTGGTCTTGAAAATCCAGAACTTCTGACGATGAAGTGGCATCATGGTCATAACAGTAGCATTGTAAATGGAATTCCTAGAATAGGTTTTATGAAAGGAGGAAATTCCGCAAAATGGAGTGACATTGACATGGCAGATCATTTTTTGAATGGTGTCCAAAAATTCATAAAAGATAATAAGGACAAACCTTTCTTTTTGTACTACCCCATGCAGCAACCTCATGTTCCTAGAACCCCTCACCCAAGGTTTNAAGGCCTCTCTGAGTTAGGACCAAGAGGAGACGCTATTGTTGAAGCTGATTGGTGTTTAGGNGAATTGAAAAAGACTTTAGAGGAGGAGGGGATATTAGAAAACACCCTGATTATTTTTTCTAGCGATAATGGACCAGTTCTAAATGATGGATATTATGATGATTCAGATGTTAAAAATGGGAGTCATACTCCCTGGGGTCCTTATCGAGGAGGAAAATATAGTCTTTTTGAAGCAGGTACACGTGTTCCATTTTTCACTTATTGGAAAGGAAAGATTAAACCTGGAGTTTCTGATACTATGGTTAGCCAACTAGATCTTTTGTCATCATTAGCTCAATTAGTNGGAAGCGAAGTTAGAACAGAGGANAGTCTACCACTACTNGAATTATTAATGGGTCAATCGAATTATGGAAGAAAAGAGATGGTTATTGAGGCTACTTCTAGGACAGCATTTAAAAGAGGAGATTGGGTTATGATTCCACCTTATGANGGATTTGCTGTGAATGATAAAGTTAAAATTGAACTGGGAAATGACCCCGAGTTTCAATTATATAATCTTTCTAATGATGTTGGTCAGCAAAATAACCTTGCATTACAAAACCCTAAAAAACTCCAAGAGATGCTGTTGGCCTTTGAGGCTATAAGGGGAAAAGATTACAGAAAAACTGAAAAACTTGAACTTAAATAGTATGCTAAATTAAAATCAGAACTTAAATCCTTTTTAAAAGCATTAGTCTAAAATCCATTAGTGATTCCCCATTTTTTTTTATGGCCTTTAGACTAAGGGTTCCTGGTCCTTTTTTTAGATTAATTATACCAAGACTTAATGGTTTAAAATCTTTTACATAAGATTCTGTTCTTTTGCTTCGATCGTCTTCATATCCATATTCCTCAGGATCGTGTNCCTCTTTNATTNTACCTAAAACCTTATCACTTCCAATGCTAATTTCGAATTCAGATCCTATNGCATCTTTCTTACAACTATAATATATTATAACTTCAAAATTTCCTTTTTCGGCTACCTCAACTTCCCATGTTATTTTGTCTTCAAGATTAATCCAATTTGTAAAGAAAGTACAGTTTGGATGTCTATTGGAACGTTTAATTGCACCATGTGCTTTTCCATCCCTTGCAGGTATTTGAGTAGTTTGTAGACTTCGGTGACCAATAATGAAGGGTCTAGAATCTTTTTTTGGTAATTCAACTAAAACCTCTTTTTCCCATTTTCTTTTTGCCCGAATAAGCTTTTCCAAAATTTTAGGTTTTTTTTCTCCAATATTTNTTGTTTGATTGGGATCATTAACCATATCAAAAAGGATATTATCCTTGTCTAATCTATAATCTTGACTTCTAACGCTAAACCTACCTTTCCAATAGCTGTATATTAAACGGTNNTCCCAATCAGGGTTATCAATAAAAATTAGTGGTTTTAGACTAATTCCGTCAAATGGTTTTTTAGGTTTTACTCTAATACCAGTTATATCTTTTAAAGTTGGGAATAAATCAATTACTCCAGTAATTTTTTCAATAATTTTTCCTTNAGGAATTTTACCTTTCCAATTTATAATAAAAGGGGATCTAACTCCTCCCTCATCAGTGGTCCCTTTTATCCCTTTCATTTGAGCATTCCATCGCTTACCATTAGGGCCATTATCAGATAAATAAATTACAATAGTTTTTTTAGATAATCCATTTTTTTCTAATTCCTCCAAAATTCTACCAACATTCCAATCAATATTTTCGCACATTGCAAGTGCAGCCCTTGTATGGTCAAGTTGGTGTTGAGTTTTAAATGGNCCATTACTTCCAATTTGANTTAAGTTTTTATTTTTAAATTTTTTCCAAAAACGCTCAGGAACTTGCATTGGGCTGTGTGGAGTGTTAAAGGGTAAATACAAAAAAAATGGATTATTTTTATTTTCCTTTATAAAATCAATACCATGATTTGTGAAGTCATCAATTATGAAACCATCTCCTTTAACTAAATTTCCATTGTGTTCTAATAGAGGATTATGATAATTTCCCCAATGTCCAGAGCAAAAACCATAGTAGTCGTCAAAACCCCTGCTATTGGGGTGNTAGGGGGCCTGCATTCCATTGTGCCATTTACCGTAAGCAGCCGTTCTGTAGCCAGCTTTTTTAAAAACCTCGGCGATGGTTTCTTCATCGATATCAAGTCTTTCTCCACCAGTACTAGTACTGTAAACGCCTCCTCTAACATGATATCGGCCNGTNAATAACTCCGCTCTTGTTGGNGAACAAACCGGGCTTACATAAAAACGGTCAAATTGAACACCTGTACTTGCTAATTTATCAATATTAGGTGTAGATATGTCTAGATTCCCCTTAATACTTAAATCTCCCCACCCCTGATCATCTGTTAGTATAATAATTACATTTGGAGGGTTTTCATTTAGCTTGTTGCATCTNANACAAATTAAAATTATTAGTGGAACAAAAANTTTAATTAAGNTGTATTTCATTTTTTTAAATTCTTAATTGGCAATTTTACAGAATTAATCTATTGAATTATTGAATTGAAAACCAAATTATTGAATTTTACTGAAGTATTATCAGATATGCCCCTTGTCTGTTTTAATATAATACCAATCACTTTTTCTTTAGGATCAGCAAAATATTTAGTGTTNAAATATCCTCCACCATGAAGTGTNCCAGNGCTACCTCTATTACCTTTNTACTTGTCTTCATCTCTTGTTACTCCTGATATCAGCCCATGACTGCGTTTATTTTTATTATTAGTTATGTAAGCTAATTGGTCCGATTGAACTAACTCATTAGTCATTTTACCAACAATTTGTTTCCCGTTATACCTTCCATTATTCAAAAAAACTGATAGGAATTTGAAATAATCCTTGGCTGTACTTGATAACCCAGCACCACCAGAGTAGAACTTTTTTGCTCCTTCTATCGGATAATTAACATTATAACGGGGATGAAAATAATTTATCCAATTTTTACCCTCTTTAGTAATTACTTTGACTAATCTTGATTTTTTTTCTTCTGGTAGATAAAAGTAAGTATCATTCATTCCTAAAGGAGTAAAAATTTCATCCTTGAAAAATTGATCTAATGTTTTGCCGGAAATAATTTCAATTAAATAACCGAGTACGTCAATACTATTTGAATAATTCCATTTTAATCCAGGTTCAAATTCAATAGGAAGTTTTGCTATTCGTCTGATTGTTTCTCCAATTGTAACTTCCTCATCAGAAAAGGCTATTACACTATTTTTCATAAACTTTTGTTTTTCCTTGAAAATTATAGCTCTTATCTCAGGAGATCCGATTTCATCATAACCCATTCCTGATGTATGGGTTAATAGATTTCTGATAGTTATTTTTTTATTTGTTGGCTTTGAGGTGTAAGTAGAATCTTTTGAATTAAAACTCTCTAAAACTTCTAATTTTTTAAATTCAGGAATATAATTGTCAATAGGGTCGTCGAGGCTTTTTAATAAGGCTCTTTCCCATAGTATAATNATTCCCAGAGAAGTTATTGCTTTGGTCATAGATGCAATTCTAAATATATCATTTGTTTTAAGTTTCTCTCCAGTCTCAGGATTCTTNATTCCAAAAGCTTTTTCATACANAATTTTATTATCCTTNGCAACTAATACGACTGCACCTGGAATTTCATTTTTTTCTATGGCTTTTTCAATCATTTCGTCAATTAATAATAATCGATCAAGATCTAATCGACTTTTGTTTAATAAGTTTTTTGGTTGACATCCAAAAGAAACGAGGATAATTAATAAATAAATTAAGCTTGATTTTTTCATACTTTAAGAAAATGGTAATGTAAAACAAACAGTCATGATATGACAATAAATTAAATTTTTAAATAGGTTAGAGTAAAGTTTATTCAATAAGACTTGCAAAGTTTTACTAATTTTATTTTGAAATTAAAATTGAAAATTAGTGACAATATATAATTTTAAAAATGATTAATGAAGGATGTAATTATAATAGGTGCTGGACCAATTGGACTTGCTTGTGGAATTGAGGCTAAAAAACATACCCTAGATTATTTAATTTTTGATAAGGGTTGTCTAGTAAATTCTCTCTATAATTATCCAATGAATATGACTTTTTTTTCAACTTCTGACAAATTGGAAATTGGTGAGGTCCCTTTTATATCTCACAATCCAAAACCTACTAGAGCAGAGGCACTTGAGTATTATAGAAGAGTATCAACTCACTGGGAATTGAAACTTAAACTTTATGAGGGAATCAAATCGATTGGTAAAATTGATAATGGATTTGAGTTGAGAACATCCAAAGGGACTTATAAAGCAAAAAAAATTGTATTATCTACCGGGTTTTATGATATCCCTTATCTTTTAAACGTTCCAGGAGAGGAGTTGGATAAGGTGTTGCATTACTATAAAGAGCCTCATACCTTTTTTGGAATGAACGTTGCAGTGGTAGGTGCTGCTAACTCAGCAGTAGATGTGGCTTTGGAATTATATAGAAAGGGAGCTAAAAGCGTTACAATGATTATTCGAGAAGAAGAAATAGGACAGAATGTAAAATATTGGGCACGACCAGATATAAATAATAGAATAAAAGAAGGAAGTATAAAAGCCTACTTTAAAACAGAGGTAAAAGAAATTACTAATGATAAAATAATTATTGAAACTCCTAAAAAAAAGATTAACATTAAAAATGATTTTGTCCTTGCTATGACTGGCTATAAGCCAAATTTTGAATTATTAGAGTCTCTTGGGGTTGAATTTGAAGAAGATGACTATAGCACTCCAGTTTACGATTCAAANACTATGCAATCNAATCAAANAGGGGTTTTCCTTGCTGGAGTTGTATGTGGGGGACTTAAAACCAACAAATGGTTTATTGAAAATTCNAGAGACCACGCCAAAATCATCATGAAAAATATTAAAAAAACTCAATAAATAGATTATTTAATTTTTTAGAGTCTATTTAAGAAATTGATTAACTAGGTAAGGGTTCAAAGGAGTACATTTCATTATTCTTGATATTCATTTTTTCTGTCAATTCTACTAAAAAATCTGAACTCATTAAATTTTGCAAGCCAACCATATCGACATCATACAGCATTACTAAACAATTTTGGTCATCTATTTTTCCTACAGTTGTTTTTGATTCATCACAAACTTTAGCTCTTTCTGAATGATTATCAAAGGCTTCCCTCCATTCATCATAATTATTAAAGGATACTTTTAAAACTAAATTCATATTTAACTTTTTTTAAAATTCTATTTATTGTCTTTTAAATCTTTATCAATATAAAATTAAAAATCAATAAAACACCACCGCCAAAGAAAATTACTAAAGTAGATATGTTAATATTATATCCTCTCTACATTCACCTTTGAAATAAATCTTTATCTAATTCTACTAATCATTTTTCTAAAATTTGATTTTTTTAGATTAACTTTAGAAAACCAAATTAAATTTAAAATGAGAAATAAATATTACATTCTTTCTCCATATATAAATATGCTTGGGAGCAGCTGGTTTACTTGGAAATTAAGACTTAAATAAAAGTAGTCTTTAACTAATAAAGACTGGACTCCATAATAATTAATATTCTTCGCAGCTAAATCTTACATTTTTAACTTGTGGTTATGCAAACTACTTTAAAAGATATATTTTTTATTATGATTTAATCATTTAATCTTTCATAAATCACTTTAAGAGTATTAATTCCATCTGGAATATTATTTTTTAATGCTAGGTCATAACCCATTTTTGCATATTTTTTTGCTTTTTTAATTTTTCCTGCTCTCTCATAAATTATTGCTTTATACCTTAATTGCCAGTATTTTAAATCATCGGAATCCTTAAATGCTATATCAATCCATTTTAAAGCTTTTTTAATCTCAATATTTTCTTGATAAAAATAAACAGCAGCTTTTCTATAGTCAGCTAAAGTTGGGTTTGAAGACATTACATCCTTNATGTTTTTAACCATCTTTTCTCTTGTTAAGACGTCGATTTTATANATAGCTATTTTATTATCCCAGCTTAGGTTTAGATTTCCACCTGCATTGGATATATCACTAATTGAAATTGTAAATGTCTCAATAGTAGAAGGTAAATCAAAAAATTTACTCGTCACTCGGGCCTTGATTAGGGATTCGTCAAATTTCAAAAGTGCACCCCAATTATCTGTTTTTTCATAAATAATTAGATCAAGTCCTGATTTTTTTGGAACCGAGTAAATATGNTATTCTCCCTTTTCAATAAGTTGGTTATTTATTTTGATATTTTCTGAAAAAGAAATTGAGCTNGCTTGATTCGCACCGGTCCTCCAAATTTGATTGTATGGTACTAAGCCACCAAAAATAACTCTACCCTTTTTTGATGGTCTNGAATAACTTAGATTAATATCAACTAATCCTATTTTTTGATAAATTTTTGTCCTTGGACTTGCATCTGGAGATTGTAATTGAGAGTAAGAAAAGTGAAATAAAATAACTGACANNAAAAAAGAGNTNAATGCTTTCATAATATTGATTTTTCAGCAATATAATGATTCTAGAAAATATTTTATTCTTTACTAAGAATTGAAGTAAAAAAGAAAAAAGGATTTAGAGATTTCTCTAAACCCTTTTTTCAAAAAGTTTGAAATTATGTGTATTAATATCCTGGATTCTGAGAAAGAATTGAAGGATCATTAACTTTTAATATTTCAGCTTCAGGAATNCCAAAAAGTCTTTTTACAGTACTGTAGGGGTATGCAGGCGAGGCAAAAGCTGATAGAACTGCTTCGTCTTTTCCTGTTCTTAAAAGATCCCACCATCGATTACTCTCACCAGCAAACTCGAATCTCCTTTCATTAATTATAGCATCAAAAAAAGAAGACTGACTTGAAAGCTCAGCAGAAGTTAAATTAGCTAATCCAGCTCTGGTTCTAACTTCGTTCAATATGCTAAATGCTTCAGCACTTGGGTAACTTTCACTGTTTAATATTTCAGCATAAAGCATTTTAACATCAGTATACCTTAGAATTGGAATATCAACACCCCACTCTTGGAAGGTAGCTGGGCTATTGTTTTTAGCATATTTAACCCAGAAACGATCATCAGGAACAAACTCACCATCTTCAGTTGATGTCCATCCATTTTGAATGGTCAAATCTCTTCTTAGNTCTCCTGCCTCATATGAAAACCATAAATCATCACTGACCATTTGTTTTCTAGTAACTCCATTTAGTGGAATTTCAGCAGCCATTTTAGGAACTTGCTGAGGTTGGGCATTTCCCATACCCGCAACGGTCTTGTCATATTGTATAGAAAAAACGACATGAGGACCATTATCATTTGATTCCATAAAAATTTCTGCGTAATCTGATTGCATTGAAAATTTACCACTATCAATTATAGATTTGAGATGAGGCTTAGCCGAGGCATAATTCCCCTGTTGCATNAATGCTTTTGCAGCCATACCAAGCGCAGAGTAAATTGTTGGACGTCCTTTGTCGTTTTGATTACTGCTTAAACCAGACGATGGATTTGAAAGTGCCTCAAATTCAGAAGTAACAAATGCATAAACTTCAGCTGATGCAGTTCTTCCAATTGTAAAACTTTCCTCTAACCCAACAGGATTTAAAACCAAGGGGACATCCCCAAAATGTCTTACTAACTCATAATACATTAGAGCTCTCAAAAATCTAGCTTGACCAAGATGGCCAGCTTTTTGGGCGTAATCTTCAACTCCTTCAGACTTTTGTATAACTAAATTTACNCTATTTATTATGGAATAGCATGTGTTCCAAATATCTGTTGANACTTGAGAACCAGCATTTTCATTGTATTGAGAGATATTTAACTCCAAGTTATTNGCATATCCTTGAGTCTGAGAAGAATTATCTCCCCTCCATATCGCAGCTCTAATCATCATGTTATCATAGAGCGGATTTAGGTCTGAATAGGCACCAGTTAATGCCTGATCTATTTGAATTGATGATTGATAGAAATTTCCNGTTGTCATCTGTGAAATGGGAGCCAAATCCAAAAAATCATCATCACAACCAATAATTGCAATTGAAGTTATTAAGCTGTAAAATAAAATTTTAATTTTTTTCATTTTTATATTTTTTAAAAAGTTGCTCTTAATCCTAATGTNACGACTCTGGATAATGGATACCCAGCATAATCAACTCCAGTGGTTAAAGTGTTTTCAACNTCAGAGTTNTTNGCCTCTGGATTACCTCCAGGATATTTAGTGGAATTTAAGACATTGTCAGCCGACATGTANAGTCTAAGATTCTTCATACCAATTTGATCAATTATTTCTTTGTCAAAGGTATAACCTATAGTGATGTTTTTTAGTCTAATATAATCTCCGTCATAGAGCCATCTATCAGTGAAGTCAGGTAGTCTNCCTCCTTCTTCTTTNAAAAACGTTCCATTACCAGCAGTATATGCCTCNCCAGTTGGAACTCCATTTGTAGATGGGAGTCGACGAGCACCATTTGCCCATATTGCCAATTGATTTCTACCTTGTTGACCAGCATCAGCATATCTGCCAAAGAACCAATAAGCCTTAAAGTCTAAAATAGCGGTTGTCAATATTCGGGCATCAAAATTTTTGTACCTGAAGGTGTTTGTAAAGCCAATTATATANTCAGGAGTATTATTTCCAAGTTCNGTTCTATCTCCTATACCAATTACTCCATCACCATCTGTATCAGCAATTGCTGGGTTTCCAGGAACTGCATTTTTTATCAGAGGTCTATTTGCCGAGGGATTTGAAATATCAGATTCAGAATAAATACCATCAGTTTTGTACATGTAGTAACTATGAAGAGGCCTTCCCACCATAGTTCTGTGAGTTGGCTGATTTCTAGAGGTTCCAATAATTTGATCAATTCCATAGCCTAACTTGGTAACCTTATTCTCATTATTGGTAAAATTGAGTGAACTTGACCAAAAGAAATCTCCTTTGTCAATATTATTTGTATTAAGCTCAAGCTCCCATCCCCAATTTTCAACTTCACCTGAATTCAAAACACTTGCTTGAGTTAATCCAGTGACAGCAGGAAGCTCTACCTCTAGTAGAACATCTGAAGTAACATTTTTATAATAATCNAGNGATCCATAAATTTTGTTCCCAAAAAAACCAAAATCAATACCTAAGCCCTGAGTTGTTGTTGTCTCCCAACTTAGATCAGGATTACTTGCTGTCGAGGGTGCAAAACCATAAGAAAGGGAATTGCCAAATGAATAATTGGATCCAGATAGTTGGCCAAATGAGGAATAAGCTCCAATTCTGTCATTNCCTGCTTGACCCCAGCTAGCTCTAATCTTTAATTGGTTAATATTTGGATTGTCAATTATATCATTACTTAANCTCCATGCAACAGACGCTGCTGGAAAGACACCCCATTTATTATTTTCACCAAACTTTGAGCTACCATCCCTTCTTATAGTGAAATTAACCAAATATTTATCATCGAAATTATAAACAGCCCTTCCAAAATATGATTGCAATGAAGCTTCCATTTCATAATCGTTCCAATTTCTAAAAGCGGTTGCTGCATTAAATGTTTGAATATCGTCGCTACCAAAATCCCAAGAATCAAGAAAAGTGTATTCCCAGTCTTGTTCTTCAGCAGATGCACCAACTAAAAAATCTAGATTGTGAGATCCTAAAGATAAATTGTAAGTAGCTGTTAGCTGATATAGGAATTTATTATCATTTCTGTGTTCATTTCTTGCCTCTCTTCTTGCTTTTTTATTAACCCACATTGGTTTAAACCAATCATAGGTAAAATCTTCAATGTCAAAACCNAATTGACCTTTNATNTCGAGACCCTCTATTGGTTGAATTGAAATGTAGGATGTCACAAGGGATCTTTTTCTCTTNCCATAATCCTTAATATTCTGCATNTGAAGNACAGGGTTTGGATTATCAATTAATCCTAATGGATGATTTCTGTGATTGAAATCCACGGGGATAGTTGGATCAGCAACAATAGCTCGCATATATGCACCCTCTTTTCTCTCAGCCTCTCTTCTTCCATTCTCTCTAGAAACAGTAGTAGATAGACTAAGCCCAGCAGAAACAATATCATTGATATTGTAATTTCCATTTGCTCTGAAAGAGAACCTCTCATATTTTGTATTAATTACAAGTCCATCAGTCGCATTATAGTTACTAGATATCATAAAATTTCCACCCTCAACTCCTTTGAAAATTGATACTTGGTAATTTTTTCTGATAGCTTGTTGAGTTATTGCCTCCTGCCAATTTGTATCTGTAATATCATCTGGATTAGTATACCACCACCTTCTAGGGTGATATTTATTAGATCTCTCGCCTATAGTTGTACCATCGTAAACTCCTCCATTATCATTAATATATCGGAGTGTTTGTCCCCATTCGCGATATTCTATGTATTCAGGACCGCTGAGCATATCAAGGGCATTTCCGGGAGCAATAGCTTCCATCCCAGTATATACATCTAAATCAATTTTAGTCTGCCCTGTTTTAGCTTGTTTTGTTTTAATGATAACTACACCACCAGCAGCTCTGGCACCATAAATCGCACCAGCAGATGCATCTTTTAATACATCAATTGATTCAACATCTCCAATGTTTATATCCTTCATACTTTCAACAGGCATTCCATCGATAATATATAATGGATTTGAACCACTTGTTATACTATTTGTACCGCGTACTTTGATATTAAATTCAGCACCGGGTAGTCCAGAGGACTGCTGAGCGTATACACCTGCTAACTGTCCTGAAAAAGCCTCTCCTAAAGTCATTATAGGTCTGTCAATAAGACTCTCAGTATTTAATTTAGAAACAGAGTTTGTAAGGTTAGCTCTTTTGGTAGTTCCATATCCAGTTAGGACTACCTCCTCGAGTTCATCTGATCCTATTTGCAAAGATAGATCAAATGAATCTGCACTTCCAACTTCAATTTCCCCATCTATAAAACCTACAAAAGAAAAGGTAAGTACATCTGAATCTGATGCATTTATGGAGTAATTTCCATTGAAATCAGTTGTTGTTCCAATGTTAGTTCCCTTAATTACGACATTTACACCAGGTAATGGTACCCCAGAATCATCAGATACTACACCTGAGATGTTTCTTTGGGCATGTGATAAATTTGGAATTAAGGAAATAAACATAATCACCAACAGATGATTGAGTAATATTTTCATAATTTAAATNTTTAGTTAATTGTTTGANAATATGCTAATTAAGCTCCTTAAAGATATAATATTATTTTTAATTTAGAATTTTTCTAGATAAAACTTAATAATATTGTTTGTGAAGGAATATTTTTTTCCATAATTAATAGTCAATATAATTTAAAGAAACTTTAGTAACTTTTGACTAAATAAATCGATTTTTGGAAGGAAATAATTTTTTGGGAATACTCATTGCCTTTTCCGTATCAATTTTTGTAATGTGGATTGCAAAGTTCAATAACAAAATCGTTCAAAAAATCCTCCATTGGTTGCCNGCGATTCTATTAACCTTTCTAATTCCTGGAGTTCTTTCATTTATTTTTGATCTCTCATTAGAAAACATCGTATTGCACGATTGGAGTAAAGCCTATATATATCCCATTACCATTTTTTGCATTATGAGTTCCATGTCTCTTTCCCAATTAAAAATTGTAGGTCTGAAACCACTATTATTATTTTTTATAGGTTCTTTTACTATTGCAGTTATACCTGCAATATTATTTATGTTATACTACATGGGTAGCGAAGATATGATAGATTTATGGAAGGGGATTATTCCTATTGTAGGGAGTTGGATTGGTGGTAGCTCAAGTATGTTAGTTCTTAAAGAATATGTTTCTGTTCGAGAAGATCTTTTCCTATCAGTATTATTATTGGACAATATGATTCAAAATATAGTCATGATTTTTTTATTTCAAATAATTCGCAGAACCGGGGAGTTAAACCAAAAATTTAAGTTCACCCAATCTATCCCTCTAATAGAAAATAAACCAGAGGGAAAGGTAAAATCAAAAAACTCCTTTTTATCAGTCTTGATTGCATTAGGAATAACAGCATTAGTAGTTGGAATGAAATTTAACTTTATTACGAATGTTATTATCCTCTCAATTTTAGGCTTAATTATAGGAAATGTTTTAAAGTTTTGGTCTTTTGATATCAACTTGAAAATAGGTTCAATAGGTATTATTTTTATTATGTCGATTTTGGGACTTAAGCTCAAGTTTAATGATTTTGAATTACCAATGATTTTGATTCTATTTATGATTAATTGGATGATAATTAACATTCTAGTGATAGCCTATTTCAATTATAAACTTAAAATTTCCATGGCTTGGGGACCTATTGCAATGATGGCAAATATAGGAGGGATATCTACCTCTCCAGCTCTTGCAGCTGCCTATAACGAAAAGTTGATGCCCCATGCTGTTGTTTTGGCAATAGTAAGTATGGCCACAGGAACTTTTTGGGGGTTTTTAACTACTTTTTTGATTGAATTACAACTTTAGAGGATCTACTTTTTTGTTAAATATTTATNAAGTAATGAATGCGATTNAGAATAAATTNTTGAGATAGTTTTAATCTTCCTCCTTNAACCAAAGCATAACACGATTATTATTTGANAGCATTAAATTTGTAATACCAAAATTATTATTAGGACTATTCATTAACGGCAAGTTTCCGTTAAGATCAAGCTCAACACCTTGAGTAACAGAGATTAATTTAAACCCCTTTTNTTGATATTCCTGAATCAATTTTACAATCGANGGGTTTTTGATTGTTTTTCTTTTCACTTCATCCCCATTATCAATTTTANAGAC
This sequence comes from Flavobacteriaceae bacterium, assembly GCA_002695445.1. Classification (GTDB taxonomy): domain Bacteria; phylum Bacteroidota; class Bacteroidia; order Flavobacteriales; family Flavobacteriaceae; genus UBA8316. The sequence continues at coordinate 21,359 of NZOY01000040.1, forward strand.
AAGTTCCTTTCTGGATTGTTCCAAAACATCAATGATAATCCATTTCTGAGAAAAACCNAAAACTGGGATTATTAGCAGTAAAATTATAATTCTATTCATATTACAAATATAAAAAAACCACCTATTAGGATTAAAAAACTTATTATAATAGATTTTGTTATCAATAACAAAAAGTAATTAAATTTGTATAATCTAATTTTAAAAAATATGAAGATGAAGGATAAAAAATTAGATCTTCTAAAAACATTTTCAACTCTATTTGTTTTTATTCTCACACTAAACTTATTTAATTATTGTGGTAGCACTAATGACGAAGAATCTGATTTAAATGTAAATGAAGTATCTACAGAAAATTCAATTAATCAATCTAATAACGGTAATTCTGAAAATA
>NZOY01000041.1 GCA_002695445.1 Flavobacteriaceae bacterium
AGGTATACCTATTTTAAAACAAAACCCCTAAAGTATTGAATCATAGGGGTTTAATTTTTATTTTAGCGGTCTGGACGGGACTCGAACCCGCGACCCCATGCGTGACAGGCATGTATTCTAACCAACTGAACTACCAGACCTTATTATTGGCGAATGCAAATATACATTGCATTTTATGTTTCACAAATTTATAATTAATAAAAGAAAAAAATCAGTTTCAATTGAATAATAGAAGAATTCAATATGTAAAAATTATATGTTATTCTTTATATAAATAATAATTAACAAGGGCACAAAAACCAAGAAATAACATGAGAAAGAGATCTGTTCTAAGGGAAAAAATTTCTTTAGGAAACAAGTTCAAATTTGATAAAATAAAAATCAAGAGTCCAATAGAAGAGAGAAATATCATTGTAAAGCCTTGAGGTTTTTGAGAAAAAATCCCCAGTAAAATCATTGGGCCCATAAGGGCAGTGCCAGAAAAACTTAATCGCGCTAAAAGTACTAACTCGTCTGAACTTAATAGAGAAAAAATNAANGCTGATATTGCAAACAAAAGTATTACTAATCTTATNGGNCGTAAATTATCATTTTCCTTTAACCTNAAAAGTCCCTTAATTTCATTTCCCATTGCAAATAATTGTGAGTCAGANGTTGACATAGCGGCAGCAAAAAGTCCNATAATNATNAGNGCAGCAATCATTTCATGTTGCTCATTTAACAATACANCACCTAAAAATTCTGCTGTACTNNCCTCNGCATAAAAAATTGCTCCATACATTCCAATTATAATCGTAGGTAGGATAACAAGAATAGCAAAAAAACCAACAGAGGTAGCCATCTTTTTTAAAGCATTGTAATTTTTCATTATTACCAAACGGGTAGATAACTGAGGTTGAGTTACTGGAATCATGAGAATAGCCAAAGCAGAAGCAATTAAAAATTGCGGACTTAACAATCCAGTCGGTCCTGGAGTAGAAAGTAATTTTTTGTCTACAGAAGCCACTTTATCAAAAAGTGCACTCCACCCACCTACCTCATTNAAACAATTAAATGCTACAATCCAAACTACAATTAATAAAAGTGTTCCCTGTAAAGANTCGGCATAAATAATTGCTTTCAAGCCACCTAATTCTGAATAAATTAACATTATCAAAACTATACCAATCGACCATCCCCAGACAGGAATAAAATTAGGGAAGGCAGAAACTAAAAANATCGCTACACCCCTAATTTGTATTGCTATATAAGGNGTAAGAAATAAAAATACTGCTGTAAAGTAAAGATAGCCTGCCAAACGATTTTGATAACAGTTTTGAAGTAATGCAGACATTCCTTGATAAGGTGAATTCCCGACTCTTTTCCTCAAATAAAAACCGAACCATAAAATTAAAAAAACCATAACCGCATCNGAAAAAGCAAGAAATATCCAGGCGCCAACACCATGAACTCTTGAAAAGTCTGGCATCCCCAAAAGGGTAAATGTGCTAAATAATGTTGCTGCAAAAGTCATTAAACCAATTGCAACTCCAATCTTACTTCCACCAAGCATAAAATCCGTAGAGTTTTTAATGTTTTTTTTAGTTCTCCANGAAAAAAACATTAAAACTAATATGTAAACTGTTCCAATTGTGAAAAGATAATTCAGCATACTAATCATCTTTTANTTCTTCAGATTTAAGTCTTGAAAAAACATACCCTCCTATTGCCGTTAAAATAATTATTAATAGACTAATTAAAATTCCAAACCATAAAGNAAAGGGCATNCCAAGAAAATATGGTGCGATTTTATTTTCATCCATAACCAANGGCGAGAACTGAATAGCTGCACACAAAAAAACTGCTAAAACAATAATTCTCCATATATATTTTAAATTCATAATTAAAGGGTTTGTATGGTCATTCCACCATCAGTTTTTATGATTTGGCCTGTAGCATAGGCTATCATTCCAGAAGCTAGGGCAACAACTGTCTTTCCAATATCCTCAGGGTTTCCCCATCGCTTTTGAACTGTAAGTCCATCGGCGATTAATTTATCGTATTTTTCAATCACTCCAGCTGTCATATCTGTTCGGATAACACCCGGTTGAATTTCATAAACAGGGATATCATATTCACCTAATCTAGCAGCCCAAAGTTTTGTAGACATACTCATACCAGCCTTAGAAATACAATAGTCCCCTCTATTAACTGAAGCTACAGTTGCTGANACAGAGGATATATTGATGATAGAAAATGCATTTTTAGGATTTTTAGTTTTTTGTTGTATCATCCAATTTGCTACCTGCTGAGTAAGAAAATAAGGCCCTTTAAGATTAACATTCATTAATCTNTCAAAACTTTTTTCATCAGCCTCNAAAATATCTTTTCTCTCATTAGGAGCAATACCAGCATTGTTAACTAAAACATGAAGGTACCCCCATTGATTTTTAATTTTATCAATTACTTTTTTTCGTTCATCAGATNTACCTACATCCCCCTGACAATAAATAACTTCACCTCCATTGNCCATAAGCTCATTTAGAGTTTCCATAACTTGAACTTCNGGTCTTACTCCATTGATTGCTACTCGGTAACCTTCCTTTACAAGTGCTTTAGCAATACCAAGTCCAATGCCTCTAGAACCACCAGTAATTAGAGCTGCATTTTTCATTGTAAATCTGGTATATTAATCCAAGTCTTTTTCTCCCAACTTTCTATTCCTAACTCAGCCAACTGAATTCCTTTAGCACCCTCCATTAGATTCCAAGGAAAAGGAGTGTCAATCAATATGTGCTTTAGGTATAGTTCCCACTGAACCCTAAATGCATTCTCGAATTCTTCATGCTCAGATACTTTTGTCCAACCCTCTTTAAAATCAATTGGATTAGGNATATCTGGATTCCAAACAGGCTTTGGAGTACTNTCATAGTCTTGAATCCAGCAGTCCCTTAAACCAACTACAGCAGATCCTTTGGTCCCNTCAACCTGCAGGGTTAAAAGGTCATCTCTTCTTACTCGGGTTGTCCAAGAAGAGTTAAATTGAGCAATAATGCCTCCCTCAAGCTCAAAAATTGAATAGGCAGCATCATCGGCAGTACAATTATANGGTTTTCCATTNTCATCAATACGCTCAGAAATATGGGTTGCGCCCAGACAAAAAACTCCCTTGACTTGACCAAAAATATTATCCAATACATATCTCCAGTGACAAAGCATGTCAACAATTATACCTCCATCATCCTCTTTTCTGTAGTTCCAACTAGGTCTTTGAGCAGGAATTTTATGCCCCTCGAAAACCCAATAGCCAAAATCTCCCTTGACTGATAGAATTTTTCCAAAAAAATCATCTTCAATTAAACGCTTCAACTTNAGCATTCCTGGTAGCCAAAGCTTATCCTGAACAACACCGTGCTTAACTCCAGCTTTTTCACACTCTCGATATAGTTCAAGTGCAATTTCAGTTGAAGTAGCTATGGGCTTTTCACAATAGACATGCTTTCCTGCAGCAACTGCTTTTTTTATCGCTTCAGCTCTTCTACCAGTTGTTTGAGCATCGAAATAGATCTGATATTGATCATCAGCTAAGACCCCTTCCAAATTAGTAGTCCATTTTTTAACATTAACTCTCTCTGAGAGTTTTTTTAGTTTGTTTTCGTTGCGTCCAACTAGAACAAGCTCAGGTAATATAATATCGTGCTCATTAACTTTTATACCCCCTTCATTAATGATAGCAGAAAGAGATCGGATTAAATGTTGATTGGTTCCCATTCTACCGGTAACCCCATTCATGATAATTCCTATTTTATGTTTTTTCATCAAAAATTTAACTATAATTTAAATAAGATTTTTTTATGTCTTTTAGATATTTTTTTTGGTCTTTAGCCCAAAGTCGGTCAGAAAAAACTTCAACCTCATTGTAACCATTAAAACCAGCAGCCTCAACCCATTTTCTGATTTGTTTAATATTGATACACCCCTCGCCCATTAGACCTCTATCGGTTAAAAAATCAACAGTGTTTGCAAGCCAGTCACAAATATGAAAAGCTAAAATATTCTTATTTTTTCCACACCTCATGATTTCATTTTCAAGCTGGTCATCCCACCATAGGTGATATACATCAATTGCAATTCCAACCCAAGGAGAGTTAATTATCTCACATAGTTCATTGGCTTGTCTGAGTGTTAAGATAGCAGATTTTTCTGCACCATACATTGGATGAAGGGGCTCAATTGCTAATTTAACCTTCCTTTTTTCAGCAAATGGAATTAATTCAGTTATACTATCTTTAATTTGTAGACGAGATACCTCTAAAGATTGTTTTGAGTCTGCACCACAGACTAAGACAACTAGTGGAGCCCCAATAGCAGAAGCTTGTTCAATTGCCAATTTATTATCTTTAATAGCTAATGCTCTTTTTTCTGAATCTACTGAAGGGAAAAAACCTCCTCTTACCAGTGAAACCACATCCATTTGATTCGAATCTAATAATGATTTTATTTTGTTAAGATCTTTACCCTCTAAGAGGTGCCTCCAAATGGAAATACCCTTCACTCCAGCTGACGCAAAATTAATGATACACTCCTCTATGGACCATGGTTTTGTTGTTTGTGTATGAATACAAAGCTTAGAGAAATCTATCATTTATAAGTAATAACAGGTTATTTTTTAATACAATTTGTGAACTGGTAGTATTGCTCATCATTAATAATTTTCTGAACATAGATAGCCAACTCTCTAAAGTGGTAGTCACCCCACATACAGGACTCTCCATTTGCAACTTTACTTCCCTTTGGGACATTATCCCAACCATTAGGCTGGTGATATATTGTATGCAATAGTAAACCATGATGAGAAGTGTCAGTACTTAGGTAAGGTTCCTCTAATAAGGAATTGAAAACTGTCAACCCTGCTTGCCAGTATTTTTCTCCTTCTTCCCTTTGATTTTTTTTTATGAGATAATTACCCAGTCGTAATAGTCCCTGAGCTCCAATTGCAGCAGCAGAACTGTCTACAGGCTCCCAATCATTAAAAGGGTCAGCAGGTTTATTAAGATATTCCCCTATTTTATGAAGATTTGGAGCTCCTGTATCCCAGTAGGTTACCCCACAAGTAGGAGTTTGATCAATATAAAAATCACATGTAGCTTTAGCGCCTTGAAGCATTATTTGGGTAATTTTTTCAATTCCACCAAGGTGTTTAAATTCGTCGTCATCAATTAATTCAAGTGCCTCCAACTCCTCCGCAAAACCTAACATTGCCCAGGCCAATCCTCGAGTCCAAGTAGTAAATCCAGTATAACCCTGTTGAGAATTAGGACATCTAAACTGACCATCATTTACATTAAATACACACTCATGCGCTGTTCTTCCCCTGATGTCGTATTTATCCCTGCCGTCTCCATAATAGATTGAATATTTTGCGGTAGCCTTAATATGATTAATGGCACGATCCAATAGTGATATTTTTTTATCTCCCTCTCCATGGTAGGTGTGCCCTAATAAATGACTTACAACTAAAATTCTGCAGGACCTTATTGTATCAACAAATAAAGAATGTGGGCCATTAAATGAACTTATAAAACCTCCCGAGGGTAACTCGGTCCATCTAGATGCTTGAACAGCTCCAGAAATTTTTATTGCCAACTTGTAAAAATTAGCTTCCCACTTATTGAATTCCATTTTTTCCTCATACATCAAACGCAGTAAATTTCCATAGGTACTCAAATTATTAAATCCATGGTCATGAACTCCAGTGTGGCTCACGTGAGTTGCCATTTTATCAATTATCTGTTGTTTAGCTAATTCTATAAAACGAGACTCACCGGTTGCATCATAATGTAAAACCGCAGAACCAAATTGAAACCCATGGGTCCACTCAGTCCATCCACGTGTCGCGTATTTTCCATTGACGGTAAAAACAGGGGCACCTTTTGACTCATCATATTCTGAAATTATTCTTTCAATTTTTTCTCCTGACAAGTTCCAAAGCAGTCTTATCTTATTCTTGAAGTCTTCAATCTTAAGCTTATTGTTTATTTCAATCATTAGTGAGATGCAGAATTTTTTAAATATAGTACTGAGCACTAATCTAAAATAAAATTCTCATTTTAAGTAGACTTAAAATAGATTATTTAATAGAAGAAACTTTTTAAAAGTATAATTAAACCTATCTATTTGTAAAGATTATAACACTGCATCTATGGCGTCAGAATAAGCCTTTTTTGGAGCAACACCAACTTGTCTACCAACTAACTCTCCCTTATCAAAAAGTAAAACGGTAGGAATATTTCTGACCCCAAACTTTGCTGCGTAATCTTGATTAGCATCAACATCGAGTTTTCCAACAATAGCTCTGCCATCATAATCTTTGCTAATTTCATCAATGATAGGACCAACCATTCTACAAGGCCCACACCAGGCAGCCCAAAAATCAACCATAACAGGTTTATCAGACTTTAAGACGATTTCTTCAAAATTTGAATCAGTGATTTCCAATGCCATATTTAATTAATTAATGGTTAAAGGTTAATTTTGTATAAAATTAATCATTTTAATAATTTAATTAGTTTTCATTGAATCAATTTTAAAATCAATTCAATTTATAAAGCCATTCATTATCCTCAAGGTGGTTTAAAAGCTCTGAGGAAATAACAACCTTTTGTTTCATACTATTTAAGGTTAGCTTTAATGATTTTTCAGAGTCAATTATATCAAAAAATATAGGTTTATCTCCTTTAAATTTATTAAGCTCCTTCTTGAGCTTAAAAATCCTCTCAGCTTCTAACTTGCGAATATCAAATTGAAGAGTAATTTTTTTTGAGTTATTATTGATTACATCGTGAAGCATTTCAAATGATAAAAATTGAATCCTTGGATCTCCTATTCTTCCAGTCTCTTGATTCCGCCATCCCTCTTGAATGTTAATTTTCAANCGTATAAATTGATTTATATTTAAAAAATGTCTGAATTTTAAAAACTCCTCTCCAAAGATTCTAAATTCAAACTGCTCAGAGAAATCCTCTAAAATAAATTTTCCCCATTGCTTTCCATTTCTAGTTTCAAAAAATTCAACCTCATTTATTATACCAGCAATATTAAATTTTTTATTTACTAAATGCTTTAAATCTTTTAGCTNATCGAGTTGCATATTTGTAAAGAATAACNTTTCTTTTTTAAAGTCATCTAATGGGTGACCTGAAAGATAAATTCCAACAACTTCCTTTTCTCTCTTTAACTGTTCTAAATTTTGCCATTCTGTGGTTAATGGTAAAACTAGTTCCTGATAAACTTCATCAGAACTCTCTCCAAAAAGACTAGTCTGAGCAGATTTCAAATTTTCCTGATATCGAGCTCCAAATCTTATTATTTTTTCTAAAAAAATGACTCCATCGCCATCAGNGTTGAAATACTGAGCCCTGTGAGTNCCTTTNAATGAATCAAATCCTCCTGCTAAAGCCAAATTTTCTAATGTCTTTTTGTTCGCNGCTCTCAAGTCAACTTTTTTAACCAAGTCAAAAATGCTATTATATTTTCCATCAATTCGATTTTCAATTATAGTANCTACTGCTCCCTTACCTACCCCTTTAATTGCCCCCATACCAAAACGGATTGCATTATCCTCATTAACAGTAAACTTATAATAAGACTCATTTACNTCGGGACCTAAAACATTTAACCCCATACGTTTACACTCCTCCATAAAAAAAGTAACCTGCTTTATATCATTCATATTATTTGACAAAACAGCTGCCATATATTCGGCAGGATAATTAGCTTTTAAATAGGCCGTTTGATAACCAATCCAAGCATAACANGTAGAGTGAGATTTATTAAAAGCATATGAAGCGAAAGCTTCCCAATCTTTCCAAATTTTACCCAAAATCTCTCTTGGATGATNGTTAGCAATACCACCTTCAATNAACTTAGGTTTTAATTTTTCTAAAAGTTTAAAAATCTTTTTACCCATTGCTTTCCTCAGTAAATCTGCTTCACCTTTTGAAAATCCAGCTAATTTCTGTGATAATTGCATTACCTGCTCCTGATATACGGTAATTCCATATGTCTCNTTAAGATATTCTTCCATCTCTGGCAAATCATATTTGATTTCCTCCTCACCATTTTTACGCGCAACAAAACTAGGAATATACTCTAAGGGTCCAGGCCGGTAAAGGGCATTCATTGCAATTAAGTCTGCAAAAAAATTAGGTTTCAATTCTTTTAAATATTTCTGCATCCCAATAGACTCATATTGNAAAATCCCAACAGTATCACCTCTTTGAAATAATTCNTAGGTCAATTTATCATCTAGTGGGAAATCATCTGGTGATAAATCAATATCATGAAGGTGTTTTACCAATTTGACAGTATCCTTAATCAAGGTTAAAGTCTTAAGACCTAGGAAGTCCATTTTTAGAAGTCCTGCTTCCTCTACCACTGAGTTGTCAAACTGAGTAACNNATAATTCAGAATCTTTAGCNGTTGTAATTGGAACGAACTGAGTGATATCATCNGGTGTAATAATTACACCACAAGCATGAGTACCAGTATTTCTTAAAGATCCCTCTAAAACTTTTGCCTGCTGNAAAGTTTGNCCAGCTAAATCATTTCCCTTGGAGATTTCTTGTANCTCTTTAACATGAGAAAATTCATCTGGCCTTAAATTTTCTTTTAATTCCTCNTCTTCAAGAGANAAAATNGANCTAAGTCTAATATTGGGNACTAATTTAGCTATTCGGTCAGCTTCGCCAAGGGATAAATCAAGAACTCGCGCAGTATCACGAATTGATGATTTTGCTGCCATTGTTCCATATGTAATAATCTGAGCGACCTGATTAGCACCGTATTTTTCTATTACATAATGCATAACCTTCCCTCTACCCTCGTCATCAAAATCAATATCTATATCAGGCATACTTACCCGATCTGGATTTAAAAAACGTTCAAAAAGCAAATCATATTTTATAGGATCTAAATTCGTTATTTTCAGACAATAAGCTACAACGGACCCAGCTGCAGAACCTCTACCTGGGCCTACAGAAACTCCCATAGCACGAGCTGCAGAAATTAAATCTTGAACTATCAAAAAATAGCCTGGATATCCCGTTTTAGCAATTACCTGTAATTCGAAATCCAACCTCTCTTTAATATCATCTTTTATTTCACCATATCGTTTTTTTGCACCTTCAAATACTAAAAAACGTAAATAAGCATTTTCTCTAGCATTGTTATTATGTCCATTTTCAGTTTTAAAATCATCGGGAATTTCAAATTTAGGAAGTAATACTTCACGTGCTAAGTCAAAGGCTTCAACCTTATCAACTATTTCTTGAATATTTATTATTGCCTCAGGGATATCAGAAAAAAGTAATTTCATTTCATTTTGAGATTTGAAATAATATTCTTGATTAGGAAAGCCATATCTAAACCCTCTTCCTCTTCCAATTGGAGTAGATTGCTTTTCTCCTCCTTTAACGCACAACAAAATATCATGTGCATTAGCCTCCTTTTTGTTAGTGTAGTAAGAATTATTAGTCGCTACAATTTTAATATTATATTTTTCAGCAAAAGTCAATAAAACTTTATTAACCCTCTCTTCATCCTCTTGATTGTGTCGCATTAACTCAATATATAAATCTTTGCCAAACTTTTTTTGCCACCAAACTAAGGCTTCCTCGGCTTGTTGATTACCAAGATTTAAAATTTTTGAAGGTACTTCACCATATAAATTTCCCGTCAATACGATCAGGTCAGATTTGAATTGCTCAACTACGCTACGATCAATTCTTGGAACATAATAAAACCCTTCGGTATATGCAATTGAACTCATCTTGACCAAGTTTTCATATCCCTTTTTATTTTTAGCAATAAAAACAATTTGAAAGCCATTGTCTTTTCTAGAGCGATCTTTGTGGTCATCACAAATGAAAAACTCACAACCCAAAATTGGTTTTAAACTTCGCTCTTGACCCTCTAAATCAGTATTGTGTTTTTTTACAGCTTTTATAAAATGAAAAGCGCCCATCATATTTGCATGATCGGTTATAGTAATAGCATTCATTCTGTCATTAGAGGCAGTCTTTATTAGGTCATTTATTCGTGATGTAGACTGAAGAATAGAAAATTGCGAGTGGGTATGAAGATGAACAAATTGAGCCTGATTCAAAAGCGCCTCATCAGATTTATTAGATTGCCAAGGGATTTTTCCCTCTTGGTCATCCATTTCAAGTTTTGATGAGGCCTCCTTTAGGTTTTGATGATTTAAACCAATTCCTTGTACAGGGTGTTTTATGGCCTCTTTTAGATTATTTATAACATGTGGTTGATTTATTAGTACTTCAGGTTGAATAAGTCCTTGTCTAAAAAGTTCGAAAAAACAACGTGAAGTAGCCTCAACATCTGCAGTTGCATTGTGAGCTTCAATAAAATCATTACCAAACAAATAATTGTGAAGCTCACTCAGTGTTGGAAATTTAAATTTTCCTCCTCTTCCTCCAGGTAACTGACATAAGGAAGCTGTTTGCTCAGTACAAGTGTCAATAATTGATAATTTTTCAAGTGGATTTTTCCCACTCAATCTTAGAAATTCTGCGCCCATAATGTTAAGGTCAAACTTTACATTATGCCCTCCCACAAATTCACTCCTTTCCAAGGCAAAATGAAATTTTTCTAAAACTTTATCCAAAGTAAACCCATCATGTTCTGCCAAGGCAGTCGATATACCATGAATTTTCTCTGAATCGTAGGGAATTGTATAACCATCAGGCTTTACAATATAGTCCTCATGAGAGATGCAAGCACCATTTTTGTCATGCAGCTGCCATGCAATCTGAATACATCTAGGCCAATTCTCAAAATCAGTAAGTGGTGCATTCCAGTTTCTGGGTAAACCAGTAGTCTCTGTATCAAAAATTAAGAACATTCGAAAATTTTATGGTTAAAAATAGCACTTTGAAAGAGTAAACTGAAAAGGATTTGTTATGAGTTATCAACTGAACAAGCAACTGAATTTAGGTGCTATTTTTAAATTTAAATTAGAATTGATAGTATATTTAAAAAAATTTATAATTATCGAACAACTGTTTGATAAATTT
>NZOY01000042.1 GCA_002695445.1 Flavobacteriaceae bacterium
GTGAACATAAAATTTCATTGGAACTGGATTAAGCCATTCATGATTGGCCTGATTATGCATTTTTAAATCAATAAATTGCCTTACTTGAGTTCCCAATCCTATTTGAAAAAGAGTAAGTGATAATGCTACAATTGCAAGCACTTTTATTAAAGGACTTGAAGTAATTGGCGATATTTTTCTTTGACTTATGAAAAATAAGAAAATTAAAGCTAATACTATAATTAATGCCATTATCATATGAATTGTTACACGGTAAGGTAATAAATTAGAATCTACTACAGTTTTTCCCAACCAAGCTTGAAAGCCCATTCCCAATAAAATCAAAAAAGAAATAATTGGTATAATTTTCTTTTGTTGACGCATCCAAAATGATAATATAGTCATTATTAGTACTACTAAACCTGCCAAAGCTCCCAATAATCTATTCAGATACTCTATCCAAGTATGATATGGATTAAAAAAGGCNTAGTTATGTTGGGTATAAAANTGCCAATTTTTTGGATTGTATTTCGANTTGGAGTAAAAATCATTTTTNGCGACCCTAAGTTCTTCATCTAAAATAATAACCTGTCCATTTAGATATTCGTGATTTGGTTTCCAATCTAATTGATTTCTATCGGTTGGAGGAATCCAATATCCGAAGCATTTGGGCCAGTCGGGACAGCCCATCCCACTTCCGGTCATTCTAACGACTGATCCAGCAGCTATAACTAGGTAAACAATTATTAGGCTTGCCTTAATCGATATAATAAAACTATTTCTCATCAGTAGATAATCCTATTTCATTTCCTTTTTTAATCATTAATTTGAATGCTGATTTATAATCATTTGAAATTTCNCCTTCCAGAATGGCTTCTTTAATTGCTTCTTTTATAATCCCAATTTCTTTGCAGGGTTTTAAATTGAAATAATTCATAATAATTTCACCAGTAACTGGAGGTTGAAAATTTCTTATGCGGTCTCTTTCTTCTAACTTAATAATCTTTTTTCTTACAATTTTAAAATTGTTTTTATATTCTTTAAATCGTTTAAGGTTTTTTGTAGTTATGTCCGCTTCACAAAGAATAATTAAATCTTCTAAAATTTCATTTGCATCAAAAACCAAGCGCCTAACAGCTGAATCTGAAACGATATCCTTAGAAATTATGATAGGTCGAGAACTCATCATTACCAATTTTTGTACGTATTTCATTTTTTCGTTTAATGGCATTTTTAAACGCTTAAAAAGTTTATAAACCATTTTAGAACCAATGAATTCATGACCATGGAAAGTCCAACCAACCTTGTGATCGAATTTTTTTGTTGGTGCCTTACCTATATCATGAAGTAATGCAGCCCAACGAAGCCATAATTTATTAGTTGTCTTACAAATATTGTCAACAACTTCAAGGGTATGGTAAAAGTTATCTTTATGTTTTTGTCCTTCAATTTCTTCGATGCCTTTGAGATTAAATAATTCGGGTATAATTTTTTCAAGTAATCCGGTTTGTTCTAGCAAAATAAACCCTATTGATGGGGTCTGGGTCATTAGTATTTTATTAAGTTCCTCAACAATTCGCTCTTTGGTGATAATGTCTAACCGATTTGCATTTTTTTCAATNGCTAATAAGGATTTTTTTTCAATTTTGAAGTTGAGCTGNGTAGCAAATCGGATNGCACGAAGCATTCTTAGTGGNTCATCGGNATAAGTAATTGAGGGATNTAGTGGTGTTTTGATAATACAATTTTCCAAATCTTGTAATCCATTAAAAGGATCGATTAGTTCACCAAGATTTTTTTTATTCAGGCTTATTGCTAANGCGTTAATCGTAAAATCTCTCCTTTTTTGGTCATCTTCAAGTGTTCCAGAAAAAATTTTAGGATTTCTACTTTCTCTGCAATAGGATTCCTTTCTAGCTCCAACAAATTCAAGNATGACTCCTTCCCACTGAATCATTGCGGTTCCAAAGGACTTNAAAATTTGTAAAGGTTTTGCATTATTTAGTTTTTGATGGACTCTTTTAGACAATTCAATACCTGAGCCAACAGCTACAATATCAATATCTTTGATATTATTAATACCCAACAGATGGTCTCTNACAAAACCTCCAANAACATAACTTTCGATACCCATTTCCCGAACAACTTGAATAATTATTCTAAANACNTTTTGCTGTAGAACGTTATGAAAATTATTAATTAACATTTTAGGCTCTTATAATGATTATTTTTCCCGTTTTTTCTAATNTTATAATTCGTGAAGATCGATTATTTACTTTATTGATCTCCCTTTTTATNATATGATCCACACCAGCAATAATTTCNTCAGANATATCAGTATAACTCGNAGGTTGCTTTTGTCCACTCAGGTTAGCTGAAGTTGAAATCAATGGTTTTCCAAAAGCAGAGATTAANGGTGTGCAAAAATCATGATTGACTATTCTAATNGCTACGGTTTTCTCATCANCTANNGCATTATGAGCTATTCCTATCGGATTAGAGTAAATCACTGTTGTTGGTCGGTCGGAAAATACATATTTCATAANATTTTTTGGTAATTCGGGGATATANTCTTTGAGCATATCAAGATTTGATACCATGCAAACCATAGCTTTACTTTCAGATCTTTTTTTTAATTTATATACTTTATCAACAGCATATTTATTAGTTGCATCGCAAAGAATACCCCAAATAGTATCAGTGGGNGAGAGTAACAATTTTCCAGATTCGAGGATTTTTAGGATGTTTTCCATTTATATTGTAAAAATATGGCTTTTAGGTAGGTTGACAAATATTCCTACAAAACTTAAATTTCACAAATTAATTTTTAGACTTGTAATTTTAACACAAAATAAAATGACAAACATTAAGCTATTATTNGCTGAAGAGACAAGAAAGGTTTTTTATTTCCCTAAATACTCGTATTTTTCAAGGTCACCAAAATTTATTAAACCGCGACGTTATGTTCTCTTAAAGCTTTGTTAAGAGTGGTCTTTTTATCAGTGCTCTCCTTTCTTTGACCAATGATAAGAGCGCAAGGTACTTGATAATCACCTGCATCGAAACTTTTTGTATAGCTTCCTGGAATTACAACGGAGCGTTCGGGAACCTGTCCTCGAAGTTCAACTGGTTTTTCACTCGAAACGTCAATAACTTTTGTTGAGGAAGTTATGACCACATTAGCACCCAAAACAGCTTCTTTACCTATTCTTGCTCCTTCAACTATAATACACCTTGACCCAATAAATGCGTTATCTTCAATAATTACAGGAGCGGCTTGTAACGGCTCTAATACACCNCCAATTCCAACACCGCCACTCAGGTGTACATTCTTTCCTATTTGAGCACAGCTTCCGACCGTTGCCCATGTATCAACCATAGTTCCTGAATCAATGTATGCACCAATATTTACATAACTTGGCATNAGAATTACTCCATTAGATATATAAGCTCCATGTCTTGCAACTGCATGAGGNACAACTCTAATACCTTTTTCTTTATATCTACCTTTTAGTGGGATTTTGTCGTGAAACTCNAAGGGGCCTAACTCAATTGTCTCCATTTTTTGAATTGGAAAATAAAGAATAACAGCTTTTTTGACCCATTCATTAACTTGCCATCTGTTTTCTTTTAGGCTAGCGACTCTTAATCTTCCAATATCTAATTGGTTTATTATTTCTCTGATAGCTTCTTTTACTTCACTNTTTTCTAATAGNGAGCGGTCTTCCCAAGCTGATTCAATTATTTTCTGCATTTTGAGTTTTTTTCAAAAATACTCAATTCAGTCGTTTTAGACTATATAATTGTCTGTTCAAAAAAAGTATATTTGCAAATTATATGGGCGTCATTGTTGGAATTGATTATGGAANAAAGCGAATTGGACTGGCAACTACAGATTCAAAACAAATTATTGCTAGTGGTTTATGTACTTTGTCTAAAGGTAAAGTTATAAAGTATTTAAAAGATTATCTAGAGCAAATATCCATTGATTTATTTGTGGTTGGATATCCTAAACAATTAAATGGTAAGGATTCAGATGTTGAGGAGAGTATATTAGTTTTTATTGAAGAATTGCAGAAAAATTTTCAAAATATCCCAGTTGTTCGTCAAGAAGAACGTTTTACTTCTAAGATTGCCTTTAATTGTCTCATTGAGGTTGGTGCCAAAAAAAAAATAAGAAATAATAAGGGGTTGTTAGATAAAATTAGTGCAACTCTTATTTTACAATCCTTTTTAGAATCTAANTCAAAACCAATTTCATGATTTTACCTATCATTGCNTTTGGAAATAATATATTAAAGACTAAAGCAGTCCCTATATCTGCTGACTATCCTGAGTTAAAAACACTTATTATTAATATGTGGAAGACAATGTATAATGCTAATGGGGTCGGAATTGCAGCTCCACAAATTGGTAAGTCAATCAGACTATTTATGGTTGATGCTTCTCCATTCTCGGAAGATGATAAATTATCTGATGATGAGATTTCAACTTTAAAAAANTTCAAGAAAGTTTTTATCAATCCAGAAATAGTTGAAGAAACAGGAGAGGAGTGGGATTTTACAGAGGGTTGTTTAAGTATTCCTAATATAAGAGAAGACATTACTCGTAAAAAAAAAATTACTATTANATATTTTGACGAANATTTTAAGAAACATACTTTATCACTGGAGGGNNTTGCTGCAAGGGTGGTTCAGCATGAGTATGACCATATTGAAGGTATTTTATTTACCGATAAACTTAGTTCCCTAAAAAAAAAGCTTCTTAAAGGAAAGCTTAATGATATTTCCAAAGGAAAGGTTAAAACTGACTATAAAATGAATTATCCTAAAGGGAGAATTAAAAGATGAGCAACGATATTCTAGAAAAAATTATTTCAATTTCTGGTAAGCCAGGCCTATACAAATTGATATCACAAACAAGAAATATGGTGATTGCTGAATCAATTCTTGATAAAAAAAGAATTTCTACAAATATGGTTCAACAAATTAATATTTTGTCCAAGATAAAAGTATATGGTTTAGAGAAGGAATTTATGTTGATAGAGGTTTTTGAGAAAATTTTTCGATATGAATCTGGAAAAATTGCAAGATTAATACCTAAATCTGGTAATAAAGAGTTAGAGGCATATTTTTTTGAAGTTTTCGAAGATTATGATGAAGATAGGGTATACCCTAGTCACATAAAAAAAATTATTCAATGGTATAATTTATTGTTAGAAAAAGGAATTTTAAAATTTGAAGTTGAAAAATCTTCTTTGGATAATTGAACATAAAAAATAAATGGGCTCGCGTTCTGATCAATTAAATGCTTTTAGTAGGCTACTGGATATCATGGATAACCTTCGTGAGAAATGCCCATGGGATCGTAAACAAACTTTTCAGTCTTTAAGGCATTTAACAATTGAGGAAACATATGAATTAGGTGATGCAATTTTAGAAAATAATAATGAGGAAATCAAAAAGGAATTAGGAGATTTATTACTTCATATTATTTTTTATGCTAAAATTGGGAGTGAAAAAAAAGTTTTTGATATTACTGATATTGCTAACCAAATATCTGAAAAATTAATTAGGAGACATCCACATATTTATGGGAATTTAAAAGCATACGATGCAGATGAGGTTTCATCAAATTGGGAAATAATTAAACTAAATGAAGGAAAAAAAAGTGTTTTAGATGGTGTTCCAAAGGCTTTACCTGCTCTAGTTAAGGCATATAGAGTTCAGGAGAAAGCTTCTAGCGTTGGTTTTGATTGGGATGATATAGATGGGGTTTTAAACAAAGTTGAAGAGGAGTTAGAGGAATTAAGGATAGAGTTGACAGAGAAAAAAATTGATAATATAGAGTCTGAATTTGGAGATTTACTCTTTTCTTTAATCAATTACGCTCGTTTTCTCAAAATCAATCCTGAAAATGCTTTGGAGAAAACTAATAGAAAATTTATAAAGAGATTTAAATACATTGAATCATNCGCTAATAAAGTCGAAAAAAAAATTAATGAATTATCCAAAGAAGAATTCGATTTTTTTTGGCAGAAAGCTAAATCAAATTAGTTTAGTTTTTATCTGAATTTTAATCAATATTATTTTCATTTAAATTATTATCCAAATCTCTTTTCATTTTTCTTAGAGGAACTAGATCATCTTTCAAGTTCTTTTCTTTAGATTTTAATTCCTCTAGTTTTGTAGTTACATCTGATAATAATGGGTTTTTATTACTTGATTTGGAAAAGTAATCCATATTGTTTTCTAATTGTCTTATCTCTGATCTAACTTCATCTATCTTTTTCTTGATATTCTGAATCTCCCTATTTAACTCATTTTCATCATCTTTTATAGAAAAAAACTGAATATGATTTTTAGCTTCTTTCTTAATTTCGGTATTCATTGCTGAGCTTTCAATTGCCTTGGAAAATTCTTTATTATAAGATGATATTAACTTTTTATTTGAAATCTCTTTAATATCACCTAGTTTAATAAATTCATTCCATTGTTCTGAAGAAAAATTTTTAAATTCTTTAATTTCAATAGGTATTTTAAAATCTTTAATTCCATCAATAAAAGATTCTTTTTTCTTTTTTATTTCTAATTCTTTTTTACTGTTTTTTTCGTGTCCATCCTTAATACGATCAAAATATAAATTACAATTGGAACGAAACTCTTCCCAAAGCTGATTAGAAATTTTTCTTTGAATAAAGCCAATATCTTTCCAATCTTTCTGAATTTCTTTCATGCGGTTATTGTAATCATTCCAATCATCCTTTNCCAGAATATCTTTCACCTCGTTAATTAGTGTCTTTTTGAGTTCTATATTTTTTCGCTGTTCTATTTTTTGAAACTTATAGAACTTATTTTTTTCTCGATTAATTTCACGACTAAGTTCTCTATATCTAGACCAGGTTGATTTATTGTATTTTTTTGTCACCTGACCGATTGATTCAAATTCACCCCTAATCTTATTGAGATCATCAATAGACTTTCTCCATTCTTTATGATTCTTAGGANGGTTTTTTTNTATTTCCTCCAATTTTGAAATAAGTTTGTTTTTTTTGAGAAGATTTTTTTCAAGTATGATATCGTATTCTTTATCAAAATCCTGTCTTCGATTGTGAATGGTATTACTAGCTTTTTGAAATCGGGCCCACAATTCGTCTCTGTGCTCCTTTGCAACAGGGCCTAGATCGTTTTTCCATAGCCGATGTAGCGTATTTAAATCNCGGGAGGCNTTTAAAACATCTGGAATTTCAGAGAGTTTTTCTGCTTGCTCAATAATCTTAATTTTCTCTTCATAATTGTGTTTAAAATCTAAATCACGTAATTCTCTGTTGAGGTGCAAAAAATCATAGAAAATTTCAGTGTGATGCTTGAAAGTTTGCCATATGTTATTGCTTTGACTTCTTGGTACTGGTCCAGTTTTATGCCAGCTTTCCTGTAAAATNCTAAATTTTTTGTAGATCTTATTAATGTTTTCATCGACATTAATAAGGCCTTTAAGAGTTTCAATTATTTCTAATTTACGTTCTAAATTCAACCTTTGGTTTTCTTCTCTTTCTTGAAAATAATTTCTTTTTTTCTTCTTGTAATCTTTAAGAAGCTGATCAAAATTATTCTTGTAACTCGGGAGGAAATAAAAATCTATTTCGTTTCCTCCTTCTTTTAAAAATATATCTTTTTTAGCTTGAACCTCAATTTTAAACTTTAACTCAAATTGAGATATGATTTCTTGGATAATTTTATTCTTATTATACCATTTGTCAAGTTTACTTAGTTTTTCAAATTCTTCAATGAGCTCTGAAATACTATAAGAATCGTAATCAATTTTTTCCATTTCCCCCCCCATATTATCCGAATGAGAGGTTTCTTTCTTTTTATTTAAAAGATTGTATTCAGTTCTAGCTGTTTCCTCATAAGTTTCTTTAGCACCATCAGGTTTATTGCTCTTTTTAAGGGTCAATGTTTTTTTTTCTTCCTGAGGATCGTTGGCCTTTGTTGCTTTCTTTGCCATACCAATCAGGTATTAATATTTATTTTAAATTTATTTAAAATTTACAAAAAAAAAAGGATTGTATCTATTTGTTCCATATTTCCCATGATTTTTCAGCTTGGTACTCCAACATTTTCAATCCATTTGAAATTTTGGCCCCTCTCTTTTTACCCTCATTTAAAAAAAGTGTTTCTAAAGGGTTATAGATCAAGTCAAATAAAATGTGAGTTTCATCAATTGCATCATATGGAATCTCAGGAAATAAATTGATTCTTGGAAAAGTCCCTACTGGAGACGCATTAATAATTAATTTATGTTTTTTAATGAATTTAAGAGTTAAATTATTATAATTTATTTGATTTACACTGGGATTTCTTGAAACATATATATAATTTATTTTATGTTTTTCTAAAACAAATGCTACAGCCGAGGAAGCTCCACCAGTTCCTAATATTAATGCATTTTTTGGTAATTTTGATGTGATTTCTAAAAGTGATCTTTCAAAGCCAAATATATCAGTATTATGGCCAATTTTCTTACCGTTTTTTCCAAATTGTATTGTATTGACAGCTTGTATTTTTTGTGATTGCTCTGAAATTTTATCTAAATATGGAATTATTTCCCTCTTGTAGGGTGTTGTAACATTAAGGCCTGAAATATTATCCATTTCTAATATTGATTTTACCGAATCAATCGAATCCAAGTCAAAATTTTGATAGGTACAATGGGTAAGTTTTTCCTTTTTAAACTTTTGACTAAAATAATCCCTCGAAAATGAATAATCTATGTTTCTTCCCAATAAACCATAGCATTTTTTAACCCCTTTTTTTGATACCATATCTTTCCAAAAGTGAAACAAATATTACCCCCAAAATTATAAATAATGATAATAACCAAAAATCTGTTGATTTTATGTTGGGTAATACATATTCATAATATGCTATTTCAGGTTTACCGATTGAGTTAAAAACGATTTCTCCTAGTTCATCATTTTTATATACTTTTTTTCTCCATGGCCATATTACACCCAATGATCCTCCAATAAATCCAATGATTGTAGCAATTGTGTTTTGGTGGTATTTTCTNAGCACAAAACTTAAAATATTAGAAAAAAAAATTAGCCCAGTAATAGATCCNAGAGTAAAAATTGCTGCCAACTTTAGTAATTTAGTTCTATATGGGTCAGATATAAAGTCAAAATCTAGTCGAATAATGTCTGATATAGAGAAATAAATTGCATTTACAGAGTCAACTAATAGTAAAGTGTAGTTTCCAAGGAGTAATAAAAGGAAAGAACCTGACAGCCCNGGTAGTGTCATNCCACACACGCTGACTAAACCGCAGAAAAAAACAAAGACTATTCCCTCATTTTCTGTTAATGGTTTTGAAATCATTATAATGAGTCCAATTATTAAACCCAAGGTGAAAAATAGAATCTTTTTAAAATTCCAATTTTTCAATTCATAGTATAAAAAATAAACGGATGAAATAACCATCCCAAAAAATACTGCTAGAACATAAGTTTCAAAATATCTAATTAAATAGTCTAAGATTAGTGAAACACTAAAGTAACTGATAATTACACCTGAGAATAATAGAGTTAAAAACTTACCATTAATATAATAGTAAAATGGTGACCAACCCTCTTTTAATAATATGGTCAAGGATTTCAAATTAATTTTTTGAAGTGAGTATATCAATTCTTCGTAAAAACCCCCTACAAATGCTACAATACCTCCCGATACTCCAGGAACTTTATTGGCAGCGCCCATAGCAATCCCTTTTAAAATCAGAATTAATTTTTCACGAATGATCGGGGATGACAAACCCATGAATATTATTTTTTTTCTTTTTGTTTATCTAAAATCCAAACAATACTTGACCCAATTATAAAAAGAATTATTGCTGACAAAATTTGAGGATCTTTAGGATAATTAAAAGGGGATAATGGCCTAAAAAATTTCATAACCTTATCTCCAATATTTAATTCAAAAAATTCCTGCCATGGCCATATTTTATGTAAAGCTCCAATCATAAGTCCAATCAGTACTGACATGGTTTTATTGTTTTCATTATCCAAAAGCCATTTTAATACTGAGGAAAAAGCCCTAAGTCCAATTAAAACACCTAATCCAAAAACAAAGAGTTTACTGTAAGTTGGAATGAGAGTGTCAAAATTAAAATTAACTAGGCTTTTTATAGACGTCTTGATCAAATTTACCACTGTTTGGTATGCACCTAAAATAAGCAATATATAAGCACCAGATATGCCAGGTAAAATCATAGCTATGATTGCAAAAAACCCACAGAAGAAAAGATAAATCAAACCGATATCATCACTTTTTGGAGCAATCTGAGTAATAAAAAAACTTATTATAGATCCAAAAAAAATTAGGCCAAGATTGAGATAATTAAAATCAGAAACTTGTCTTTTGATAATAAATATACTATTGAATAGAATTCCGAAGAAAAAAGACCAAATAGCAATAGGATAATTTTCAATTAAATAATTAATAATAAAGGAAAGAGTAAAAATCGAGCTCAAAGCGCCGGCAAAGAGACTAAGTAAAAAATTCCCATTAATTTTAGCCCAAAAGTCAGTAAAATTCAAAGATTTAAAATTTCTTATACTAATAGAATCTATTGAGTCAATTAAATTTTTGTAAATTCCTAGAATGAGTGCAATTGTTCCTCCTGAAACACCAGGCATAATATCAGCACATCCTATAGCTAATCCTTTAATGTATGTGATGAAATTATTAGAAATAGAATTCATTTAGAAATTTATTTTTGAACAATAATTAAGAGAAAGGCTAAATTGTATTCTATGGTTTTTATATTCCTCCCTCTGGAATGTTAACTAATTCAGGAAATAATTTACTAAAACCATCAGGTATTTTGAAATTACTTTTTACTTTATTGAAAATTTTTGTTGCTTCTTCTTTTTTACCTAAGCGCATTTTGCAACCTGCTAATCTGAATAGTATTGCAGACTGATTGTTGAAGTATTGTAGGGCAAGTTGGCAGGTTTTTAGGGCTGCCCCCCATTCCCTTAAATTCATTAGTGCGTCCATCCAAATAATCCAAGTTTTAAAATCATAATTGCCAAGTTCATTTGAAGTTTGACTTGAAGCTGCAGCTTCTTCAAATAAATTCATTTTGAAATGAATTTCNGCACTTCTTTTCCATAGTTNCCTGCTNTCGNCATTNGATTTGAGTGATTTTTTTACGAAGTATTGTGCTTTTAACAAAGTTTCACTTTTTAAAAAGTAATCAATTAATGAAATCCAACTTTTTTCATGATTAGGTTCAAGTTTTATTGATTCTTTAAAATATTGGATGGCGATTAAATCATTTCCTAATTTAAGATGGCATTCTCCAATTCTATGCATAANAAATGCATTGGGATCATTTAATTTTACGGAGAATTCAAAATTGTCAATGGCTTGATTTATTCTACCCATTTTCTCTAAAAGTTTACCCTTTTCAATATATGCTCCAGTGAAAGAATCATCACTTATAATAGCGAATTCAAAAGCAGATAGCGCCTCCTCTAACTTATTTATTTTTGTATATAATTTTCCCAGTTGATGCCATGCAACCTCAGAATATGGATTAGTCTCTAAAATTTCATTTAATGTGTTAATTGCTTCAATGTTTTCCTCTAACTGGTCATAACAATAAAGTAGGTTGTATAGTGACTGATAATCCATAGGATTTTCTTTTACACATTTTAAAAAGAATTTTTTTGCCTTATTGTAATCCTCTAAAAAAAGAAATTCCATTCCAATAAGATTCCATATCTCAATTGGTTCGTCAGTAAAATCTAAGGCCTTTAGTANAATCTTGATTGCCTTATAATGATTTTTCTGTTTTGATGAAATATTTGCCCTTTGTAAAAAAATTTCCTCATTTTTAGGAGACAATTGTTCGATTTCCAAAAGTAAATTTTCAGCATCNATATATGAGCCATCAAATAGCATTATTTCACTTTGCAATAACATNAACTCAACATTTTTAGGGTGTTGTTCAATANCCATTTTAAGTGCTTTTTTTGCAAGATCCAACTTGGCAAAATCTATATAATAATGAATAATGTTTTCGAATTCAACTGCATCAAAAAAAAGAACCTGATTCGTTTTGAGCATTTCCTCAAACTTCGTTAGAGAGGAGTTTTTTTCTTCAAAAGAAGGATTGAACATATAATCTTTATTGTTGAATTAAAGTTATTGAACAAATTATTAATCATTTTATCTCAAGTTTTATTGTTTTCAACAAAAATATTAACATATAATTATAGCTCATCTAAGGTTTCGCAAATTATTTTACAACCTTGAATAATCTCTTTTTCTGAAATTGTAAGTGGTGGAGATATTCTTACGGCTTTTTTTTCCCATAAAAGCCAAAANAATAGTAATCCTTTTTTTATGCACCTGTGTACCAAATAATCTGGAATACTTTCATCCTCAAAAATTAATGCTAGCATTAGACCGACCCCTTGAATATTTTTTATTTTAGGGTTGGTTAACTTTGTTCTGAATAAGTTCTCTTTATATTTTACAGTTTTAATTATTTCTGATTCTTCAATTTCAGTAAGAGTAGCAAGTGCTGAGGCAGCAACAACTGGATTACCTCCAAAAGTTGTGATATGTCCCAACTTGGGATTTATNTCGAGGTTTTTCATAAGTGATGAGCTTGAAGAAAAAGCCCCTATNGGGAGCCCTCCTCCAAGGGCCTTTCCCATGACAACAATATCAGGAGATATTCCATAATTTTCGAATCCAAACATTTTTCCTGTTCGGCCAAATCCTGGTTGAATTTCATCGAGAATTAACAATGAGCCTACTTCANAACACCTTTTTTTCACTTTTTTTAAGTAATTATTTTGAGGTTCAANAAATCCTGCCCCTCCTTGAATCGTTTCTAGTATNACTGCAGCAGTATTTTCATTAATTTTTTTTAAATCACTTTCTTGGTTGAATTTTATGAAATTAANACCTGGGAGCAGAGGACGGTAACCTTTTTTTTGATCTTCANTTCCTAATAAGCTAAGGGCCCCATGAGTACTTCCATGATAGGATTTATACGCAGCAATCAAACCTGATCTTTTAGTTGCTTTCTTGGCCAGTTTTAATGCTCCCTCAACCGCTTCAGTTCCTGAGTTTGTCAAATAAACAACATGTTGATTATCTGGAAGTAGTTGAACTAGTTTTTCACACAGTTTAATAGCTGGCTCTTGGGCAAACTCACCATATACCATAACGTGTAGGTATTTTTTTATCTGGTCATTAATTGCTTTAATTACTCTAGGATGTGAGTGGCCAAGTGGACAGGCTGAAACTCCAGCAANAAAATCTAAATAAGGTTTTTCATCAATATCATAAAGATAANTACCATTTGCACGAGAAATTTCTAAACCTAGTGGGTGTGGATTAGTTTTAGCTTGATATTTTAAGAAGTCCTCAAGCATCAATCATTACTTTTTTTTCGAAAAGCATCAGGTATTTGAACCTTTTCTATTACTCTTAGTTCAAAAAGTTTATCCTCATCGCTAAACAAGTCAGAGATATTTTTTGGACGCTCATCGTCTCTCCATATAAATCCTTTTAGTTTTCTTTCATTTATAGGTAAATCTTTTTCTGGAAGTAATTCACCATCCGGACTTACAAAAAAGGTTATGTCTTTAATTTGATTATCTTCAGTTATCATCATGAGTCGACTACAAGTTGTCTTATCAATTCCTATAAGTTCATTATCTTCATCTGAGTACATATAATAAATNACTTCAGTATTTTTAGNAATTTCAATTTCACTTAATTCTCCATTTTTAAACAGACCATCTAGAAGCACTCCTTTAATCTGATTAAAACCTGTTTCACTTAGTGAATCTTTTTCTATAATCCAACTATTTCCAATAATTTTTAGTGAATCTAATTTTTGAGTATTAATATCAGATGTGAGAAAAATTTTATCTCCAGACATTTGACTTTTTCCAAACCATAAAATTGGATTTCTAGCATTTTTTTGACTTTCTGAAAAAATTTGATTTTCNTTTCTTGTTAGAGGAAGTTTAAGCATTTNAATTAGACCGGNTTTTTGATTNAGATGTATAGAATCTGATTTACCCCTTAAATCAGATTTAAAAATCCTTACATCGTAATAACCCCTNAGTATTCTTTTCTCTGAGGGTCCTGTTGCAACAAGCGTATCAGCATGAATGTATAAGGAATCTTGATCAACAATATTAACNGCTAAGGCTCTTTGGGTAATTATTGCAGAATCTCTCGCTTTAAAGATTTCTCCATAATGACCATTAATTACTGATTTATTTAAAGTGTCTATTATGCTAATGTTATTTGTAGCTGCAGCATAATCTATCTCATTATCAAAATAAAGGCTATCTCCTTTGATCTCTTTATTATTGTACAAAATAATNGCATTTTTCTGAAAATTNCCTTTCTGTAGTTTTGTATTGTAGGAACCTATCTCACAANAAATATTATAATCTTTTCCNATTATTGATGTTTTTCCATGAAAAAATGCCATTTTACTTTCTGTAAAGTAATCTAATTGCTGCGATTTAAGTTTGTATTCAGGATCATCAATTTTTACGTTGGAAATAAATCGGTATTTTTTAAAATTCATAAAATAAATACCTCTATTACTTGTTAGTTTGGTTTGTTCATCTAGAATGGTTCCAAAAGTATTATAATAAGCTTCAGAATTTTCCCTATCTAAGTAGAGTGTGTCTGTTTTTAGTTCCACATCACCTCTGTTAAGTAATACACTACCCCATGCTTTTGCAAGTTTTTTTGTACCATCGTATTCTAAATAATCACAAGTCATTTTTAGAGTATCTCCTTGTGTAAAAATTATATTTCCATTTGCTTTAAAAAAGTTTAGCTTGGGATAGAAATAAGAAATATTTGATTTGATCAAAGCTCCATCATGAAAAAGGTGAACACGGATATTATCTTTTTTAACCAATATATTTGCACCAGGAAATTTTTGCTGATCTTGTGTTGAACCTCCAGCCTGAATAATTTCAATGATTTTTGTTTCCTCTTGAGCAACTAAAGAGTTAAACCAAAAAATTGTTACAAAATTTACAATACTGAAAAATAATTTCTTTTTCACAAAAAATATTTTCTAATAAATTAGAAAAACTACCTGAAAATAGTTTGTTTTCTATCTGGACCCACAGAAATAATTTTAATCGGGGTTTGAAGTTCTTTTTCTAAAAATTCAACATAGTTGGTGAATTCTTTGGGGAGTTTCCTTAACTGATTAATTTTAGTAAGATTTTCTTTCCATCCGGGAATATCAATGTATACCGGTTTAACAGTTTCGGATTGAATATCAAATGGAAAGAAATCGATGACTTTTTTTCCAATTTTATATTGTTTACATATTTTTATTGTCTCAATTCCAGAAAGTACATCTCCCTTCATCATCATTAATTGTGTAACTCCATTAATTTTAATAGCATATTTTAGGGCTACAAGGTCAATCCATCCGCACCTTCTAGCTCTTCCAGTTGTAGCTCCAAATTCATTTCCAATTTTAGCGATGTGTTTTCCCGTTTGACCAAATAATTCAGTGGGAAATGGACCACTTCCTACTCTAGTTGTGTAGGCTTTAAAAATTCCAAAAACTTCCTTGATTTTATTTGGAGCAATTCCCAAACCTGTACATGCACCAGCTGCAGTAGTAGTAGAAGAGGTAACAAAAGGATAAGTTCCAAAATCAACGTCCAAGAGAGAACCTTGTGCTCCCTCAGCTAAAATCATTTTACCAGACTCCTCTGCCTTATGNAAGTAGTTTTCACTATCAACTACTTTACACTTTTTTAATTCATTAATAGCATTAAAGAACGTTTCTTCCAGTTCAATCATATCAAATTCCAATGTTGAATCATAAAATTCAAGCATTTTTAAATGCTTGTCAACTAAATTATGGTAGCGTTTTTTCCATGTTTTCGAAAAAATATCACCTACACGTAGACCATTCCTGCCTGTTTTATCCATGTATGTTGGCCCGATACCCTTTAGAGTAGAACCAATTTTTGCTTTTCCTTTAGCAGCCTCTGAAGCTGCGTCAAGAAGACGATGCGTCGGTAAAATCAAATGTGCTTTTTTTGAAATAAGCAATTTTGATTTAAAATTAATATCATAAGGNGCTAGGTTATCAAGCTCCTTTTTAAAAATCACAGGATCAATTACCACACCATTTCCAATTAAATTAACTGCTTTAGGATGAAAAATCCCAGAGGGTATNGTATGAAGAACATGTTTAATACCATCGAATTCTAATGTATGTCCTGCATTGGGGCCACCTTGAAAACGAGCTATTACATCGTAGGATTTAGTCAATACGTCTACTATTTTACCTTTACCCTCATCCCCCCACTGGAGGCCCAATAATAAGTTAACTGACATTTAAACTAGAGATTTACTTTTTTTTGGTGCCATAAAAGTATAAAGAATGATTATGGATATCGATATCAAAAATTTCTTCAATTGTTTTTTTAATATTTTGGATTCGGGGATCACAAAATTCTTTAACCTCACCTGAATCCGTTAAGATTATATGGTCATGTTGANGGTCAAAATATGATTTTTCGTATTGAGCTTGGTTNTTTCCAAATTGGTGTTTTCTAACCAAATGACATTCTAAAAGTAATTCAATGGTATTATATAATGTTGCTCTACTTACACGATAATTTTTATTTTTCATTGTAATGTATAGCGATTCTATATCAAAGTGCTTTTCGTTATCGTAAATCTCATAGAGAATAGCGAACCGNTCNGGNGTTTTTCGATGAGCATNCTTATTTAAGAAGTTTATGAAAACTTCTTTAACAATTTCTTGATTTGATTTATTAATTTCCATCTCAGCAAATATATGTGTTATTATTCTCTTACAACTTTATCTACACCTTTCAATTTTAAAAGCTTTGAAACCAAGCGATTTAATATTGTCTGATTTTTTACANTAATACTAATTAATCCTGTAAATATTCCATCATCACTATCAAAACTTATTTTATCAATGTTTACATTCATTTCATTAGAAATAAGTTGTGTTACATTAGAAACAATTCCCATGTTATCAATTCCAGACAATCTTAATAATGCNTTATATTCATTTGAAGAGGAGTCTACCCATTTAGATGATATAATACGATAAGCAAAATTTGATTGCAATGATAATGCATTGGGACATTCTTTTTTNTGNACTTTTACCCCGTCCTTAATTGTTAAAAATCCAAATACNCGGTCACCNGGTATAGGATTACAACATGATGCCAAACTATGCTTTAAGCTCTCTCGTTCTTTTCCAAAGACTAGAGTATCATAACGTTCAGTTATTTCCTCTTTACTAGTACTTTTTGGTTTTAAATTATTCTTTCTGATACGTTTTTTGAAAAAATTAAGGAAAGAACTATTATATTCATTGTAAAAAGATTTAAGCTGTTTATTATCAATTGTTCCAAGTCCAATGCGATAAAATAAATCTAGACTATTGTTTAGATTAAAATACCTGAGTAAATATGCTGTAGATTTGTCATTAAGCTTTATTTTTAGNTGTTTAAGTTTTCTTCTTAGAGATTCTTTTCCATCATCAGCAATTCTTTTCTTTTCCTCATTTATCGATGATTTAATTTTAGATTTTGCCCTAGAGGTTTGAACAAAATCTAACCAGTTGGCAGTTGGTTTAATATTCTCAGAAGTAATAATTTCGATATGTTCCCCGCTTTTNAGAGCTCTACTCAAAGGAACTAATTTTCCATTTACTCTAGCTCCTCTNGTTTTCATTCCGACTTCAGTGTGAATATTAAAGGCAAAATCAAGTGCTGTGGCNCCTTTAGGTAATGATTTAATATCACCTGTAGGTGTGAAAACAAAAATTTCTTTGGCGTAAAGATTTAATTTAAAATTTTCNACGAAATCAACAGGATTTTCAGCATTATTTTCTAANACCTCCTGTAACTTGTCTAACCANGATTCAATACCTATATCTTTTTGTCCTCCGTTTTTATACTTATAATGAGCAGCATAACCTTTTTCAGCTATTTCATTCATTCTTTCTGATCTAATCTGCACCTCTACCCATTTATTATCTGGGCCCATTACAGTTATATGTAATGCTTCATAACCGTTTGATTTAGGTGCAGTAATCCAGTCTCTAAGACGAGTAGGGTTTGGGATAAAGTGATCTGTTACTATAGAATAAATTTTCCATGCCAAAAACTTTTCATCACGAAGATTGCTTTTATATACGACACGAATAGCAAATTTGTCAAAAACTTTTTCAAATGGAATATTTTGTCTAAGCATTTTACGGTTAATAGAGAAAATAGACTTACTCCTTCCTTTAATTGAGTATTCTAAAGACTCTTCCGCTAAGGCATTTTTTATAATTTTTGAGAAAGATTTAATATATGNATTTTGTTCNTCTTTNCTCTCCTCAATATTATTTTTTATNGACTCAAATCTTACAGGCTCAGTATACTTAAAACTCAAGTCNTCCAATTCAGTTTTAATGTTATATAAACCTATTCTATGTGCTAAAGGTGCGTAGATATATAGTGTCTCGGAGGAAATCTTTAGCTGCTTGTGCTCAGGCATCGCATCCAAGGTCTGCATGTTGTGAAGTCGGTCAGCGATTTTGATAATGATCACTCTAATATCATCATTTAATGTGAGAAGTAGTTTTTTAAAGTTCTCTGCTTGAAGAGATATATCACTTTCTTTGCTTAGCTTTGATATTTTCGTAAGGCCTTCAACAATTTTTGCGACACCAGTTCCAAAAAGTTTTTCTAACTCNTCAAATTTATAATCGGTATCNTCTACTACATCGTGTAATAAAGCAGATGCTATTGANGTTGCGTCCAAACCAATCTGGTGGGCAACAATTTTAGCAACATTAATAGGGTGAAAAATATAGGGTTCTCCAGTTTTTCTTCTTTGATTCCTATGAGCATGAACAGCTGTATCAAAGGCAGAGCGAATTAATTTTTTGTCTTTATCAGAAAGCGTTTGATAACTGATTTGCAAAAGTTCTTTATACTGTTTTGCTATCTCTTTGTTTTCTATTTCATCACTTGCAATCATTGATATAATAAAGGTACAGCAAACTTTTAATTCCTCAAAATCATTAATCCATACAATGATATATTAAAACTCCTGCAGAAACTGATAAATTTAGAGAGTCTATTGGNAATTTTACTGGNATCTGTACTATTTGATTAGCTTTTTTAATCCAAAAATCATTTATCCCTTTATCCTCTGAACCAAAAATCAATGCAAAAGGTTTTTCATATTTTATCCTTTTGTAGTGTTTAGCTTTACTAATTANAGCTGTAACTATTATATTAAAATTATTTTTTTTTAAAAAAGATATGACATTATCAGAAGAGTCCATAGCTATAGGAACAGAAAATAGTCCTCCTAGACTATTTCGAATAATTTGTGGATGATACAAATCAGTTTTTGGATTAGCAATAATTAGTGCGTCAATTCCTGCAGCAGCAGCAGTTCTTATCAAAGCTCCTATATTTCCTGGTTTTTCAGGCGATTCCAATACAAGTATTTTACTATCATTGTTCAGAATTAAATTCTCTAATTTATGATTAGTTGCTTTAACAATTGCCAGCACTTCAGCAGCTGCTGACCTAAAACTTATGCGGTCAAAGAGTTTAGCTGAAAGCTCATAGCAATTTACCAAAGGATTATTAATTAGTTCAACTTTGGTGTTTTCCCGGTAAAAAATTGATTCTAAAGAATACCCCATTTCCAAGGCTCGGGATAACTCTCTATAACCTTCAATTACAAAAAGTTGTTCTTTATTTCGCTTTCTTGACTTAGTCTTAAGTAAAGTCAATCTCTTTACAATTTTATTACTATTACTACTTATGTATTTCAAAGGAGATTTTTTCAAAGATAAATTGCTTGGTTAAAAAGACTTATTATATTTCCTCTATTGACTTATGGTAATTAATTACTAATCCTACAATTTCATTATAACTTTTTAAACCACTTATTTCACCATTTGCTTTCAAAAAAATATCATATGTTTTATCAAAAATAATCTCAAAAGGATTATCATATTTTTTCCAAAAATCAGTTGCCTCCTTAAAATTTAATAACACCCCAAAATTAATTTCTTCCACCAGTTGAGAGGCAATAGTTTTATCAATAATGTAAAGTTCTGACAAAAAATACCTAAGTGCAAAACTGAATCCTGCGTAACGTACGTAAGGGTCATCATTTTTTATGGCAGAATAATATGCAATAAAGTTAGCCTCTTTTTCAGATGCATATCCCATTTGATGAGCGGTTTCATGTAGAAGTGTGGTAATCAAATTAAGCGTTGGTATTTTTGAATTAACTTGAGATTCAAGAGTAAAAGGATTTAAATAACCTGCATACCCCATATAACTTAGAGGTAAGCTATACATGGATTGTTTTACATTTGATGATTTAATTTTAATGGTTCTATTTGTAGGGTGATAAACAGTAGTTGATTTTAAAAAAAAAGATTTTGAATTAGTTGGAGATACTGCTATACTGTCGAATTTAACCAATTCTTTATGCAATTGATTTACATTTACTATTAATTTTTTCATTACGTCAACTAAATCCTTTTTATTGTAATTAGTAGATATACCTAATTGATTACTTAACGATTCCCTATGATAATTAAACCCCCAGCTCAAATAAAAAATCCACAACACAAGAATCATCGATGCCCCAAAATCATTAAAAAACGACCAGGGTTTAACAAACCAATACTGTCCTTTTTTTATTATTTGATTAATTATAAATATTGTAAAGATCAAGTAGAATATATCCCCATATGAAAAAGGAAATAATTGAAAAAAAAACTGGTGAATTTTAAAAAACCAAGGGTAGATTAATCCACTNTAAAATCGCTCTATTATNGAGGGGTTTTCTTTNGCAAAATTTATCGTNAATACNAGGGGAANAGTAGACAGCCAAAGGGCNAAATTCAAATTTNTAATCATTCTTACCTCACCGGGTATCCAGTAATCTTTTATTATTCTTTCTCTACAGAAATCACTTCAATTTCAAAAATTAAGTCTGAACGTGGTGGTATCATTCGATTACCCCCNTCACCGTAAGCTAGTTTGTANGGTAAAAAAAGTGTCGCTTTATCGCCAACTTTCAAAAGCCTTACTCCTTCTTTAAAACCCTCAATCATTGGGNCATCCTTGCTGACATCAGCGNTAATTGGCTTGTAAGCATCTGCAGCTAACCTATTAGGATCGACNTTATCATAAGCTTCAGCAATTTCTAATATACTTGTATCTAANAGTACACCATCANTAAAATAGACAGAATAATTTACATTAGTTTTGTTGGTTTTATTAACCCTTTGTCCATCCCCTTTTTCGTAAATAAAATACTGTAANCCTGATGCNGTCTTTGTTGCTTGAGCTTTTTGNTTTTCGAACTTCTTNAGAGANTCTCTCATAANTANAGCNGTTNTTTCTGCAGCTTTTTTTGCTAAACTTTCTTTTTCTTCATAATAANTTGAGAAAATAACTTGTGCGTCAAATTTTTTTGCCTCGTTACCTTTTCGAATAATTTCAACTTTGAAAATTGTATCATTTTGAGAAATACTATCTACCACTGCCTGCCCTTCAATTACGTTACCAAAAACAGTATGTTTTCCGTCAAGCCATGGTGTCTCCTTATGAGTTATAAAAAACTGGCTTCCATTTGTCCCAGGTCCAGCATTCGCCATTGAAAGTATNCCTGGTCCATTATGTTTTAAATCGGTAAACTCATCATCGAATTGATATCCAGGCCCTCCAGAGCCTGTTGCGGTTGGATCACCTCCTTGAATCATGAAATCAGCTATTACCCTGTGAAAAATTAATCCATCATAATATCTNTTACCACTAAATTCCTCTGCTACTTTTTCGTTTTTCCCTTCAGCTAACGACACAAAATTTGCTACTGTAACTGGAGTTTTTTCCATTTCTAACTGAAGAATAATATCACCTTTATTGGTTTGTAGATTTGCAAATAATCCTCTATCTAGGCTTGGGTGTTCGTCAGAACATCCAATAATTAATGTTGATAAGAGAAAAATAATTATTGTGGTTTTTTTCATTTTATTTATTTTTTTATTTTTTCATGCTTTAAAAGTTCTATAGTATATCTAAGTGGTTGATTTATTCCAATTTTCTCACCATCTCCCTGATAGCCAAAGCAAAGATATGAAGGAAAAAGAAACACGACAGTATCCCCAGCAGACATAAATTTTAAACCCTCTCTTAGGGCNGGAATTAAATCTTCTTGATCGATAAAAAAAGAAACAATTCCTAACTGATCCTCATCATAAAGCAAATTTTTATTAATATCTTCAATTCTATATCTAAAAGTAACTTTATCTCCTTTAATTGGTTTTGATGATTGATTTTGCCCCCTTTTTTTGTGAGCATACCAAAATCCAAGGGGAGTAGAATTGAATTTAAGATTTTTGTCTATACTCATTACCTGTTTAAAGAGATCCTGTTCAATGTTTAATTTACTTTTATTTCTTTTTGCCGATTCTTTCAGAAAAACTTGTTTTTTTTTGTTTATGGGTCTTCTGGGCTCTGTTTCCCTGCAACCAAAAGCCATTGAAATTATTAATATCATGATAAGACCTTTAGGCATTAAGCTCTTTCTTTATAATTTCTATTGCAGATAGAAAATTAGACTCAGTTTTTTTTAACGAAAAATTAGATATTCCTCCAGCAGCATTTATATGTCCTCCCCCATTAAAGTATTTTTTTGCAAAATTATTTACATCAAATTTTCCTTTCGAGCGGAATGATANCTTGATAATTTTATCTTGTTGATTTTCAATCATAATTACTGCTAGTTTGATTCCTTTAAGACACAAACCATAATTAACAAAACCCTCAGTATCCCCCTTTTTAAAATTATTTTGATTTAATTCTTTTTGAGAAAGGGTTATGTATACTACNGGTAAATTCTTNATTTTTTTTAAATTAAANATTGCAACTCCGAGAAGTTGTAATCTATCTAAAGTGTAACAATCATAAATTTTTTGATGTATTTCACTTGGATTTGCTCCTTTTTGAATTAGCTTAGAAATAATCTGATGTGTTTTATGGGTTGTTGATGGAAATCTAAAAGAACCCGAGTCTGTCATAATACCAGTATACAAACAAGTTGCTATTTTTCTATCTATGACAACTTTGTTCAGTGAATACAAAAGGTTGAAAACCATTTCACATGTTGACCCTATTGAAGGATCAGAATAACTAATTTGAGAATAATTTGAAGGATTTTCATGATGATCTATCATAATTTTTACAGCTTCACTATTTTCAATAAATGGCGCCAAATCTTCTATTCTAGATAAATTATTGAAGTCAAGAGTAAAAATTAAATCAGCAGATTTGATTAGCTCTTTTGATCTTTTTTCCTGATGAGAAAATTTTAAAATTTCTTCTTCTGCAGGCAACCATTTTAAAAAATCAGGGTAATCATTTGGTGATATTATTTGAGATTGATGACCTGTTTTATTGAGAAATAAATTAAGAGAAATTGCACTTCCAAGAGCATCTCCATCAGGGTTCTTATGAGGTATGATAATGATTTTTTTTGAGCTGCTTAAAACTTTCTCAAACTTTAAAAATAAGTTTTTTTTCATCAGGTCAAATATACCAAATTTTAGTCCTTGTTTTTTTAATTTGGTTTATGCTCATTTTGTTAAACATGTAAATCTTGGAAAATACATTTTTTTTAAATTTGCAAAAAAAAATGATGGCTTTAAACCGAACTTTTACAATGATAAAACCTGATGCAGTAAAAAAAGGTTATATCGGTCCTATTTTAAATAAAATTAATGTTGCTGGCTTTAAAATAGTTTCTATGAAAATGACACAACTATCAAAAAGAGATGCCGAACTTTTTTACTCTATTCACAAAGACCGACCTTTTTTTAACGATTTAGTTGCCTTTATAACAAGTGGACCAATTGTGGCTGCGGTTTTAGAAAAGGATAATGCAGTTAATGATTTTAGAACACTTCTTGGCTCTACCAGTCCTGAGGAGGCTGCAGAGGGAACAATCAGAAAACTTTTTGCTACATCCGTTGGAGAAAATGCAGTACATGGATCTGATAGTGACGAAAACTCTGTTATTGAAACTCGATTCCATTTCTCTGATAGAGAAGTTTTTTAGCGAAAAATAATCTTTTCAATTAGTTTTTTCCCAAGTTCCTTATTTATCATTTTAACAATTTTTTCTTTACCATATGTCAATTCCTCTCTTAAAGGAGCGCTCGAAAGTGATACAATCAGTGTTTTGTTTCTTACAATAATTTTTTCAGTGTAGCGATCTATATTTTCCCCCATTAAACTTGGCCATAATTGTCTCACTTTTGCATTAATTATACCCTTATTAAGTGCTTTAGAATGAATAATTTTATCTAGTACTTTACTAATGATTTGTGGTTCAAATTTTCTTTCAGATGAGTTCATTAATTTAAATCGTAACTAAACCTTGTATAATGATATTTTTTTTCTTGATGTTCTAAAATTAATTCTGATTTACTCAATTTAATGATTTTTTCTCGCCATTTATACCATTTTGTTTCAAATTCAATGAAATAATCATTTTCCTTGTTAACAATTTTAAAAGGACTCTCATCCTCAGTAACAATAAATTTATTTTCAATCAATGGCTGAGCTTTTTTTCTTATCCCATTCTTCTTTTCAACTGAATAATGGTCAACCAGCTTTGCTAGTCCATTTGGTCTAAAGGTTTCATTTTTTTGGGTTATGAAATTAATTTTCCAATAACCATTTAGCAATTCAAGATTAATTTTTGAACTATTACTAATGCATCCATTTGAATTAATTATAAAGACAAAAAGGAAATAATAGAAAAATTTCATTTAGTTCAAATTGAAAATTTCATAATTAGATTTGGTCGCTGCTAATGCAGCTTTTATTCTATCCTCATGAGTGTCAGAAATGAAGATTTGTCCTATAGTTTCGTTTTCGAATAGTTTAATGGTCTGAGTAACTCTATTTTGATCTAATTTGTCGAAAATATCATCTAATAAAACAATTGGATTAATACCAGAAACTTTTTTTATAAAATCAAACTGTGCTAGTTTCAATGCAATGAGAAATGTTTTTTGTTGTCCTTGACTTCCAAATTTTTTGATTGGTACTCCTGCGATTTGAAAATTCAAATCGTCCTTATGAATTCCAACAGAGGTGTATTGAAGAGATTTATCCCTTTGAAAATTTAGAGATAGTAATTCATCCATACCTTTTTCATTTAAGTCCGAGTAATAATTTATGGTAACGCATTCCTGACTATTACTGATGATATTATATCTATGCATAAAAATAGGAATGAATGCTTTCATAAAAGCTTTCCTCTTATCATGAATGGGTTGAGATAAATCAATCATCTGTTGATTATAAATCTCCAAATTTGTAGAATCAAATGTTCGGTTGATTGCAAAATATTTAAGCAGTGCATTTCTCTGAGCAAGAGTTTTATTGTAATCAACAAGGTTTTTGAGGTAGGTTTTGTCAGTTTGCCCAATCACTCCATCAATAAACCTTCTCCGGGTAATGCTACCTTCAAGAATTAAATCTCTATCAATAGGAGAAATTATTACTAAAGGGATCAATCCAATATGATCAGCAATTTTTATGTAACGTTTTCCATTGCGTTTAATATTCTTTTTTTGCCCTTTTTTTAGACTACAACTTACTTTTTCTACTTTTGCCTTTATTTCAAAAAGACCTTCGATTGCAAAAAAATCTTTGTTGAATTTTATATTCTGTTGGCTTGATGGGTTAAAATAACTTTTAGTAAAAGCTAGGTGATATATACTGTCCAATATATTTGACTTTCCTATTCCATTATTACCTATAAAACAATTAATTGGAGCTTCAAAATCAAACTTTGAGGCCTCAATATTTTTATAATTGGTAAGTTTTAATTGTTTAAGAAACATTGATACAAATATAGTTCAGCTATGAAAGTTAAAATAAAATTTAAAACTTTAATTTAGATTCTTTCTGATAAACAATCTAGTTTTTGCTATTGGCACAAAAAAGATTAATTTTAAGCCCAATAATTAATGTATGGCAACCTATAAAAAAAGAGGTCAAAAAAAATCTTTAGCAACTATACCAGTAAAAGAAATAGAATCCGAAAGCACTACCGCTGAAGTTTTTGAAACCTTGGATACTAGTGCATCTAAGACTGAACAGTTGGTTTCCAAATACCAAAAATTTATATTAATTGCTATTGTATTAGTTACAATATCTGTGCTATCATACTTGGGTTACAAAACCTATATTTATGAACCAAAAAAACTAGAGGCCGTTGGTGAATTAAGTCAAGCTCAATACTATTTTGAGCTTGCAGTTAATAGTCAAAATCCTGACTCTCTTTACTTACGAGCATTAAATGGTGGAGAGGGGAAATTCGGATTTTTGGATATAATTGAAAATTATGAAGGTACACCTGCTGGAATGTTAGCTAATTATAGTGCTGGAATGTCATATCTTAATCTCAAAGATTATGTAAATGCAATTGATTACCTCGATAAATTTAAATCTGATGATGTTATGTTGAGCGCACTTGCAAAAGGTGCCATTGGTGATGCATTTGCTCAAATAGGTCAACCAGAAGACGCATATGATTATTATGTTGCAGCTTTTGAAATTAGTGATAATCTTTTTAGCGCCCCTAAATATTTATACAAAGCTGGTATGCTTGGATTTAATTTAGGGAAAATTAATAATGCTTTGGAATATTTCAAGCGTATAAAAGCCGAATTTCCTAATTCTAAGGAATCGAAATTAGTAGATGTTCAAATAGGTCGATTAGAAAGCCAGAAATAATGGCTTCTGCAAACAAAAACCTTTCAAAATATGATTCCTCTATGGTACCTAATGGAACTTCATTTAGAATTTGTTTGATTGTTTCTGAGTGGAACCATGAAATTACAAATCGACTTTATATAGGTGCCCAAAAAACCTTACTTAAGCACAATGTGTTACCAGAAAATATTATCAAGATTCATGTACCAGGTAGCTTTGAGTTGATTTATGGTGCAAGTAAAGCACAAACTCAAAATTTTGATGCAATTATTGTTATGGGATGCATAATTAAGGGTGAAACTAGACACTTTGAGTTTATTGCAAATGCCGTTGCTCAAGGAATTAAAGACTTGAATGTTAACGGGAAATCTCCAGTAATATTTTGTGTGTTAACTGATGATAATATTGAGCAATCTTTTCAGAGAAGTGGAGGTAAAATGGGAAATAAAGGAGTGGAGTCAGCAATTACTGCTCTTAAAATGATTTCCATATAGCTTATATTTAATTAAAACTAGATTTGCATTTTAACTAGCTTTAGTTAAATTTGATTTCATTTTGTCTGCTAATTTTAACTTCTTGTTGAATTATGAAAATCAGCTTTTTTAAGCTAAAAAAAAACAGAAGATATAACTATACACCGAGATACTTTAAGGGTAAGGATAATGGTAACGCATTCGATTTTGATTCTAAATTTTCAAAGTTTAGGGAGAAATATAATGAAAATGATTTGAGTCAAAGATGGCAGGAAGTCAGATTAAAGATGAGAACAAGAGGTAATCGTGGACTTTCAACTAGATTATTTATTATTATCATGGTTTTACTTATGGTTTTTTTCTATCTAATTGATTTTGATTTATCAATTTTTACTAATAATAGTTAATGGCAGACATAATTTCTCTACTACCTAAAAACGTTGCAAATCAAATTGCTGCAGGCGAGGTCATTCAAAGACCTGCAT
Source organism: Flavobacteriaceae bacterium (assembly GCA_002695445.1). Classification (GTDB taxonomy): domain Bacteria; phylum Bacteroidota; class Bacteroidia; order Flavobacteriales; family Flavobacteriaceae; genus UBA8316. Next base: position 27,828 of record NZOY01000042.1, read on the forward strand.
CTGTTGTAAAAGAATTACTAGAAAATGCTGTAGATGCTGGTAGTAACGAAATTCAGTTGTTGATTAAGGATGCGGGAAGGTTAAAAATTCAGGTTATTGATAATGGTATTGGAATGTCAACTAATGATGTTAGTTTAGCTTTTGAGCGTCATGCTACTTCAAAAATAAAATCTGCCGATGATCTCTTCTCAATAACTTCTAAAGGCTTTAGGGGAGAGGCATTATCTTCTATTGCTGCTATTGCACATATTGAGGTTTTAACAAAAACTAAGAAAGATGAAATAGGCAATTACATTAGGATATTCGGAGG
>NZOY01000043.1 GCA_002695445.1 Flavobacteriaceae bacterium
AGTAGTTATGCTTCTGCATCTGTGAAACCTCAAATTCAAGCTTTCATCACAAGAGTTGTTACAAAAGTATTTCCTAATTATAATAATGACGCTTCAGCTGGAGTTGCTGGAAAATATACTGACCCAGGTGGAAGAACGGTCCACGTTGATGAAAAAGGTTTTGAAATGAATCAAATTTTCACAAAATCTTTGATGGGTGCATTGGTTACTGACCAAATAATAAATGCCTATCTCTGGAGAGGTAAACTTGATTCTGGAACTAATATAGCTAACAATGATAATCTAGTATTTGAATACACATCTCCAAGCGGTGCAAGTGTTACTAAAATGGAACATTATTGGGATGAAGGTTTCGGTTATTTGTATGGCGAAGACAGTCAATATTCCCAGGATTTAGGTAATGGAGTTTTAATTTCAAAATACGGAGGTAAAGGTGATGTTCCCGGTTTAGAGAAAGAACTTTATGATGCATTTAAGTTGGGAAGAGCTGCAATAGTAGCTGGAGACTATGATTTAAGAGACAAGCAGGCCAAAATAATCAAGATTGCAATTTCAAAAATTATAGGTTATCGCGCTGCATATTATTTAAGATCTGGAGGGAGTAAAATTGACTCAGGTAAATGGGCAGACGCACTTCATGCTCTTTCTGAGGGATACGGTTTTGTATTATCCCTTCAATTTACAATGAAAGATGACGGAAATCCATACTTCACAAATGCAGAGGTTAATGATATGCTTTCTGATCTTGAGAAAGATAATGGATTTTGGAGTAGAACTTCTGCCGAATTAAATACAATGGCTGACAAAATTGACCAGGCATCAGGACTTGACACCAAATAAAATGTAATTATTAACCATAAATCGATTTAAAAGTTTGGTTTGAAATTGTCTTGTTTGTGCAACAACACTTGGTTTGAGCTTATTAAACCAGGTGTTGTTTTTTAAAATTTAAATTTATGATTAATAGAATTTTATATTTTTTAAGCCTAATTATCATTATTAGCTGTAGTGATAGCTCAACAGATGACTCACATGCTATAAATGAATCTTTGATCAACCAGACTTCAAATAATTCTAGTGACTCTAACAACAATAATGATCAATCAATTTCGAATCAAAATTCTAAAAATGATTCTCAATCTTCATATGATAGGTCAAAAATGCTCGAATTTACAGTTGAGAAGATTATAATTCCTGCTTTTGATGATTTAGAGGCAAAATTAANTGAATTGAAAGGCTCTTACAGCAAGTTTAATTCTGATATGACCNATAANAATCTTGANGANTTGAGANACAAGTGGCTNTTNTCNTATAANGCNTGGCAGCATGTTGAAATGTATGATATTGGTAAAGCAATGGAAGATTATTATGCTTTTAAANGTAATGTTTATCCAGTCGATACAGTTAGAGTTAAAATTAATATTGAAAAAGGAGAATATGATTTAAATAATCCTAATAACTATGATGCNCAGGGATTCCCAACTATAGACTATCTTNTGTATGGACTTGATAAAGAAATGCCAAAGNTCATAGACCATTTTAAAAATGATCAAAAAATATCNAATTACCTTGGAAAAATTATTGATGAACTTATAAGTACAACNNCNTCNGTAAATTCTNANTGGAAGTCAACNAAAGNAGAATTTNTTAAATCTATTGAAAACTCNGCTACTTCAAANCTTAATATGCTGATTAATGACTTTATTTTTTATTACGAAAAAAGATTTAGNGCAAATAAATTTGGTATCCCTGGAGGGGTTTTTTCNTCNTCAGCATTACCNGANAGNGTTGANGGATTTTACAGCAAAATATATTCTAAAGAATTAGCCCAAGAAGCATTTACATCTATTAAAAACTTTTTTAATGGAATTTCACATGAAAATAAAGATGTGATAGGAACTGGTGTTAAGTCTTATCTTGATTTTTTAGATTCAAATAAAACTAAATTATTGTCAGATGACATAAATAACCAATTTACTATTGCAGAAAATAGTATTAGTGAACTTAATGATAATTTTANTCTACAGNTAAAAGATGGNTTAATAAAACTACTAACCACATATGATGATATTCAAAAAGCAGTTGTTTTGCTTAAAGTAGATATGCTCCAAATTTTAAATATTAATGTAGATTATGTTGATGCTGACGGTGATTAGCGATACATTTGNCNCNAAATGNNATCTTTTTTAAAAAAACTACGCCCATTTGATCTGACTAGTTCAGCTCCTTTAGCCACATTTAGAATATTTTTTGGACTAATGATGCTATTTAGCTTGATTAGATTCTGGTCAAACGGTTGGATAAAAACACTATACATTGATCCTAATTTTCATTTTAAATATTTTGGCTTTAATTGGGTTTCAGACTGGGGTCAATATACTTACCTTCTATTTATAATCTGTGGATTAAGTACTATACTTATTACTCTAGGGATGTTTTACAGGTTTGGAATGGCAATTTTTTTTCTGTCCTTTACTTATATTGAATTAATAGATAAAACTACTTATCTGAATCACTATTACTTTATAAGTGTTCTAGCATTGCTCCTTTTATTCATNCCAGCAAATGCAACTTTTTCGATAGATAGTAAAATCNTCAAAAANATTAAAGCAAAGGTTTATAANTATCANATTTTATCNATNAAGGNTCTAATNTTTATAATATATTTTTGNGCTGGTTTGGCAAAAATAAACTCNGACTGGCTTTTAAATGCACAACCTTTATCAATATGGCTNCCTTCGAAATATGANCTTCCAATACTTGGTGGTTTTTTNTTTGAACAGTCATGGNTTCACTACCTNATGAGNTGGGGAGGAATGCTTTACGATATNAGTATTCCTTTTTTCTTAATTCAAAAAAAAACNAGATGGCCAGCTTTTGTACTTGTAATTATTTTTCATTTTTTAACTGCAGTTTTATTTCCAATAGGAATGTTCCCATATATAATGATTGTTTCATGTTTAATATTTTTTTCTAATGAATTCCATGAAAAAATTTTACTTTTCTTTAAGACTGATTTAAATTTTAAACAAAATACACAATCTAATTTCCATTTTTTTTCAAAGTTTGAATTTATAGCAATATCATTATTACTATTATTTCAAATAATTTTTCCTTTTAGACATTACGTGTATCCAGGTGAATTATTTTGGCACGAGCAAGGGTATAGATTCTCTTGGAGAGTAATGTTAATGGAAAAAAAGGGATATACCCAATTTAAAATTGTTGACAGTATAAGTAAAGCTAGCTTCTATGCAAAAAATGAAGACTTTTTGACAAATTATCAGGAAAAACAAATGAGTTTTCAACCTGATTTTATCTTAGAATTTGCTCATTATCTTGGGGAATACTACAGTCAAAAAGGGATTGAAAATATTCAGGTTTTTGCAGATAGTCATGTTGCTCTCAATGGAAGGAGAAACCAAAGATTTATCGATCCAAAGAAAAATCTGCTAGAATGCGAAAGAGGATTCAAAAACAAAAGTTGGATTTTACCATTTAACGATGAAATTAAAGGTTTTTAGTATAATATTATTATTCTCAGTTAGTGTTTTTGGTCAAGACAATATGAAGTTTAATGTCTTGATTGACGATAAGTCAATAGATTACAATAAGAATCAAAGTTTTAATATATATAACTCCGAGAGTGGATTGATTGGGTCTGAAAAGGTTGGGGTTATTTTTGAAACAATATTAAGTAAATATCCTACAACTCTTTATTTTTATATTGAAGGTTTTCCTTTAGAAGAATTAACAGTAAATAAAGCAAGTGATGAAATAATAACAGTTTTTATCGGTAAGGCTGACCAACTAAATGAAGTTGTTTTAAAGGCCCAAAAGAAAAAGGTTTTTAAATTAGGTAGGTTAAATGATTTTGAGGGAACTTCAATTTATGCTGGAAAAAAAACAGAGGTAATACAGGTATCTCAAATACCGGCTAATTTAGCGTCCAATAATGCAAGACAAATATATTCTCAAATATCAGGCTTAAATATATATCAAAATGATGATGCAGGGCTTCAATTAAATATCGGTGGTAGAGGGCTAGATCCGAACAGAACCTCAAATTTTAATACAAGACAAAANGGATANGATATNAGCGCAGATGTTTTGGGTTATCCCGAAAGTTATTATTCCCCTCCTGCTGANTTAATTAATGAAATTCAAATCGTAAGNGGAGCTGCTTCATTACAGTATGGAACACAATTTGGTGGTTTAGTAAACTTTAAATTAAAAGATCCTTCACTTAATAAGGAGCTAGATTTAAAGACAAGAAATACTATTGGAAGTAATAACCTATACACTAACTACACTGAATTAAGTGGAACTAAAAAATTTGTTTCTTATTTAGCCTCATTCAATTATAAAAGTGGGGACGGATTTAGGCCAAATAGTGGATTTAATTCTAAAAACTATTTTTTTCAAATTAATTACAAGTTAAGTAATAAAACTAAAATTAAAGCAGAATTTACATTACTTGATTATCTCGCTCAACAAGCCGGAGGTTTAAGTGATGGAATGTTTAATGAAAATCCATTTCAAAGTAATAGATCCCGAAATTGGTTTAACATTGATTGGTTATTATTTCAAACTAAAATAAAACATTCATTTTCTGATAAAAGCAAATTAGATGTCCAATTATTTGGACTTAGTGCCCAAAGAGATGCCCTTGGTTACAGAACAAATAGGGTTAGTGCTATCGACCCAAATACATATAGAGATTTAATATCTGGAAAATTTAAAAATTATGGTTTAGAGACTAAGTGGCTTAAAGAATTTCGTTTTTTTACTAAAAAATTTATTTTTCTTTTGGGAGGTAAATGGTACTCAACAAAAAATACCTCAAATCAAGGGCCAGGAAGTATTGGTTCTGACGCGAATTTTAAATTTTACAATCAGGAAAATCCATATTATAGCTATCAATCTAATTATAGTTATCCAAATAAAAACCTAGCCTTTTTTTCGGAACAAATTCTCTATTTAAATAAAAAAATATCAATTAGCCCAGGTGTTAGATATGAATATATTAACACAAAAGCCATTGGGAACTATAAAAAAATTAATCTCGATGGAGCAGGTAATGTTATACAAGAGGAAACATTACTTGAAAATCAGCAAAATAAACGTTCTTTCTTTCTTTTTGGAATCGGTATTAATTACAAGTTCAATGAAAATTTAGAATTATATTTAAATACCTCTCAAAATTACAGATCTGTTACATTTGCCGATATAAGTATTTTTAATCCAGCCTATTCAATAAATCCAAACATAAAAGATGAAAATGGAATTACATCTGATATAGGTTTTAGAGGTACTTTTGGAGAGTATTTATCATTAGATTTTAGTTTATTCAATCTTAGGTACAATGACAGAATTGGCTTCACCCAAAAAGCATATAAAGATGGAAGTGTAAAAAGTGAAAGAGGGAATGTTGGTGATGCAGAAATAATTGGTTTTGAGTCTATTTTAGAGTTTAATCTAGATAGATTAATATTCGATAAACTAAACCATTTTGATATATCTTTATTTTGCAATTTATCATCTATAAAGTCTGAGTATGTAAAATCAGAGACCCCAGGTGTATTAGGTAAAAAAGTAGAATTTATACCCTCAAAAAATTATAAAATAGGCGGAATGGTGGGATATAAAAATATATTTTTAAGTTTACAATTAACCAAATTAGGTAACCAATTTTCTGACGCATCAAATGCAACTTCAAGTAATCTTAGCGGTGTAATTGGTGAAATTCCAGATTATCAAGTAATTGATTTTGTTTTGAATTATAGTTTTAAAAAATTTAAAATTGAAACCGGAATAAATAATATGGGAAATGAAATCTATTTTACGAGAAGAGCAACTGGATACCCAGGCCCAGGAATTATTCCTTCACCACCAAGAAACTATTTCCTGACACTTCAATACCATCTTTAATTAATNATTGAAATTTTAAGTGATTACTCAAAATAACTCTCACACAATGAATCAAAAATCATCAAGTCTTTTTTATTGAAATCAATAAAAACGTAGCTACTACTCTTTATTGGATTTTTTGAAGTGAAAAAACATGNTTCATTTTCAATTAATCCTTTTACTTTNAAATCTCCACCTTGATAGTAACATTTTTCTACTAAAACCTTGAACCTTGATTTCTTCACAACTTTAACNTTTTCAGGTCTTACATAGCAAACTTTGCCATCAATTANAATTTTATTTAGCCCACCTATGACTCTTGCACAATAGCAGTTTACTGGCTCACAATAAATTTTTAGGGGATCAGCATACTGTTGTAATAATCCAGCCTTAAATACCAAAATCTTGTCTGAAATATTAAGAGAGTCCTTTATATCGTGTGTAACCAAAATCGTAGTAGTTTCTGTCTGTTTTAAAATCTTATATATTTCATCAATCATAAAACCTTTTATAGATGANTCTAAATTGCTAAAAGGTTCATCCATTAATAATAATTCAGGTTCACGGATAAGGGATCTTGCAATACATGCTCTTTGTTGCTCTCCACCAGAAAGCTCATGAGGNTATCTTGAAACTANTTTTTCAAGTTTNGTCAAGTTTAGCATATAAGACAAGTTTTTAAAATAAATTTTATCGAGATTAAAAATTATATTTTCTTTTAAAGTTAGATGNGGAAATAATGGATAGTCTTGAAAAATAAAACCTATTTTTCTTCTTTGAGGCTTAATAAAAACCCGATCATCATTTAAGACTAACCCATTAAGAATNATCCTCCCATNATTTATTTTTTCTAATCCAGCAATGCACTTTAGAAGGGTTGTTTTACCTGAGCCACTTTCTCCTATAAANGATATGATTTCTCCTTTTTTAACAGAGAAATTTAGTTTTTTTATAAGTGGCAGNCCCTTTTTATAAGACTTCGATAAATTNCTTATATCAAGAAACATTTGTATTCTTATTTATAAANCTTCTTAAAATTAATAACATAANGCTACTTATTATGACAATCATAAGAGAATATACACTTGATTTAGTTAACATTTCTTCAACAGCAAACTCATAGGTCTGCGTTGCAAGAGTATCAAAATTAAATGGTCTTAAAATTAATGTAATTGGTAATTCTTTCATTAAATCAATGAAAGTGAGGATAAAAGCTATAGCTAATGCGGATTTATTTATTGGAAAATGTATTTTTTGAAATATTTTCATTGGACCTAGGCCAAGATTCACCGCAGTATCATCAAAAGATTGTGGGTGTTTTTCTAGACTAGATTTAATTGGGGATTTACCAACTGCTAAAAATCTGATAACTAGAGCATATATTAGTAAAAAAAATGATCCTATAAGGTATACCGAATTAAAATATTTATTTACAGTAGTNAAAATAATAATTAACCCTAGCGCTACCACAGCTCCAGGCATTGCATAGCCTANAGANATTAATTTATTAATCACCTGATTAATTTTACTCTTTGTAATTTTCTCACTGTATTGAAAANAAGTTGCAAAACTNAGGACAATTACACTAGCTNTGAAACAGACTAATAATGTGTTTGATGTTAAAACAAATAAATGATCAAAATCGGTTGACTCTAATGATATTAATGAGTTATTTAAAATAAAAACAAAAGGAAAAAAGAAACCTATAAAAAATGGGATAATACATGCAATGTGAGCAAAAATAATTTTATTATTCTTGAGTGTAACTAAATAATTTGTATTTGTATTGGAATTGTAATTAAATTTTGATTTTGAATTAATAATTCTCTCAACATAAATCAACACAAAAACTACTATCGTTAAAATCGATGCTAATTGAATTGCAGAATCTATATCCCCCATCGAAAACCAAGATCTAAAAATACCTGCTGTATAAGTATTAACTCCAAAATACTTTACAGCTCCGTATTCATTTAGTACTTCCATTATTACAAGAAAAAGACCTGAAAAAATTGCTGGTGTGGATAGTGGTAAAATTATTTTATGAAAAATTTTAAAAGAGGATAATCCTAGATTCTTTGAAATGTTAATATANGTNGAACCAATCATACTAAACGATACCCGCGATACAGAATATATATAAGGAGATAGTGCAAATGCCAATATTAATCCCAAAACTTCAATTTGTAAATAATCCATTTTAAAAAAGGGATAAAATTCATTAAAATATTTTCTAATAAATCTTTGAATGGGACCAGTAAAGCTTAAAATTTCACTGTAAGTAAAAGCCATTATATATGATGGAATTGCCAATGGCAAAAAAAGAACTATATCATAGAATGTGCGTCCAGGGAATTTATAAAGGCTAATAATCCATGCGGGTATTACCCCAATTATGATAGAAAAAATTGAGGTTATTAAAACTANGTACAGAGTATTTAAAGAATATTCAATTAAAAGATTTTCCCATAAATATTTAAAAGAATCTCCTTTATCTTGAAATATCTTGAAAAAAATTATTAAAATTGGTAATAACAGGAGAGTTCCAAAGAATAGACTAGTTAAAATCCACCTCTTATTCTCAATCTTAAAAAATTCTGTATTATTTCCAGCCAGTTTTATCAAAAACTAAAATTGCATCATTTCTATATTTACCAAGTAAATTCAAATCTAGTGAATCTGGTCTAAATTCACCCCAATTTTTTACTATTTCAGATGGCTCAACCATCGAATTAACGGGATACTCAAAGCTATTATTGACATAAACTTTTTGAGCCTCTTCACTAGTTAAATATTCCATTAATTTAATTGCATTAGCCTTGTTTGGTGAGTGTTTTGCTAATCCTATACCCGAAATATTTATATGGCTACCACTTTCATTTTCACCTTGATTTGGAAAAAAAACAGAAACAGCATTACCCGCAGCTAATTCTTCTTCTTTTTCAGAGGACAATAATAGACCAATATAGTANGAGTTAACAATTGCTACATCACCTTGACCNGCAGCTATTGCCTTTACCTGATCTCTATCACTTCCTTTGGGATCTCTTGCAAAATTTTTAACTAAATCAGAAGACCATCTTTTTGCATCTTCAACTCCCCTATTTGCAACAATAGATGACATTAATGCTTGATTATAAGCATTTGAGGAGGACCTAACAAGAATTCTATTTCTCCATTTTTTATCTATTAAATCCTGGTAAGTTGATAANTCCTCCTTTTTTACCCTTTGCTTGCTATAAACTAATATTCTAGCTCTATAGGTGATTGGTGTCCAAAATCCGTCTTTATCCATAAAAATATCATCGACATTTTTTTTTATCGTTTCAGAATTTATTTTCTGTAATAGATTAAGGTTCTTTGCTCTAAAAAGTTTTCCTGCATCGACAGTTATAAATAAGTCAGCTGGACTCTTTTCTCCCTCATTTTTAAGTCTTTCAATTAATTCATCGGCATTTGCTTTAACAACATTTACTTTAATACCAGTTAATTTTTCAAAATTTTCATATTGTTTTTGATCCACTGCATAATGTCTTTGACTGTAGAGGTTTACTTCTAAATTNTTTCNCTCATTACAAGAAATAGTTAAAAAAACTANTAATAAACATTTAGTTATTAATCTCATATTAAATTTTTTTTAGAANTTTTCACAAAAATAATTTTTTTATTTAGAATGAATAAAAATAAATTANATAATCTAANTTATAATTATGGANTAATAATAATTGATTGANGGGGAGTTAAANAACANTTTATTTATACTAAGCTTAATAGTTTAAATTTAAATTAATCAAATTTTCTTTCATATTAATTATCTTTGCGTGACATTGAAGATGATANTATGATAGCAAGATTAATTAATCAATTAGCCCCCTATAAAAAACAACTAATAGATCATGAAATATACCAGAACATTAGATCTATACCAGATTTAAAATGTTTTATGGAATCCCATGTTTACGCCGTCTGGGATTTTATGTCTCTTGTTAAAAAACTCCAGTTAGATCTTACCACTACNACCCTACCATGGCAACCTCCTAAAAATANAAATGCTGCAAGATTAATNAACGAAATTGTCTGGGGGGAAGAGACGGATATAGATAAAAATGGCACCCCATTCAGTCATTTTGAAATGTATTTAAATGCAATGAAACAAATAAATGCANATACCCATGGAATTGAAAATATGCTAGGTNAGCTTAGAAAAGGAGAAAAAATTTTTGAAGTCATTAATCAAAANTACTTACCTGATNATGTATCAGATTTNCTAAACTTTACCTTCCAAACTATAAATGAGGGTAAAACTCACAAAATCGCCTCGGTTTTTACCTTTGGAAGAGAAGATTTGATTCCTGATATGTTTATTTCAATGATAAAAAAAATGAATAGAGTAAACGACCAACAAATTGATCAAGTTATTTATTACTTTGAACGACACATAGAGATTGATGGTGACGAACATGGGCCCATGGCATTAGAAATGATTAAAAATTTATGCGGTAAAGATTCACTTAAGTGGGATGAATCTATTTCAGCAGCTCAGGAGGCACTCCAAAAACGAATTGGACTTTGGGATGGAATAAATCATCAAATCAACAAAAAAGAAAAAGTCAAAATATGAACAAATTTTTATTTCTTGCTTCCTTTTACATAGTTAGTTTGATAAGTGCTCAAACCCATCCATCTGTTAAATACGCACAATCAATTACCAATAAAGAATTAAAAGAGCTTCTTTATGTTTATGCATCTGATTTTTTTGCTGGAAGGGAAGCTGGTACAAAGGGTCAAAAATTAGCAGTTGATTTTTTAAAAGATTACTATATAAGCTTAGGGATTGATCCAGCNGTTGGAACTANCCCTTCNTACTTCCAGAAAATGAANNTATTAATAGATAGAAAAATAATTAACACTGAAAATGTTGCTGCAATAATCCCAGGTAGTGAAANGGCTGAGGAATATATTGTAATAACATCTCATNTAGATCATATTGGTATTCATGATGGTGAAGTTAATAATGGAGCTGATGATGATGGTTCAGGTACTGTNGCTATGTTAGAAATTGCCGAAGCATTTAAATTAGCCTATGATAATGGAGAAGGTCCAAGAAGAACAATTCTATTTCTGCATGTTAGCGCTGAGGAAAAGGGTTTATTGGGATCTAAATATTATGTAGAAAATCCTCTTTATCCTCTCAAACAAACCATCGCCAATCTAAATATTGATATGATTGGAAGAACTGATCCAAAAAGAACAGACAAAGACCCAAATTACATCTATTTAATTGGTGCTGATCGGCTCAGTCAAGAACTTCATGACATATCTGAAGAGGCAAATCTTAAATATACTAATCTTAAATTGGATTATACCTTTAATGCCCTAAATGATCCAAACCGTTTCTACTACCGAAGCGATCATTACAATTTTGCTAAAAACAATATTCCTATCATTTTTTACTTTAATGGCACACACGAAGATTATCACAAACCTGGAGACACTGTTGATAAAATAATTTATTCTTTGCTTGAAAGGAGAAGTAAGCTTATTTTTCATACTCTATGGGAACTAGCTAATAGANAAGATAGGATAAAACTCAATCAATTTTAAACTAATCACTCATCGATCGAGCCCTTCTTAGAAAAATATATCCCATTCCTCCAATTGCNGCTCCGTACATTATTTGAACCCCACCCTTATTAACTGTTTGTATTATAAAAATATACGTNCCAAGTATAATCATTATAAAACCCAATGTTTTTAAAAAATTCTTCATTTTTTAAACAGAATTGCATAGGGGCCTCATAAGAAACCCCATTTATTGGGTGGAAGACCGGTTTCGAACCGGCGACCTCTAGAACCACAATCTAGCGCTCTAACCAGCTGAGCTACAACCACCATTTAGGNTTGTAAATTTAGGGTTTTTTAGTATAATTTATAATAAGNCATCAAAATTTTCAAATGCTAATAATCTATCAGTAATAAACCCCTCTCCAGCATCTTTATTGATTAGTCGACCCATATTTTTAGCTCGACTAGCAACACTTTCAAGAAAATTAAGGGAGCTTATAGGTGTATCTGGCTCCTTAGAGTTCGGGTTATAAAATTGGCTATTAAAAGTTTTTATAGCTTCCATTTTTTTGTCTAAATGACCTGAAATATTAATAACAAAATCAGGAGTTAAATCTTCCCATTGTATATAATGAAAAACATGTTTNGGACGAAATGCCTCTTGATTTTNCCCATTATCATCCAAAGTCTTAATTTTTTGCAAACCACTCAAAAAACANGATTGAGATACTAATTCAGATGCCTTTGCATGATCAGTGTGACGATCTTTTACAGCATTACACAAAACTACATTGGGAGCATATTTTCTNATTACACTAATTAGCTTCATTTGATGTACTTCATCATTAAAAATAAAAGCATCTTTAAAATTCATATTTTCCCTAAATAAAACTCCAAGTAGATTTGCAGAGTCAAGAGCCTCTTTCTTTCTTATGTCAACAGTACCTCGGGTAGCCATTTCCCCTGGTGTGAGGTCAATAATTCCTACTTTTTTTCCTTCAGAAACTGATTTGGAAATTGTACCNCTACAACCTAGCTCTACATCGTCTGGATGTGCACCAAATGCTAAAATATCTAAATTCATTTTTAGTTAAAAGCCATTATCTCNTNACCAATCCAATCAATGATATCNTCACTTAATGGAGAAGTTCTAGGNGAAATTATTTTATCCAATCTACCATCTCTTCCAATAAGATACTTTTGGAAATTCCATGATACTTTTGAGTCCTTAAACCCATTTTTTTTCGCCTGCGTTAAAAATTGATAAATGGGGTGCATGTCGCTACCTTTTACCGAAATTTTACTCATCATAGGGAAAGTAACCCCATAATTCTTCTCACAAAAAATTGATATTTCTTTGTCAGATCCTGGCTCTTGCCATAAAAAATTATTAGCAGGAAAACCTACAATTANGAAACCCTTNGACTTGAATCTATTATAAAGTTCTTGNAGTCCTTTATATTGTGGAGTAAGACCACATTTTGAAGCAGTATTTACAATCATTATTTTTTTNCCCTTCAAAGATTTAAAATCNAAAACTTTNCCGTCAATATCTTTTNCTTTGAACTGATAAATTGTCATATCCATAAGGTTATCATTTTGGCCTNGAGATTCGTTAATTAAAAAAAGAAATATTAAAAAAAAACCTANTTTTTTCATTTTACAAATTTCGTATAATAATTTGTTAAAAAAAAATAGNAAATATTTAAACAAAAATCTTAAACAATTTCAGCAGAAAGATTAGCCTCTAAGAGTTTTGTACAAATTGGCTCTAATTCATCATAAGAGCCAGTTTTCACAACACATTTGCCAGAAAAATGAACAATATAAGCACACTGTTCAGCTTGCTCAAATGTATGACCACAATGAGCAACAAGTGTTTTAATTACATGATCGAAAGTATTTACGTCGTCGTTATACAAAATAATCTCGTGTTCACGCTCTGCATCAGTAAGAANTTTTATATCACTTTCTTTATCAATTTGAGGTTGTTCAGTACTCATTTTTTAATAAATTCAGTTGCTAGCCAATCATCCTTTTTAAATTTACGAATAAATTTAAACCCAAAACCTTTTGAAAATTCGATTAATTTAAATAAATCAGTCTCATAAAAACCACTCATGAGCAAAACACCACCAGTTGTNANTATTTTTGAGTAGTATGGAATTTGGTCTTTTAAAATATTNAGATTAATATTTGCTAAAATCACATCATAAATTCCTTTAGAAGGAACAAAATCCCCTAACTCCGNATTAATAACTTTACAGTTATTTCTTTTAATNTTTTTTGCTGCATTTTTCAAACTCCATGGATCCTTATCAAAAGCATGGACTAAAGTGGCACCTTTTTTTTCAGCCAGTATGGATAAAATACCTGTACCCGTTCCCATGTCTAAAAATTTTTTACCAANACAATTCATTTTTAATATAAATAACATCATTAATTGAGTAGTCTGGTGATGGCCTGTACCAAAACTCATTTCAGGTGTAATTATTAAATCATACTTTACTTTTTGTGGCGGATGAAAATCAGCTCTTACTACACATTTGTCAGTTACTCTTATTGGATTTAAATTTTTTTCCCAACTGGTATTCCAGTTTTGTGGCAAAATTTTTTTTGAAGTCCAGATAATAGAAACATTTTTTTTTGNAAACAATGATAATCTTTCAAATTCATCTTTTGAAAAATTTGAATCNGGAATATAAGCTTTGAAACCTTTTTTTGTGTTAAGAAAGCTTTCAAAAGAAAGCTCTCCCATATGGGCAATCATAATTGGCCTCCAAGGTTCAATAGGATTTATTGAAACATCTAATTCTAAATAGACATAGGACATTTAAACAGATTGAACAATTGTATAAAAATCATCTACTTTTAATGAAGCACCCCCTATTAAGCCACCGTCAACATCGGGTTGGGAGAAAATTGCTGAGGCATTGCTTGGTTTTACACTTCCTCCATAAAGGATAGATACANAATCTGCTAATGATTGATGATATTTTTCAGCNATCATTGATCTAATGTAGGTATGCATTTCTTGAGCCTGCTCTGGACTTGCTGTTTCACCTGTNCCGATTGCCCATACNGGCTCATAGGCTAAAATTATGTTTGACCANGAAGANGAGCTNAAATGAAATAAAGCNTTAGATAACTGAGCTTTAATAACATCAAAATGACTGTTGCTTTTTCTATCAGACAATTGCTCTCCAAAGCAGAAAATGAATTCCATGTCATTTTGGAGTGCAGTGGAAACTTTATCTTTTAAACTTTCGTCCGATTCATTATAAAAAGTNCGACGCTCTGAGTGACCCAAAATGACTTTTTTTACACCAATACTTTGTANCATTCCAGCTGAAATCTCACCAGTAAAAGCTCCTGATTCNGCAGCATTCATGTTTTGGGCAATTACCTCTATTATNCTNCCAGATGTCATCTCTTCAGCTTCAGCCAAATGAATAAATGCAGGCGCAATCATTACTCTCACATGTGAAGAAAATTTTAATTCTTTTAGAGATTTAATTAAGTTTTTGGTCTCAGTTCTATTATTATTCATTTTCCAATTTCCTGCAACAATTTTTTTTCTCATTATCTTAATTTATTAATTTAATTTTTGGATCTAAGAAACTGTAAATAAAATCTAAAATTATATTNATTAAAATAAATAAAGTAGAAGTTATAAGAACAATCCCTGTAATTATAGGCACATCAAAAGTATTTATTGAGTTTACTATCTCCTTCCCCATACCCCTCCAGCCAAATATATATTCTACGAAAACAGAACCCGCTAACATTGAAGCGAACCATCCAGAAATAGANGTTACAACAGGATTAAGAGCATTTTTAATACCATGTCTATATATAACCTCAAATTTGGATAATCCTTTTGAATAGGCTGTCCTTATATAGTCTTGAGAAAGAACCTCATGCAAGCTACTTCGAAACAGCTGAATGATAACTGCAATTGGACGAATTCCCAAAACAATTGCAGGCAATATTATATTTTTCAAAATTAATAATCTATCCTCTCCATAATCATCCATTTCATATAAGCTTCCAGTCATATTCAATCCAGTTTGTTGATGGNATAAAAAACCAAAAAACCAAGAAAATAGAATGGCACTAAAAAAGGAAGGTACACTCATACCTAAAGTACTAAATAATTGAAGCCATCTATCGATCCAGGAGTTAAAATATATTGTAGAAATTATTCCGAAAAAAAAACCAAAAAATACTGAAATAATTATAGAAGAAAGTGCTAAAATAATTGTATTAGGTAAGGTTTCAGCAATAACTTTTGATACTTTTTTACCTCTTTTTTGATAGGAAGTTCTTAAGTGGGGTAATTTAATTGCTATTAAAAAATTTGAGGTTCGAAAAAATGGAAATCCATCGTATTTGTAACTGGTATAAAAGGATAAGTCTTGGTCATTTAAAGAATGATAAGATATTGGAAATAAATCATTAAGANAAAGAAGGTATTGTTCTGAAACGGGTAAATCAAAACCGTATTTTTTTCTTATTTGTTCTAACTGCTGACTATCTTCTTGTTGATCGACCATCATTTGAGCNGGATCACCAGGTAAAATATTAAATAGAAAAAAAACAATTGTGACAACCCCGAAAAGAGTGAGAAGGGAATAGAAAAGTTTTGATATAATGGAATAAATCATTTACTATTCAAAAGCATTTAGGTGAATTAAAGCAAANACTGCATAATTAGCTATGTCNTGATAATTTGCTTCAATTCCTTCGCTTACAATTGTTTTACCAGAATTTGCCTCTATTTGTTTTACTCGCATTAATTTTTGTAAAATTAAATCTGTTAAAGAACTGACTCGCATATCACGCCATGCCTCACCGTAGTCATGATTCTTTGCTAACATTAATTNAAAAATTTTTTTTTCTTGTAACTCATAATTGGTCAAAGCTTCCTCTAAATTAAGGTCAGGATTTTCGGAAACACCTAATTCAATTTGAATCAAAGCTATTATAGAATAATTTATAATACCAATAAACTCAGGTATCTCCCCCTCATNCACCTTTCGATTAATATTAGTTTGTAAACCTCTAATTCTTTGAGCTTTAATAAATATCTGATCGGTTAAGGAAGGTATCCTTAAAATACGCCATGCACTNCCATAATCCTGCATCTTTTTATNAAAAAGAGACTTGCAGTTTTTCATTACATTNTGATATTGAAGTTGAGTTGACAAAATTTTTTTATTAAAAATTAATGTAAATTTCGATAATTTTTTTAAAATCTTTAAAGGCATTAAATAAAGTTATTAAACTATTGAAAAAAAGGATGAAGATTAATATTAGAGGAAAACTAATAGACCTAAGTGAACCAAAAATTATGGGGATTCTGAATCTCACGCCTGACTCCTTTTATGATGGAGGAAAATACAACGAAATTAAAACTGCCTTAAATCAAACTGAAAAGATGATCAGCCAAGGAGCTTTTTTCATTGATTTAGGTGCATGTAGTACAAGACCAGGTGCTAAAGNTATTTCAGTTGATGAGGAAAAGAAAAGACTATTGCCGGTTTTGGAAAAATTGATTCGGGAATTTCCCGAAACNTATTTTTCAATTGANACTTACAGATCTTCAGTTGCAGCTGAGGGATTAGATTTAGGAGCAGCAATGATNAATGATATTTCAGGTGGACAATTTGATAGCAAGATGATGGAAACAGTTGGTAAACATTCTATACCTTATGTGTTAATGCATATTTCAGGAAAACCAGAAAATATGCAAAATAAACCTCAATATAAAAATGTAGTTAAAGAAGTTCTTTTTTATTTTTCAAAAAAAGTACAACAAGCCTTGGAAGCAGGAATTATTGATATTATAATAGATCCTGGATTTGGTTTCGGTAAAAGCATTTCCCACAATTATGAAATACTTAAAAACCTTGAATTATTAAAAAACATTGAATTTCCTCTAATGATTGGNATATCAAGAAAGTCAATGATTTACAAAAAATTAGGTATAAATTCAGATCAGGCACTCAATGGATCTAGCGTTCTTAATACAGTAGCATTGTTAAAAGGCACAAATATTTTAAGGGTACATGACGTTCTTCAGGCTAAAGAATGTGTTGATTTGTTGCAGGCACTTAGATAGTTTTTTAATTTTATAAAAAAAACCTTTGGATCAATTAAGTTTTCTTGAAATTTCAATTATCGACATTGCAGACATNATTCTTGTTGCTTTACTCTTATTCTACGCATATAGATTAGTTAAGGGAACTGTNGCAATAAATATTTTTATTGGTATTGTAATTTTTTATCTTATTTGGAAGATAACTGANATTCTTAATNTAGATGTTTTAAGTAATATTTTAGGAAAGTTTATAAGTGTAGGGTTTTTTGCCTTAATTGTAGTTTTNCAGCAAGAAATTCGAAAATTTCTTTTACTTATAGGATCGACTAATTTTGCTTCGAGAAGAAATGTAATTCGTTATTTTAATTTTTTAAACCAAGACCAGGAAGCACCTAAAGCTGATTTAACNGCAATACTTAATGCTTGTGAGAAAATGGCTAAAGAAAAAACTGGTGCAATTATAGTTTTGGAAAAAGAGAACAGCTTNGATTTTCTAAAAAGTACTGGTGATGAAGCAAATATCGAATTGAGCTCTCAAATTCTTGAAACAATTTTCTTTAANAACAGTCCTCTTCATGATGGTGCCATAATTATAAAAAATAACTATATAATAGCAACCAGAGTCGTATTACCAGTTTCAGAATCAACTACTATCCCAACGAGGTTTGGACTAAGACATAGGGCTGCAATAGGTATTAGNGAAAAAACTGACTCGTTGGTTTTAGTAACTTCTGAACAAACTGGAAAAATATCTTATGTTAAAGATGGACAATTTTGTAAGTTCAAAAACNTAGAAGATTTAAGACGGCTTTTGACGGAAGACCTTTCGATTTAAACTAATACATTNTCTAAGAACTCAATTNTTGATAACTTGGCATAAAATCCTCCTTTAATTTTTAATAAATCATCGTGNGTTCCAATTTCAACGATTTTNCCTTTATCCATNACTACTATACGATCTGCATTTTTGATAGTAGACAATCTATGAGCAATTATAATGGAAGTCTTATTTTTTGTGATTTTAGAAGTCGCAATTTTAATTAACTCCTCTGAATTAGAATCTACAGAAGAGGTTGCTTCATCCAAAATCAAAATACTTGGGTTTGAAATATATACCCTTAAAAATGCAATTAATTGNCNTTGNCCAGATGATAGCATAGCACCTCTTTCTTTTACATTATAATTATAACCCTCTGGAAGTGATTCTATAAATTTATCTACTCCAATTTCTTTGGCAACTCGCTTAACCATCTCAATGGAAATNTCAGGATTTTTTAAAGTTATATTATTGAAAATTGTGTCTGCAAAAAGAAATACTTCTTGTAAAACAACTCCCAAATGACCTCTAAGAGACTTGATTGAGAAATCTCGAATTGACATTTCATCCAAGTATATTTGGCCAGAATCATATTCATAAAATCTTGAAAGCAGATTAATTAAGGTTGATTTTCCTGCTCCAGTTGAACCAACTATTGCTATTGTCTCGCCTGGCTGAATTTCAAGGTTGATACCATTTATTACTTCTTCTCCCCTACTATATGAAAATCTTAAATTTTTAATTGATATTTTACCTTGAATAATTTTAGGGCTCATATTCCCTGAATCATCAATATTACTATTCATCGAAATAATTTTGAAAATTCTTTCAGAGGCAACCATTCCCATCTGAAGTGTATTGAATTTATCGGCAATTTGACGTAATGGACGGAANAGCATCTGAGACATTTGAATAAATAAAAAAATTGTTCCAAAAGAAATTGTTCCACCAACNGCGACATTTAACCCTCCAAACCAAACTAATAATCCTAACGTAAATGATGAGGCAATTTCTGCAACTGGAAAAAAAATAGAATTATACCAAACCGTCTTTAACCAAGCCTTTTTGTGTTTTTCATTNATGGAATTAAACTTTTTGNATTGAATTTCCTCAAGATGAAACATTTGCACAATTTGCATACCAGATAGTCGNTCNTGAATAAATGAATTTAGGTTGGCAACTTGAANTCTAACTTCCTCAAATGCAGNTTTCATTGATTTTTGAAAAATTCTAGTAGCATAAACAATTAGCGGGAGTATGGAAAATACTATTAAAGAAAGTTTCAAATTTATTANGATCATNATAATTATAACCACAGCCATTTTAAGCAAGTCAGCAATAATCATGAATAACCCCTGGGAAAAAATACTTGCAATTGTTTCAACATCATTTACAGCCCTTGTAACTAATCTACCTACCGCTGATTTATCAAAATAGGCCATCTTAAAACTGAGGATTTTTTGATAAAGATCAACTCTTAAGTCTTTGATTACGTTTTGACCTAACAAATTAGCATAAAAGACAAAAAGAAATTGAAATATTACCTCAGCAATTAATGTAAATAACATCATTGTAATTATGATAACCATTCCGTCGAAATCTTTAAATCTTATAGATTCGTCAATTATAATCTTCAGCAAGTATGGGGTCAATGTTGAAAATGCCGAAACTAAAATAGCAGCGATCATTACAAAATAATAGATGTTTTTGTAAGGCTTTACATAAAACATCAATTTTGAAAATAACTTAAAATCAAAAATGTCAACAATGTAAAGTTTCATTGTCTAATATATATGTTTGAGGGATAAACTATTTTAGTTAAGAAAAGTCCATTGGCAGGGACTGAAAATCCAGCTCTTGACCTATCTCTACTTTTAATAATCTTTTTTAGATCCTCAAAAGTTATTTTTTTAAATCCTATCTCCAATAAGGTACCAACAATTGAACGCACCATATTTCTCAAAAAACGATTAGACGTAATAGAGAATATAAGCTGATTATCTTTTTGATACCAAAATGCATTTTTTATTTCACAAATAAATGTTTTTACATCCGAATGGGATTTTGAAAAGGATTTAAAATCCTTACACCCAATAATAATTTTTGAGGCTTCATTCATTAAATCAATGTCAGGCGGATTTTTCATAAAATAATGATATGAATTATTGAAAGGATCTTTAATGGTAGAGATATAATATTTATATGTACGCTCAACTGCATCAAATCTAGCATGAGCAGTTGTTTTTACTCTCTTTACAGACATAATATTGATTGATTTTGGTAAATAACTGTTTAATAAATAAACTAATTCTTTAAAAAACCCTTTGTTGATACTCGCATTAAAATGGGCAAACATTTGTCTTGCATGAACCCCAGCATCAGTCCTACCTGCCCCAACAACAGATGTTTTGCATCTCAGTAAATTTGATAAACCATCCTCAATAAGCTCTTGAATACTGATTGCATTAGGTTGCTTTTGCCACCCATGAAAAGCTGTACCATCATAAGAAAACTCTATAAAATATCTTTTGGACTCCATCTAATTTAATGGCAAATATATTGTTTTTGATTTTCATAATTTATAATACAAAAGTGATGAAATTTTAAAATATCTTTAAATTAAATAAACCTAATAATTTGAAAAAAATTCTACTTATGTCAGACACCCATAATCATTTAGATAAAAAAATGATTTACTATGTCAAGTGGGCAGATGAAGTTTGGCACGCAGGGGATATTGGTCAAATTAAGATAATTGATGAACTTTCAAAAATCAAGCCGTTGAGAGCAGTATATGGGAATATTGATGGTAATTTGTTAAGATCTCAGCTAAATGAAAATTTATTATTCAATTGTGAGGGAGTCAAGGTACTAATTACACATATAGGAGGTTATCCAGGTAAATATAATTTGAAAGCGAAAAAAATTATTTTAGCTGAAAAACCTAAAATTTTTATTTGTGGCCATTCTCATATCTTAAGAGTTAATTTCGACAAAAAACTGAATTTAATTTATATTAACCCAGGAGCAGCAGGAGTTAAAGGATTTCATAATATAAGAACAATGGTTAGGTTTGTTATAGATAGAAAAGAAATTAAAAATTTAGAGATAATAGAGCTTGGACCTCGTGGTAAAATTATCTCAACCGATCAACGGACCTTATAAGATTTTCATCTTTCTTAATACCATTATTTGCTAAACTTAGAAAAACTATTGATAAAATAGGAGTTAATGTCCAAATTAGGTCTGGGTATAACATTTTTTCTTGATAGAAAAAGTAGAAAAAAACGATTAAAACAAATAAGTGGATTAATAGCTGAAATTTATTTATATTTA
>NZOY01000044.1 GCA_002695445.1 Flavobacteriaceae bacterium
TAATTTAAAATTGTATTTAAAGCACAAATATCATATGCTTCTATTCCATTTTCTTTTTTTAGGGTTACATTAGAAAACCCCCCTAAGTTTATACAAGCATCGTAATTATGAAACAAGAATTTATCGCCTACTGGGACGAGTGGAGCTCCCTGTCCGCCTAGAAGGACATCTTGAGTTCTAAAATCACAAACAAATAGTTTTTGAATTTTGTCAGCAACTAACTTTAAATTCCCGATTTGATGAGTAAAACCTTTATTAGGCTGGTGAATTACCGTATGTCCATGAGAACCAACTCCGTCAAGTTTTTCAATTTTAAATTCCTCAATAAAAACCAAAATCTTTTCAGAAAGAAAATTTGAAAATTTAATATCCAGTTTACCCATAGCCTTTGAGGATATATCAATCGAACCAGACAATTTAGTGATCCAATTCGAATCATAATGATAGGTTTTAGATGCTAAAATTTTAAAATTCCAAATATCTCTTTTTGTAAATTTAACGTATACTAAATCTAACCCATCCAGTGAAGTTCCCGACATGGCACCTATGAAATAATAATGATGAGTTTTCAATATTTAGAAATTAGCTGAAAAATCAGAGCTTTGACAATATTTTAAATTAGAAAAATAATGCTAAATAAAGCAAAACATTGATTTATTGTCATTTTTTTNGGCTATAAATTATAATTTGACAATTATAAATGATTGTANATAACAAACATTTGAGCATAATTATTAAAAAAGTAGATTTGTAGTTCTCAAAATACCATTTTCTAAACATGCTACCAGAAAAACAAGGACTATATTCCCCTGAATTTGAACACGACAACTGTGGTGCGGGATTCATATGTAGCCTTCAGGGTAAGAAAACTCATGATATTATTCACAAGGCCCTTGATATNCTNGATTGTCTTGAGCACAGGGGTGCAGTTAGCGCTGATGGAAAAACAGGAGATGGTGCTGGAATTTTGATTGAAGTCCCTCACAAATTTTTAAAAGATCAATGTAGTTTTGATTTGCCTGACGAAAATGAATATGCAGTTGGAATGGTATTCCTTCCACGTAAGGATAATCAGAGCTCTTATTGTGTTGGGGTTTTAGAATCGGAATTTAAGAAACAAGGTCTCAAAGTTCTTGGTTGGAGAAAAGTTCCCGTAAAAACCGAAATAGTTGGAACAATTGCCGCGCAAACAGAACCAAAAATAATGCAGGTTTTTGTCAGTAAAGGCGACAAAAATATTTCAAATCAAGAATTTAATAACAAATTATTTTGTGCCAGAAAAATTTCAGAACATACAATACATAATTCTAATCTCTCGCAGAGTTCTTATTTTTACCTACCTAGTCTTTCAACTAGGACCTTAATATACAAGGGATTACTTATCCCTGAGGATATCAAAGGATATTATTCTGATCTATCAGACCCAAGAGTGGTAACAAAACTTGCTCTTGTCCACCAGCGATTCTCTACAAATACCTTTCCAACTTGGGACTTGGCACAACCCTTTAGATATATGTGCCATAATGGAGAAATAAATACATACAGAGGTAATTTTAGCCGAATGGAGATTAGAGAGGAACTTTTAGAAAGTGAATCTTTTGGTCCTGATATAATGAAAATGTTGCCAATAATACTCCCTGGTAAATCAGACTCTTGTTCCATGGATATGGCAGTAGAGCTTCTTCTCTCAACTGGCAGGTCGCTTCCAGAGGTTATGATGATGTTGGTTCCTGAGGCATGGGAAAAGCATACCTATATGGATGATGCTAAAAAAGCTTTCTATAAATTTAATTCCTGCTTAATGGAGCCTTGGGATGGTCCTGCATCGATACCTTTTACAGATGGAAAATACATTGGAGCNTTACTTGATAGGAATGGTCTTAGACCGTCAAGATATACTGTTACCAAAGATGGATATGTTGTAATGTCATCTGAAACAGGTGTGCTTGAAATTGAACCAAGCAATGTACAGTTTCATGGAAGGCTTGAGCCAGGAAAAATGTTCCTAGTCAATATGGATGANGGAAGAATAGTTCAAGATGAGGAGATAAAAAAATTGATTACCTCCAAAAGACCCTATAAAAAATGGATAGATGAAAATTTGATAGCGCTCAAGGATATTCCTTACAACAATTCCGATAGCGAATCCGAGGGAGAAAGTTTTGAGACAAGAATGAGAATATTTGGATATACCCAAGAAGATTTGAAGACTATCATTTCTCCAATGATTTTAAACGGTAAAGAGGCAATAGGATCTATGGGAACTGACACTCCATTAGCTGTTTTGTCAGATAAACCACAACTTTTATTTAATTATTTTAAACAGCTNTTTGCNCAAGTAACAAANCCTCCACTTGATGGCATAAGAGAAGAAATTGTTACTGATATAAGCCTCACTCTTGGAAAAGAATTTAATGTTTTTGATATTTCTCCCAGTCATGCTAAGAAACTATTCATTGAAAATCCAATTATATCAAATGAAGACCTCGAAAAAATATATTCTTACAAAAAAAGCCATATAAAGGCTGCTAAAATACCCATTTTGTATGAGGTAGATATGGGTTATAANGGGCTTGAAATTGCTTTAGGTGAAATNGTAGANAAGATNGATAATGANATTTCTAATGGNGNNAATATNATTNTTNTNTCNGACNGAGGTGTTTCCCCNACNATGGCTCCTATNCCNNCACTNCTTGCTACGTCTCATGTNCANAATTTTTANAAGCGCAAAAAAAAGAGATCTTCTTTTGGAATAATTATAGAGTCTGCTGAGCCAAGAGAACCTCATCATTTTGCACTTCTTTTTGGATATGGAGCAAGCGCTATCAATCCATACCTTGTTAATGAGATAATTGAATATGAGTTAGAACAAAAGGAGATCAGTTTAAGTAAGTCAAAGGCAATTGATAACTTTAATAAAGCCATTGCAAAAGGAATCATCAAGGTCATGAATAAAATTGGTATTTCTACACTAAATTCATACAGAGGAGCGCAAATTTTCGAGGCATTGGGATTGTCTCAAAATTTTATTGACGAATTCTTTACTAATACTCCTACCCGAATTGAAGGAATTGGCCTTTATGAAATAGAAAAAGATATTGGCAAAAGACATAGTAAAGCATATATTCATGAGTCTAATTTGGGACTACCATTAGAAATTGGTGGAGAATATAGATGGCGTAGAGATGGTGAAGCACATGTTGTAAACCCTTCCACTATTGCCTCCCTTCAACAGG
Organism: Flavobacteriaceae bacterium; assembly: GCA_002695445.1. Taxonomy (GTDB): domain Bacteria; phylum Bacteroidota; class Bacteroidia; order Flavobacteriales; family Flavobacteriaceae; genus UBA8316. The sequence continues at coordinate 3,237 of NZOY01000044.1, forward strand.
CAGTAAGAAATAAAAACTTTGATAAATATGAGACATTTGCTGATTTGATTAATGATCAAAATCAAAAGCTTATGACATTAAGGGGCTTATTTGAGTTTTCAAAATTTGATCCTATTCCCATTGACCAGGTCGAACCATGGACCGAAATCGTTAAAAGATTTAAAACTGGAGCTATGTCTCTTGGATCAATTAGTCAAGAAGCACACGAAAATCTTGCGATTGCAATGAATAGAATAGGAGGAAAAAGTAATTCTGGCGAAGGTGGTGAAGACGTCAAGAGATTTATGCCAGACGAAAATGGAGACCTTAAAAACTCTGCTATTAAACAAGTTGCTTCTGGAAGGTTTGGCGTATCTAGCTACTATCTCAGCTCTGCTAAAGAAATACAAATTAAAATGGCTCAGGGTGCTAAGCCAGGAGAGGGAGGCCAATTACCAGGTCCTAAAGTAAACCCCTACATTGCCTCAGTGAGAAACTCTACACCCTATGTTGGATTAATCTCTCCACCTCCCCATCACGATATTTATTCCATTGAGGATTTGTCACAGCTAATTTATGATTTGAAGAATGCGAATCGAAAAGCTAGAATAAATGTAAAATTAGTTTCTGAGGTTGGTGTAGGAACAATTGCTGCTGGAGTAGCTAAAGCAAAAGCGGATGTTATACTAATCTCTGGATATGATGGTGGTACTGGCGCATCTCCTTTAACCTCTTTAAAACACGCAGGACTACCATGGGAACTTGGAATTGCTGAAGCTCAACAAACACTTGTTTTAAATGGTTTAAGGAGTAGAATTGTACTTGAATGTGATGGGCAACTAAAAACCGGAAGAGATGTTGCAATCGCATGTCTACTTGGTGCTGAGGAATTTGGTTTTTCTACCGCTCCATTAATTGCAAGTGGATGTATAATGATGAGAGCATGTCATTTAAACACATGTCCTGTTGGAATTGCTACGCAGGACCCTGAGTTGAGAAAAAACTTTAAAGGTAAACCTGAACATGTAATTAATTATATGTATTTCGTAGCAGAGGAATTAAGACGAATTATGGCTGAATTAGGGTTTAGAAATGTCGATGAAATGGTTGGTCAGTCCCAAAAACTAAATATGAGTAAAGCAATCAAACATTATAAAGCTCAAGGAATTGATTTATCAAGAATTTTATACAAAGCAAATGAAACATCGTCTGAGTCTATTATTGAAAGAAATACTGAATTACAAAATCATAACTTAGAAAAAGTTATTGATTTTAGGATTCTGGATGACGCTAAAGATGCAATCTATAACAAAAATCCAATTGAATTATCTTACAAAATTAAAAATACTGATAGAACTATAGGAACAATTTTAAGTAATGAGATTTCCAAATTACATGGGGCAAATGGCCTCCCTACTGACTCAATTAAAATAAATTTCATTGGAACTGCAGGGCAGAGTTTTGGTTGTTTTGCAACAAAAGGTCTTAGACTTAAAATAACTGGTACATCAAATGATTATTTTGGAAAAGGTTTATCTGGAGCTACATTAATCGCCAAAGTCCCTAAGGATGCCACTTTTGTGTCTGATCAAAATATAATTATTGGTAATGTCGCATTGTATGGGGCTACAAATGGTGAAGCTTATGTAAATGGTATTGCAGGGGAAAGATTTTGCGTTAGAAATTCAGGAGCCAAAGCTGTTGTTGAAGGAATAGGAGATCATGGGTGTGAATATATGACTGGTGGAATTGCTGTGATACTTGGAGAATTTGGTAGAAACTTTGCTGCAGGAATGAGTGGTGGTATTGCATACATCTATAATAAAAATGGATTTTTTGATGAAAGGAAGTTTAATCTTGAAATGGTAGAGCTTGAAAACCTTGATGAAAATGATCAAAACAATCTTTTAGAACTTATCAAAAACCATCACAAACTAACTGATAGCACAATTGCATCTGAAATATTAAATACTTGGCCTAATTCAATTAAAAACTTTATAAAAGTAATGCCAACCGATTTCAAGAAAGCATTAGAAATGATGTCCAATAAAAAAACTGAAAAATCTCTTTAACTATGGGTAAGATCAAAGGATTTATGGAATTCGATAGAATTAAGGAGCCAGCAATTGCTCCTAAGAGACGTATAAAAGATTATAAAGAATTTACAGTTGCACCAAAAAATAAAGAACTTGAGGAACAAGGTGCNAGGTGTATGGATTGTGGTGTACCGTTTTGTCATAGTGGATGCCCATTAGGAAATCTAATCCCCGACTTTAACGATGCTGTTTATAGGAATGACTGGAAAAGTGCNTTGACAATTTTGCATTCTACAAATAATTTTCCTGAATTCACTGGAAGACTTTGCCCTGCTCCATGTGAAGAAGCNTGTGTACTTGGTATTGTCAATCCACCTGTATCAATTGAATTAATTGAAAAATACATTGTTGAACGTGGTTTTTCTGAGGGATGGATTAAGCCACAATTACCTGAATTTAGTACNGGAAAAACAGTTGCTGTTATAGGCTCNGGACCNGCTGGATTAGCTGCTGCTCAACAATTGAATAGAGCTGGTCATAAGGTTACTGTTTTTGAGAGAGATAATAAGATTGGAGGGCTATTAAGATATGGGATTCCAGATTTTAAAATGGAAAAAAAAGTTATAGACAGGCGTCTTGAAATTTTAATAGCAGAAGGAATTGAATTTAANTGCAACGTTGAGATAGGTGTTACTATATTGGCAAAAGAAATAGAAGCCAAATACGACGCAGTGGTTATTTGCACAGGCTCTACAATAAAAAGAGAACTCCCCATTGAGGGTGCCAATTTGAAAGGTGTTGTTCAAGCAATGGATTTCTTGCCCCACAACAATAAAGCTGTAGATGGCCAACATAATCGCCTTCCCAAATACNTTGCAAAAGATAAAAATGTAATTGTCATTGGAGGGGGAGATACTGGNTCTGACTGTATTGGAACTTCGAATAGGCAAGGCGCAAAAAGTGTCACTAATTTTGAAATAATGCCTAAGCCGTCTGATCAAAGAACTGATGAAAACCCTTGGCCCTATTGGCCTTTTAAACTTAAAACAAGCTCCTCTCATGAGGAGGGAAGTCATAGAGAATGGAGCATATTGACTAAAGAGTTTGTTGGAGATTCAAANGGAAATCTAAAAGGATTGAAAACTGTAGAAGTTGAATGGAAAAAAATATCCGGAGAACGNCCTAAATTATCAGAAATTGAGGGTTCTGAAAAGGAATGGCCATGTGAATTAGCCCTCCTTGCCCTTGGATTTACTGGACCTGAAAAATCTCTTCCTGAACAATTTGGACTTAATTTCGATAAACGAGGAAATATTAAAGGAGAGAAATTCTACCAGACCAATAAACCTAATATTTTTACTGCAGGAGATGCAAGAAGAGGACAATCACTTATNGTTTGGGCAATATCTGAGGGTCGTGAAGCTGCACATCAAGTTGATTCATATCTTATGGGAAAGTCTAATTTACCTCAAAANAATAAAACAGGAGATTTAGTAGCTATTTAAATTTACTGAAAAAAATTCCAAACAATCCCAAACCNNAGTATAGAATCCCTATAGGGTGTNAAAGGAGCTGAGTAGTAGTTGTAGCCTGTGTTATCATCATTGAAATGTTCAAATTTAAGAAANAGCCTNGTTTGTTGGATTTTTGCATTNATAAAAAAATCGACTCTAGGAAAATTACCAATTTCNGTATGATTTTGTGATATAAATTCACCAATTANGGGACTGTANCGATCACCATAGTANTTGGTAAAATATTGTGCTGTAATACCTGTTTGGAGGTAAAGTGCTTTTCCAAAAAGATTACTCGAAAAAAATAGGGAACTTCTAATATTCCACTCTGGAACATTAAGTGGTTTGAAGCTTTCTTTTGNACCGGTTTGAGNCACTTTTTGATATTGAAGAGTATTAGCAAGTGAAAATTTACCNATATTAATAATNTTGTTCCATCTTAATTTGAGATAAGTGATTTGATTTTCANATTGCTCTGGGGCAACTATTAACTCCTCTTCTAACTTATTTGTTTTTTCTAAGAAATTTATCATCCTTTTAGTAGGCAATAAGTTTTTGAAAAAAGTATAATTATTTATTAGCTCGTATTTACCTTTAAAATTTCCCCAGAATGGGTGATTAAAAACAAATTCTAAAGTATTAAATTTTTGGTTTACAAAATTTGGATTATACCAGTCATACTCAATAAAATTACTTCTATGAAGGAAAAAGTTGAAATTAGGTGATTGATCACGAATGCTAAGTTTAGCCTCAACATACATTTGATTTTTAAACTGCCTACTTATTGCTCCAGACAAAAATTGTGTAGAGTATAGTTTTTTGATTGAAAAATAACCTTCAGCCCTAAATTGAAATTTTAAAAATATTTTTTCCCAATAGGAATCTAAAGCAAATTGATTTGTTTTAATTGAGGTAGGATTAGGTCCGCGATTAACCGGCTCGTCCCTTTTTTTATCTTCAGGAAAAATTATAAAATAATTCCAATCAAAAAAGCGTATTCCCACTTTTAATTTCCCGAATTTTTTTTTATTGTAGATCGCGTAAATCTCGTTTTCCATTTTATCTAATCGATTACTAACCTGATAATTGGATGTACCTGAGACAGTTCCAAAAAATCCATTTGCTTTAATATTATTATAATTAAACTGCTTTATTTCATAATTGATTTTATAACCTGCTGTCAATATTTTTGGTCTTTCATAATTATACATCTTATTATTACCTCCTATTATAAAATCATATTGTTGATCAATATAATATCTCCTTCCAGACAGCGTATTATCTACTTCAATATTGTTAGTCAATCTCGATCGGTCTAAAAATCCATCATAATCAAATTCTTCTACAGCTTTCTCAAAAAAGTAAACACTTAAAGAATCTAGCCCACCATTTGCCTGGTTTTCTAATCTTTGTGCTACGTAATGAGAATACTGACGGTAACGATAATTTTTTGAAGTGTAATTCGTAGTAAAGCGTAAATTGGTTCCTCCACCTAGAGTATTTATATATTTTCCAAGGGATCTATATGCTTTATGAGCAACTGAAAGATTAAATCTTGGAGATGTGTTAACAGTAATTAAAGCATCAACCATTTGACCCTGCTCAAAAACAGATTTAAAAAATAGCTCCGTCATAGGGGTTGGGACTTTAAAATATGGGGTTTTCTCTTCCTCCAGATATGCAAAGTGTTTTGCCCTAGCACCAATTTGAGGAGTTTTTTTCTCCCCTTGAAAATCATAACCAAGCTTATTATAACCCTCACCAGTATTGGGAAAAGTTAAAACTTCGAAATAATCCCTCCGCAAATAATTATGACGGTAGTCCTTATTGATATTTAATGTTGTATCCAAATGTGTTTCTTTACCATCTGAATAGAAAATCTTATAATCCTCAACAGTTATCTCATTCATTTCTTTAATCGGTTTTTGAAAAACTTTTCTAAGCTCAATAAGACGTAAATTATACTGAGTTCTTTCTATTGAGAAAGAATCTAGTAACTGAATAAATAAATTTGTAGATATCAATCTGCTATCGTGATCTAAACTTAAACGGCCCATGATCTCAAATTTTCTAGGCAGCGAATCTGCCTCTTCTTCATGTGGAGTTTTAATTAATTCATTTTTAAGGATTCCTAGCTTGGGAATTGAAAAATTCAAAAACCGAATAGAATCTTTTTTGCTAATAGGTAAAATTACTTCAACAGAAGTACTGTCATTTACAACCTCTAAACTGTCAACTACTTCAACTGGAACAGAAAAACCCTTTACTTCAAGCGTGTTTTTAAAAGTAGGATTAGGGTTATTTGTTTCACTAATCTTTTGTGCAAAGGAAAGTGTGGTAAACAGCAGTAAAAAAAAAGCTAACTGTCGCCTCATTAAAATGAATTTGATGCGAAGTTAAAATAAATGTACTTAAATTGTCTTCAATAATGCAAACGAAAAATCTGATAATGTTAGCAGCACAGTTTTCTTTAAAGATTGAGGCAGGGACAGATGAGGCTGGAAGAGGATGCTTAGCAGGCCCTGTGACTGCNGCTGCAGTAATTTTACCAGAATCTTTCAATTTACCTTTTTTAAATGACTCCAAAAAACTAAACGAAAAACANCGCAAACAGCTTCGANNGTTGATCCAANAGCAAGCGCTGGATTATACTTATGCACATGTTNCTCCTAAGGAAATAGATCAAATNAATATANTAAATGCAAGTATCAAAGCCATGCATTTGTCATTAAAAAAACTGAAGATAAGACCTGAGTTTATCTCAGTGGACGGGAACCGATTTCATTCATTTGACAATATTCCCCATCATTGTATCATTAAAGGAGATGGAAAATACCTTAACATAGCTGCTGCCTCAGTTTTAGCAAAAACNTACAGGGATGATTACATGGAAAAAATTCACAATGAATATCCCGATTTTCATTGGCATAAAAACAAGGGTTATCCAACTAAATCTCACAGGGCCGCAATAAAACTNAGAGGAATCACACCACATCATCGAAAATCTTTTCAATTACTCCCTAAACAATTAAAGATTAACATTTAAATTAAAATAATCTTAATTGTTGAAAAGTTCGTTGAATATATTAATTAATCTATACTATTGAAAAAGGAGGGTTTTTAATAATTTTGAANAGTATGCGGTTAATAATTATTAATNTTTTAATTTTTCTAACAATAACTGGGTGTAGTCAACAGAGATTGAAAGATATTGATTTATTGGAGGCCGTGCCTCAAAACACATCTTTTGTAATTCAAGTAAATGATACNTTAGATNTAGCTAATTCATCATTGCTGATGAAAATTTTTGCACTTCATCCTAGTTTAAAAAAAACTATCAAAAACATAACGCCCAAAAACCCTTCACTTCCTTTTGTATATAGTATAACAACNATAGGAAAAGATCAAAAGACAGTGAGTTTTGTTACCAAATCAATTCCTGCTGACACATTAATAAAGTATGAAACAGAAATTAATTACAGTGGTCAAACAATTGGATCTATTACCAAGGGAANTCAAAATTTATATATTGCTCAATTTGGTAACCTAAAAATGATTGCTGAATCAAAATTATTAATTGAAAATGGGATTCGAAATTATGTTAAAAAAAATCGAGGTATAACTAGTCCTGAATTCTTTCAATTAGCAGAAACAATAAATCAAAATTTGGCCATCAACTTTTTTATTCATCCATCATCAAAATCTCTATTTAATTCTTTTTTCACCGAGGTTCCACTTTTTCCAAAAACTGGCAAGCAATGGTTAGCTTTNGACTTAGAAGTAGAAAGTAATTTTTTCAGTATTGANGGTGTTGCATTTATAAATGATTCAATACCAGATGCTTTAAATTTAATTAAGTCTCTTAACCCNACTAAAACAGAACTCCATAATTTGGTTCCAATGAATTTTACATCATANTTAAGTCTTTCANTTGATAATGCAAAACAATTGGAGAATAATTTTAAAAATTATTCTAGGACAGCAAATATTCCACTAAATAAAATTGATTTCTCATATCTAAAATCAGTAACTGAAATTGGTTGGATAAATGCAGCAATGCAAAATTCTGTTATTTTTCACCTAAATTCATTAGAGGAAGTTCCTAATTTTACTTTGAGTGAAGTTGAACCAAAAACCTATAGAGGTGCTAGATATAACAAAATTGATGTGCCAAAAGACCTTGTAAGTGTTCTATCTAGTTTTGGCCAGAAGTTTAGTCCATCTTGGTCCTGCCAATTCCAAGATTTTTTGATATTAACTGAATCGGAAAGTGGACTAAAGAATATTTTAGGCAACTATCTTGATAAAAACACCTTAGGAGAAAATACAAATTTTAAAATCCTTCAAAACAGACTATCAAATGAAAATTCTTTTATCTGGGTGGGGCAATCTAAAAACCTTGTAGAGTATTGGGAAAAGAAGAATGGAGTCCAAACTAAAGAAATTTCAGCACTTCCAGTATCGGATTATCCACTTGTTGTATTCCAGGGTGTTGGGGAGGATCGTTTTTCTCACNTTCATTTTAGTATTAAAAAAGATGAACCCTTCAAAAATAAAAGAGGGGTGAATAATGTATTATCAATTGATCTTCCCAAACCCTCAATCATATCACCACAATGGCTTAAAAATCATAGAAGTAATGGAATGGATATTGCTATTCAGGACCAAGATCATGTATTGTACTTATATTCNAATACTGGAAAATTGTTTTGGAAGAAACAATTAGCTGGAAAAATAATTGGACCAATTCAACAGGTAGATTTATATAAGAACAATCGATTACAAATGGCTTTTAGAACTCAAGACAAATTGATAGTTTTGGATCGAAACGGAAAAATTGTTAAGCCATTTAATATTAAATTACCCAAAAATGAATATCCTCTTCCCCTCAGTATATTTGATTACGACAATAACCGAAACTATCGCTTTTTAGTTGCCCAAGACAAGTCACTATTGATGTATGATGGGAAAGGAAAAAGGGTTAATGGTTTTAAACTTAAAAAAGTTCAGGCTCAGATTCTTTCCTCTCCAAAACACATAAGATTCCAACGGAAGGATTACATTGTCATGCCGTTGGATAACAATAGGTTAAAAATTGTTTCTCGAACTGGCCTCGACCGAATAAATGTAAAAGGTAAAATCAATTTTAGCGAAAATGGGGTTTTCTCTTATCTTAATACTTTTTGTGTTACGGATAGTGAAGGAAACCTTATCCAGGTGGATACTGGAGGAAACCAAGTCACTTCTCCCCTTGGGCTAAGTAAAAATCACAAAATTGACGCAACGACCAAATCGCTAGTGACTTTATCGGATAACAATCTTAATATTAAAGGTTTACCAGTTACCCTTCCTTTTGGAAATTACACATCACCAAAAATATTTTACATCAACAATACACTTTACATAAGTACAACAGATAGGGAAGCTCAAAAAGTATACCTTTTCCTAAGTAATGGAAAAAAAGTAGATGGCTTCCCAGTCTATGGTAATGGGGCGGTAGACTTATCCAATAGCGATAAAGACAAAGCATTAGAACTACTTGTCACGGCAGAAGATAATAGTTTATTGGTCTATGAAATCAATTAACGATTTCTACTCCGAAAATCTCAGAAAAATGTTTAAGTATAGCCGCTTTAACTTCAGTAGTATCGACCTCATGCTTAAGCTCTTTAGCAATTGAGGTAACTGCCTTTCCTTTAATCCCACAAGGAATAATGTAATCAAAATAAGAAAGATCTGTATTTATGTTTAAAGCAAATCCATGCATAGTAACCCAACGACTAGCGCGTACACCCATGGCACATATCTTTCGGGCAAATGAGGTATCCAAATCTAACCAAACCCCGGTTTCCCCATCACTACGAGCACCATTTAAACCAAAATCTGAGAGGGTTTTGATTATCATTTCTTCTAAACAACGAAGGTATTTATGGATATCTGTAAAGAAATTATCCAAATCCAGAATTGGATAACCTACTAATTGACCTGGACCATGAAATGTGATATCTCCACCACGGTTTGTTTTTATAAAATCGATTCCTTTAGCTTTAAGGATTTCTTCGTTTATCAATAAATGCTCCATTTTCCCACTTTTACCCAAGGTGAAAACTGGAGGATGCTCTACAATTAACATGTGGTTTTGTGTTATAATCGGAACATGCGAATTACGATTTTGTTTTTTTATAGCTATTGTATTGGAAAAATATTCTTCCTGAAGCTCCCAAGCTTGGCTGTAGGGAAGCAGTCCTAGTTCAGTAATCTTTACTTTTTTATTTTTATTCATTTCACCTATCAGGGTTATTTAAAATAACTAGTGCTGCGATAACTCCTGGAACCCAGCCACAAAGAGTTAATAAAAAGACAATAATAAACGAACCGCAACCTTGATCAACCACAGCCAGAGGAGGAAAAAAGATTGATAAAATCACGCGCCAAAAGCTCAATAAAAAACTGTTTTGTGCAAAGATAGCAAAATTGATTCCCTATTCATCTAGAGTGACTATATTTACAAAAATCTTAAAAATTATATGGAGGAACTATCAGAGCAAGAAAAGGTAAGAAGGGAAAAGCTTCAAGCTATAAGGGACTTGGGTATTGACCCCTACCCTGCTGCACTGTTCCCAGTAGATAATGATTCACAATCCATAAAAGATAATTTTGAGGAAGGAAAAACTGTAATTATTGCAGGTCGGTTAATGTCTAGACGTATTCAAGGGAAAGCAAGTTTTGCTGAATTACAAGATAGTAGTGGGAGGATTCAACTATATTTTAATCGCGATGAAATTTGCGAGGGTGAGGACAAAATACTTTACAATGAATTATACAAGAGGTTACTCGATATTGGAGATATCATTGGGTTAGAGGGCACACTTTTTACTACTCAAGTTGGCGAAAAAACTATTATGGTAAAGTCCTTCCAAATACTCAATAAAACACTTCGGCCTCTTCCACTACCAAAAGCCGATTCAGATGGAAATATATACGATGAATTTAGTGACCCCGAATTACGATACCGCCAAAGATATTTGGATTTAATCTTGAATCCAAAAGTAAAAGATACGTTTGTCAAGCGCACAAAAATTACCAACAGCATACGTAGTTTTTTTAATGAAAAAAATTATCTCGAAGTAGAGACTCCTATTCTTCAACCTATTCCAGGTGGAGCTGCTGCTAGACCTTTTTTAACCCACCATAATGCAATGAATATTCCACTATATTTGAGAATTGCAAATGAACTGTACTTAAAACGCCTCATTGTTGGTGGTTTTGATGGGGTTTATGAGTTTGCGAAAGACTTTCGTAATGAGGGCATGGACCGCAGCCATAATCCAGAATTTACTGTTATGGAGCTTTATGTTGCTTACAAAGACTACTTCTGGATGATGAAGATGACCGAAAACTTATTGGAAAAAGTTGCTATAGATACCAATGGAACCTCAGCTGTAGTAGTAGGAGAAAATTCAATAGATTTTAAAGCTCCTTACCCAAGGATTCCTTTACTTGAAGCCATCAAAATACATACAGGAATTGATGTTTCTTCAATGGATGAAAAACAACTTAGANCAACTGCAGAAGATTTTGGAATCAAAGTTGACGATACAATGGGAGAGGGTAAGTTAATTGATACAATTTTTGGNGAAAAATGCGAACATCATTTCATTCAACCCACATTCATTACGGACTACCCAAAATCCATGAGTCCTTTAACCAAACAACACCGAAATAATCCAAAACTAACGGAACGCTTTGAACTAATGGTTAATGGAAAGGAATTAGCCAATGCTTATTCAGAGCTNAATGATCCTATTGACCAAAGGGAACGTTTTGAAGCCCAATTGACCCTTAGCGAAAAAGGAGATGATGAAGCAATGTTTATCGATCAGGATTTTCTTCGTGCCCTTGAATATGGTATGCCACCTACCTCAGGAATTGGCATTGGAATTGACAGGTTAACTATGCTGTTGACAAATAACACCTCAATACAAGAAGTCCTTTTCTTCCCNCAGATGAAACCTAAGAAAAAATCAATTATACTTAACAATGAGGAAAAATTAATTTTTGGTCTTCTGAAAAAAGAGAGTCCAGTTTTACTTAAATTTCTAAAAGAAAAGGTTGATCTTAGCAATAAAAAATGGGATAAAGCAATTAAAGGTCTTACCCNAAATAAGCTTGCCAAAGTNACAAAAGACGAACAAGGTCTTTGGCTCTCATTAGTTAGCTAATCGTNCATTNAGAAACTAATTTTACCGANATTATTANACNCANNTGTTGTTGAAAGNACTTTATCTTTCAGTAAAATANCATTTGTAGGTTCCTAAAAANTAAAAAGCCGTAAATGAATGTACCCCTGTAAATTAAATATGGCTTTACCTCAAAAATTTGATCAGTACTCTATTTATTATTTAACCAATTATCAAAAGCTGACAGAGTAAAATCAATATCTTTTTCCGATAGAGCATCATTTAAAAAATAACTTTCAAAAGCACTGGGAGGCAAGTATATACCCCGATTTAACATGCCATGAAAATATTCTTTAAAATTATTGTTGTTTCCCAAAGAAGCAGTTTTAAAATCCACCACTGCTTCATCCGTAAAATGAAGTGACATCATCGAACCGTAACGATTGATTTGATATGGAATACTTTTTTTATCTAGTAAATCAGTCATACCCTGGGCTATTAATCTTGTTTTTTTTGCAAGTCTGTCAAAAACCTCGGGATTTTCATTCAGATATGTCAGCATTGCGAAACCAGCTGCCATAGCAATAGGATTCCCGCTGAGGGTCCCTGCCTGATAGACTGGTCCTTCAGGAGCAAGTTGATTCATAATTTCTGTTCTTCCTGCAAAAGCACCTACAGGCAGTCCACCACCCAAAACTTTACCATAAGTTATAAGATCAGCATTTACTCCCAAACTTTCTTGTGCGCCACCTTTGGCTAATCGAAATCCCGTCATGACCTCATCAAAAATTAAAAGGGTTTGGTGCTTATCACATAAACTTCTTAATCCATGCAAGAATCCAAATTGTGGTGGTATACAACCCATATTTCCAGCCACTGGTTCAACAATTATGGCAGCAATTTGCTCAGGATGTTGTTCAAAATGATAATTAACACTATCCAAATCATTATAATCTGCTAGAAGAGTATCTTTGGCGGTAGCAAGAGTCACCCCAGGACTATTAGGCGCACCAAAAGTTACAGCACCACTTCCCGCTTGAATCAAAAAAGCATCTGAATGCCCATGATAACAACCTGAAAACTTTATAATCTTTTCTCTTTTGGTATATCCTCGTGCCAATCGAATAGCACTCATACATGCCTCTGTACCTGAGTTAACCATTCTAATTTTGTCAATATTGGGAACCATTTTTACTGCCAATTCGGCGATTTGGGTCTCTAGCTCAGTGGGTATTCCATAAGAAGTACCTCTCTCTGCTCGTGATTTTACCGCGTCAATAACAGGTTCAAAGGCATGTCCAAGAATCATTGGGCCCCAACTAGAAATAAAGTCAATAAAAGAATTTCCATCCATATCATACAAATAGGCCCCTTTTGCTTTTTTTATAAAAATAGGGGTACCCCCTACAGCCTTAAAAGCCCTAACTGGAGAATTTACCCCCCCTGGGATAACCTTTTTGGCCGATTTAAATAAAGTACTGCTTCTTTTATAGATCATACTATTTGTATAATGGAATAATTAAATTTTGCCCTGGAAAAATGGTATTATCTTCTAGCTGGTTTTCTCTAACTAATGATTTAATATTTACTTTATATTGTTTAGAAATAGAATAAAGTGTATCTCCTTTCTTAACAAGATGAACTTTTTTTACTGTCGGCTGTCCCAAAACTTTTTTAGAATTATTTTTACGTTTCCTTTTATTTTTAAAATCAAAACGATTCAATTCATATCGTTCAATTAGACTTATCAACTTGTCAGGGTATTTGGGATCAGTAGCATATCCAGCTTTACGCAAGCCTTTTGCCCAGCCCCTGTAATCATCAATTTTTAGGTCGAATAAGAAATCATAGCGGGATCTATTGGTCAAAAAAAGTGAGTGGTCGCGATATGAAGTTCTAGGATCTTTGTAAACTCTAAAACACTCTCCTTTTTCATCGTCATCGTGGTAAATACGTTTTCCAACCCAATCACTATGGCATTTAATCCCAAAGTGGTTGTTTGCAACTAATGCCAATCGACTATCACCGATACTAGACTCTAATATTCCCTGTGCTAAAGTAATGCTAGCAGGTATGTCGTAAGCATTCATTTCCTCACATGCAATAGGAGAGAAAGTTGCCACATAATTATTAACTCTTTCTGAAATAGTTAGATTTCTTTTAGGATTATAAGTTTTAATCTCCTTACTAGATGGCTTTGACTCAACTTTTTTTGAGGATTTCTCGGGTGGAATGGCATCTCGAATACTAACCTTCTTTAATCCACCACAACCCATTAATAATAAGATTATTATCAATATAGAAATATAATTTAAACTTCGATTACAGGCCATTTTTTTTTACTCAGCATTTGATTCATTCCAGGTATCCCTTGTAGACCACCGGTATGAATAATTAATATTCGTTTCCCCCAATTCCATTGCTTTTTTTTTATCAAATCAAAAATACCAAAAAGAAGCTTTCCAGTATAGACAGGATCTAGAGGAGTTTTAAATTTTTTTTTAAAATCATTGATAAATTCAATAAGTTTTAAAGAAACTTTTGCATACCCACCAAATACATAGTTGTAATTTATATCCCAATTTTTTTTTACAGTAAACTTCTTTATTTCTTGGTCTAATTCCTCATTAAGAAGGGCTGCAAAACCCAATACCATTTGATTTGGCAGAGAGCTTTCGATTAAACCAGATATTGTACCTCCTGTTCCAACACTGCAACATATTACGTCATATTCTTCATCTGATTTATCAAGAATTTCAGTGCAACCTCGAACAGCATTTAAATTAGTTCCTCCTTCAGGAAGGGAATAAAATTTACCAAATTTATTTTTTAAAGTATCATGAAAATCATTGGTGTCTTTTTTACGATAAATTGATCGGCTGACTGGAAATAAAATCATGCCTTTATCTTTACAAAATTGTAAGGTTGGGTNTTGANGTTTTTCTTGACCCCTAATTACGCCAATGGTTTTAAAATCCATAATCTTTCCAGAAGCAGCAGTAGCGGCAAGGTGATTAGAAAAGGCTCCTCCAAAGGTCAAAAGAGTTTGNTAACCTTCTTTTTTAGCTTGTTCTAAATTGTACTTTAGCTTCCTNATCTTATTACCGGAAACAGTGGNGTGTAANAAATCTTCCCTTTTTATAGTAATTTCAAAACCATCAAGCTTAAGTAGTTTTTGATTTATGGATTTTAGATTTTCAAATAATGGCATTTTTTNCAAGTTCAAATCAAAATTAAGGTATATACTTGAATTATAATTACCTTTGAAATACAACATGATGTCAGAGTTAGTTTTAGATGAAGATTTTTACCTATCCCCCGAGGGTTATCGAGTTTTTACAGAAAAATATCATCTTAAAAGAGGATATTGTTGTTCTAGTAATTGCCGACACTGCCCATATGAATTCAATCCAAAAATAAGCTGATACTTTCGGCATAATTTTTGTGTGTATAATGCATATATACTATGAAAAAAATATTAATAATAATATCAGGTATTTTACTTGGCTGCAGTTCCATTAGTGTTTTTACAGACCATGACTCTGGTGTTGATTTTTCAAAATATAAGACTTATGCTTATTTTAAACCTGGAATTGATAATGCCGAAATTTCTGATTTAGACAAGCGAAGAATTTTAAAAGCTATTGATCTTAATTTATTTAAGAAATCCCTAATGAAGTCTGAAATACCAGATTTATTAATAAGTATTAATACAATCGCTAAAGAAAAAATTTATATAAATAATGGATTCTGGGGCTGGAATTCCTGGTTTTGGGGTCCAAACTTTAATACTGTAAGCTCTCAAACAGAGGGCACACTTTATATTGATATAATTGATGCAAAAACAAAACAACTTATTTGGCAAGGGAAAGGAAGAGGGGCAATAAGCGAATACATGGATAACCGTGATGAACGAATAGGTATATTTGTTGCTGAAATATTAGAAAAATATCCTCCAGAAGTTAAAATGTAATTCTAAATGAGATCTCTAGAAGCAGATAATGCCAAAGGTATACCCTCGATATTTGTTCCTCCTGCAGTTGCAAAAAAAGATTGACCACCTCCACTACCATTAATGAATTTACTCAGTTGATGCACAACCTTTCCTGCGTCAAGCTCTTTTTGACTCACAAGTAGTTTAGATATATAACAACTAAGAATAGCTTTTCCTCCTTTGGACGAACANAAGACTAAAAATAGATTATCATAAGCTTTACCTAATTCGAAACAAATATCCTTAATTAGCTGGGGNTCNAGATCAACAGCCTTTGCCAAAAAAGCAATACCATTTATGTCCTCAATTTCTAGTTTGATTTCATCAACTAAAATTTTACTTTTTAATTTTTTTAATTTGTTTAGTTCTTTCTTTAAACTATTATTTTCTGCCNGAATTTGCTTAACTGCTTTGAAAGGATTTTGAGGGTTTTTTAAAAGGTTATTAACTTCATCTAAGACTTGACTTTTTTGNTCAAAATATATTAGAGCAGCTTCACCTGTAATGGCCTCTATTCTTCTAATTCCAGCAGCGACAGCTGATTCAGAGGAAATTTTAAAATGCCAAATGTCTGAAGTGTTCTTAATATGAGTTCCCCCACATAGCTCTAATGACTGACCAAAACGGATTGTCCTAACGGTATCTCCATATTTTTCTCCAAATAATGCAATTGCTCCAGATGAAATAGCTCTATCATAAGGAACACCTCTACTCTCTTCACAAGGAATCTGCTCTTTAATTCTTGCATTTACAAATTGCTCAACAGCTGCAATTTCTTCATCAGTAAGTTTAGCATAGTGAGAAAAGTCAAATCTAAACATTCCCGAATGAATCATTGAACCTTTTTGCTGAACATGTTCACCTAAAACAGACCGTAGAGCTTGGTGAAGTAAGTGCGTTGCACTATGGTTGCATGAAGTTTTATGTCTTTGGTTAAAATCTACAACAGCATTAAATTTTTGATTTAAATCATCAGGAAGCGTGGAAGAATGATGTACTATAAGATTATTTTCCTTTTTTGTATCAACAATATAATGAACTTCTCCATTAGAAGATTCTAAATAACCTTTATCTCCTACTTGGCCTCCACCTTCAGGATAAAAAGGCGTGATATTGAAGACCAATTGGAAAAACTCTCCTTCTTTTTTTGAATTTATTTTTCGGTATTTGGTTATTTTGACCTGAGTAGAAAGTAGATCATAACCTACAAATTCCTCTTCATCATCCTCAAGAATTATTTTCCAATCGTCTTTGACATTTATAGCTGCAACTCTAGACCGTTGTTTTTGTTTTGCCATCTCTTGATTAAAAACTTCCTCATCGATTACATATCCTTTTTCCCTTGCAATTAAAGCAGTAAGGTCAAAGGGGAAACCAAATGTATCATATAACTCAAAAGCCTTTTTGCCGCTTATAGTTTTACTTTCAGCAGAAGCTAATATTGTATCCAATAGCGTCAGTCCTTGATCTAAGGTTTTTAGAAATGAGGCTTCCTCCTCTCGAATTACATTAGCTGAAATACTTTTTTGGGTTTCTAATTCTGGGAAAATATTNTTTAGCTGTTGATTCAAGGTTTCAACTAGANGGAAAATAAAAGGTTCTTTTTGATTTAAAAAATTAAATCCATACCTGATTGCNCTTCTCAAGATTCTGCGAATGACNTATCCAGGACCATTNTTAGATGGTAATTGNCCNTCAGCAATGGCAAAATAANCTGATCTNAGGTGATCAGAAATCACTCGAATAGCCCTATCTATATTTTCATCANTTCCATACTTAAATCCACTTAAAGTTTCAATTTCTTTAATAAGCGGNGTGAAAACATCTGTTTCATAATTGGANGTNTTACCTTGAAGNACCATACAAAGTCTTTCTAATCCCATTCCTGTATCAATATGTTTTTGAGGTAAAGATTCAAGACTACTATCGGCCCTTCTGTTAAACTCAATAAATACTAGATTCCATACCTCAATAACTAGTGGGTGATCCTGATTTACTAGATTTGCCCCAGGAGTCCTAGATTTTTCTTCCTCACCCCTTAGGTCTACATGTATTTCTGAACAAGGACCACATGGACCTTGTTCTCCCATTTCCCAAAAATTATCTTTCTTATTGCCCAATAAAATTCTTTCATCAGGTAAAATAGCTTTCCAAAATTCATATGCTTCATAATCTTTCTTGAGGTTCTCATCTGAATCCCCCTCGAAAATGGTAACATAAAGATTGTCGGGATTAATTTTATATATCTCAGTTAAAAGCTCCCAGGCCCATGTTATTGCTTCTTTTTTAAAATAATCTCCAAAACTCCAGTTACCCAACATTTCAAAAAAAGTATGGTGATATGTATCAATTCCAACCTCCTCTAAATCATTGTGTTTTCCAGAAACCCTCAAGCATTTTTGTGTATTGGCAATTCTATTACTTTTCGGTTTTTGATGACCCAAAAAATATGGCTTAAATTGATTCATCCCTGCGTTAGTAAACATTAAAGTTGGGTCGTCCTTAGTAACCATGGGGGCTGAAGGTAATATATCATGAGCTTTTGATTCAAAAAAATCAAAAAATTGTTTTCTTATTTCAGAAGCTTTCATAAACAGCTATAGTGTTTTTATAACCTTTACAAATATAGTTTTTTAGTTTAACAGCTAATGCCTTTAAATATGATTGAGTAGTGATGATTCATATATTTAGTATATTTGGTTNAATTNATTNATTTTTGACCACCTTTATGGCTCCGATTTCTAAGGTTAAATATTATTACGACAAAGAAACTCTATCTTATACTCCTGTTGAGAGAAATCGTTTTACAGTGCTTTCTAATTTTATTCTTTTTCTATTAGCCTCAATTTTTGCGGGTGTAGTTTCACTTTTTATACTTCTAAATACAGATACACTACATACACCAAAAGAGCTTTTACAAGCTCGTGAAATAGAAAATTTTGAATTACAATATGAACTACTCAACAAAAAATTAGAGCAAATTGAAGAGGTTATTTCTAACGTGGAGGACAGGGATAATAATCTCTATCGAGTTTATTTTGAAGCTAGTCCAATTCCTGAAGAACAAAGAAAAATGGGGTTTGGAGGTATTAACCGTTATAAAGAATTAGAGGGTTATGAAAATTCAAAATTAATAATAAATACAACAAAACGTTTAGAAATTTTAACGAAACAATTGGTTGTTCAGTCCAGATCTCTAGAAGAAATTGAGAGCTTGGCTAAAAGAAAAGAAGAACTTTTAGGTGCTATGCCTTCAATACAACCAATACATAAAAGTGATTTGAAACGTATGGCTTCTGGTTTTGGATATCGTACAGATCCTTTTACTAAAAAAAGAAGATTCCATCAAGGAATGGACTTTACAGCTCCAAAAGGCACTCCGGTTTATGCTTCGGGAGATGGAATTATTGGAAGAGCTGATAATCGGGCTGCAGGTTATGGAAAGCATATTCGTATTGACCATGGGTTTGGGTATATAAGTTTATATGCTCATCTAAGTCAATACAATGTTAAAAGAAGACAAAAGGTTAAAAGAGGAGATGTTATTGGCTATGTTGGAAGTACAGGTCGCTCAGTAGGTCCCCACCTTCACTATGAGATTTTTAAAGACGGAAGAAGGGTGAATCCCCTAAACTATTATTCGGGAAACTTAACAGCCGAAGAGTTTGATATCATGCTTAATCTTGCGAACCAGGAGAACCAATCTATGGACTAATGCTCGTAAATTTACCTGATAAAAGGTACTACAGTATTGGAGAAATTGCTAAAGCATTTAATGTAAATACATCTCTTTTGAGGTTTTGGGAAAAAGAGTTTAAAGAAATTCAACCTAAAAAAAAGCAAAGCGGAGCGAGAAAATATACTCCGCAAGATGTAATCATTATTGAAAAAATTTACTATTTAGTAAAGGAAAAAGGGCTGACGATTGAGGGCACAAAAAAACAACTCAAAATAAAAAATCCCTCGGATAGCAATAATCAAATTATTATTCAAAAATTGGAAAAGCTAAAGGCTGATTTGTTAATGCTTAAAGAAAAATTATGATTATTTTTTTCTAAAATACAATTGAAAAGGTACTCCATTATAATCATATTTTTCTCTAATTTTTTTTTCAAGAAACCTTTTATATGAATCTTTAACATATTGTGGTAGGTTACAAAAGAATACAAATTGAGGATAGGGTGAAGGCAATTGAGTGCAAAATTTTATTTTTATGAACTTCCCTTTATAAGAAGGCGGTGGATGGCTCTCAATTATTGGAAGTAAAAAATCATTGAGCTTACGAGTTGGAATACGATTAGAACGGTTTTTGAATACTTTAACTCCAGTTTCTATCGCCTTAAAAATTCTTTTTTTACCCAATACTGAAATAAAAATTATTGGAACATCTGTAAAAGGAGCAATTTTTTCACGAATTTGATTTTCAAAAACTTTAGAGGACAAAGTCTTTTTTTCAACTAAATCCCATTTATTGATTAGAATTACAACCCCTTTATTGTTTCTTTGTGCAAGCCAAAATATGTTTTTAACTTGCCCATCAAATCCTCTGGTTGCATCAACCAAAAGGAGACATATGTCACAATTTTCAATGGCTCTAACTGAACGCATCACTGAATAAAACTCAATATCTTCTTTTACCTTACTTTTTTTTCTAATACCAGCAGTGTCTACAAGATTAAAATCTAATCCAAAACGATTATATCTAGTATAAATGCTATCTCTAGTAGTTCCTGCAATATCAGTAACAATATACCTTTCTTCACCAATTAGGGAATTGATAAAAGATGACTTTCCAGCATTAGGTCTACCTACAACTGCAAATCTAGGTAGTTCATCTTCAAGTATTTTGTTATTATTTGGTAATTTTTTTACTAATTCATCTAATAGTTCTCCCGTTCCACTTCCATTTATAGCTGAAACTGAATAAATTTTTTCAAATCCTAATGAGTAGAATTCAATTATATTTTCTTTCATTTTGGAGTTATCTCCTTTATTGGCTGTCAAGAAAACTGGTTTATGAGAACGACGAAGTAATTTTGCAATGGTCTCGTCCATTCCAGTTACTCCATCTACCAAGTCAACCATAAAAAATATAGCATCAGCTTCTTCAATCGCAAGATTTACCTGTTTATCAATCTCTTTTTGGAAAACATCGTCACTACTCTCCACGTAACCCCCAGTATCAATAATAGTAAAGTCAATTCCATTCCAGTCTGATTTNCCATAATGACGATCTCGAGTAACGCCACTANGTGCATCAACGATTGCATCTCTNTTTTTAATCAAGCGATTAAAAAAAGTAGATTTTCCAACATTTGGTCTACCAACAATTGCTACAATCCCCACTACTTTAATAATTTGACATTAAAAGTAATGGAATTATGTGGGAATTGTATTTTAGTTTAATGTTCATACCCAAAACGTTTTAATTGTTTTGGTTTGGTTCGCCAATTTTTCTCAACTTTNACAAAAAGTTCNAGATGAACTTTCTTTCCAAAAAATTCTTGAATATCCTTTCTAGCATTCATTCCAACTGTCTTAAGCTGTTCTCCCTTATGACCAATAATAATTCCCTTTTGCGTATTTCGCTCAACAAAAATAANAGATCTAATTCGAATGATTTTTTCTTCCTCTTTAAAAAATTCAGTAATTACCTCAACCGAATAGGGTATCTCCTTTTCGTAAAGTTGTAAAATGTTTTTCCTAATAGCTTCATTTACAAAAAAACGTTCTGATTTGTCACTTAACTGATCCTTGGGGAAATATGGTGGTGACTCTGGAACAAGTTTTATAAGAAGCTGCAGGAGCTCCTCAATGAAAAAACCTGTTAATGCNGAGATTGGGATGATTTTAGCGCTAGGAAAAATTNAACTCCACTGGCTTACCAACGCTTCCAAATCCTTTTGATTTGAATTATCAATTTTATTTATTAAAACCAACAAAGGAATTTTTATTTTTTTAATATTTTCTAATAATTCTTCATTTGTGGTTTGATCTTCGTCAATTGCAATCATATATATCAAAACATCAGCATCAATTAATGATTCTTTGACAAAATTCATCATTGAATTTTGCATTTCATAGGCTGGTTGAATTATCCCAGGAGTATCGGATAAAACTAACTGATAATTTTCTCCATTAATTAATCCCAAAATACGATGCCTGGTTGTTTGAGGTTTAGGTGAAGTAATATTAAGGTCTTTTCCAATCAATGCATTTACCAAAGTTGATTTCCCTACGTTAGGGTTNCCAACTATAGATACGTAGCCAGATTTATGCTTGGNTTTCGACATTACACAAAGATACAATGTTTGATTAAGCCTTGGTTGTAGGGTATTAATTTTGTAAATTTGTANATTATCGCGAGGTAGAGCAGTAGGTAGCTCGTCGGGCTCATAACCCGAAGGTCGCTGGTTCGAGTCCAGCCCTCGCTACTACANCAGCATTAAGTTTGTAAAACTCTTTTTCTATATTTGAGAAAGAGTTTTTTTATGTCTAAAGTTTCNTGGAAGGATAAGTTTGAAAGTAAATCAAATATCCAAGTTAAGAAATTAAATAAGTCTTATTGGGGTAATCCTATTGGATCGAAAATGCTCATTCCTTCACCAAAGGTGATTCAAGAATACATTAATAATAGTGAATTTGGTGATAAACTCGATGTNAGAACTATGAGAAATGACTTAGCAATTGAGTTTAATGCTGATTTTACCTGCCCAATGACNACAGGTATTTTTTTAAAAATTGTTGCTNAATATAACTATGAAAAATTAAAAGAAAAAAAAGAAATCGAGGAAATATGCCCNTTTTGGAGAATTATTGAACCAAAAAGTAAACTTGCAGAGAAACTAACTTTTGGTAAAAAATTTATTATTGAAAATAGAATAGTTGAAAAAATAGACAATTAAAAAAACACATCTTCATTACAAAGATTAAATATTTTTAAGTTCATTTTTCCATATTTATTAAATAATACTTTTAATTTGATTTTAACAACTATTTCATTTTTATATACTAAAATATCTCCCTTTACTAAAAGAATAAAACGGTTATACTATTATAGTGTAATCGTTTTTTTATTTTTATAAAATGGAAATCATTTCTAATCCAATTTATGTATTATCGATATTATGTTTTATGGTTATTCTATCAGTCTATGCTGGAAAGACTAAAATTGGAAAGCAGCTTGGAGGAACTGCTCTTCTAGTAATTCTATTTACTGCTGTTGTGGCAAATTTCAAGTTTATTCCTTCAGCATCTAACAGTATTGAGCTTTATGACATAATTTTTAAATACATAGCTCCTATCTCGATTTTTTATTTGTTATTAAATGTAAATATTATATCAATAAAGAAAGCAGGACTTCCCATGGTAGGGTTATTTATTTTAGGATCAATTGCAACAACAATTGGTATTCTTATCTCATGGCTTTTATTATCCCCACAGGATATTTTAGGAAATAATGGAAAAATAATTGCTGGGATGTTAACTGGGACATATACAGGGGGTAGTGTAAATTTTAATGCAATTGCTCTAGAGTATGAGTTTCAAAAGAAAGGTTTTCTTTATGCTGGAACAATTGCAGTTGATAATGTTGTTACTGCTATATGGATTATGGTTACACTTGCTATTCCATTATTTTTGAATAAAATATGGAGTTCAAATATTAAGTCAAACCCGAAAGTAATATTAAATACTGCTGAAGGTCATGATAGTGATATGATAGACTCTAAATCATTTGCATGGTTGATCTTTTTAGGTATAGGAGCATACTATATATCAGATATAATTTCAGAGAATTTTATTAAAATACCCTCTATTCTTATTTTATCAACTATTGGAATAATAATAGCACAAACAAAATTTATTTCCAAAATAAAGGGAAGTCAGACCTTGGGTTTATATCTAGTCTATCTTTTTCTTGCTGTCATTGGTTCTTATTGTGAATTGAGTGCAGTTAGTCAACTCCAAGAAGTTGGTGCTACACTACTTATTTTTACATCTANTGCTGTTTTGATTCATGGATTAGTTTTCATANTTATTGGNGGTTTAGTTTACCGTGACTGGGAAATGATCGCNATCGCAAGTCAGGCAAATATTGGAGGAGGTGCCTCAGCAATTGCACTNGCAGAATCATTTAATAGAAAAGAACTTATACTTCCAGCTATTTTAGTTGGAAGTCTAGGAAATGCTTTAGGAACTTATTTAGGATTTTTAGTGGTCTATATTCTCTAGAAAATAACCTCGTCTGAAATTTGTTGAAGNAAGGGTAAAACCTCATCCTCTACAATGTTATAATATATATCTACTCCTCTATTATCAACTCCTTTATATCTCTTGGATAGATTTAAGGAAGATTCTGCGCTTAAGTGAGAAAAGATTACACAACTTGCAAGGTATGAACCGTTTGGATTTGGATGTTTATCATCCTCCATAAGTAAATTAAACTGAGGATATTTGTTTTGAAATAATTTAAATGCCCTNCCGATAGGAATAATTTTGGCAGTAGTCCCCTCTATAATTTGTTTAATGCTTTCCTCAATTGGATACTCCTCATTATTAATATTATACTGCTCCATAGATGGGTATGTCCATGTAGAGAAGAAATGAATTTGTGTAGAATCNGGNATCAATGAGGTAATTTGACCAAAGTAAAATCCAGAGTTTCCATTTGCATTTGTTAGGATATTAGTACTATGCTCTTGAATGATTACATGATCAAATGTCTCACTCTCTAAAATAGATTTTAAATCGGGATTATTCCAAAGGATTTTTANTGTTGCTGCTGGAACAGTAAAATGCTTTATATCCCAATTTAAACCTCTTTCAATAGACATTCTCTCAACTNGGGAAGGAAGATTCCAATAAAATGTAAAGCTGTTTCCAATGAATAATATTTTTTCATTTATTGTTGTAAAAGGGAAAGCCTCAGATTCTGACGNCAAANTCTCAGAAGCATTAGANTTACATGAAATAAAAAATAATAATACTAAATACCTNAATAATCTANACATANTTAAANATAGTNAACTTTAGATTGCAATTAGTCATTTATTAAATTGTACTCTTTGAATTTTTGAATTAAAAATGCAGAGTATCGAAGAAAGCCCAGGTCTGTAAAATGTACCGCATCAACAGTCCCCTCAAAGTCATTTCCTAAAGCATTGGAGCTTTCAATGTAAATTATATTCTGATATCCTTTATCAATCATTTTTTTGTATTCATTTTTTAATGCGTTATTCATCTCATTTGTACCTTTTACTGCATTTTTGTCTAGTGTGTTTATTGGGGAAGTAAATAAGTCTACTAAAACTATAGGAGTATTTGGATTTTTACTCCTAATAACATCAACCAATGGGATAGTGTTACTTGAAACTAAGTCAGGAGGATACATATTTGGCATACACTCAATAACATAAAAAGCAGGCTCTGACTCTGATATTAATTTTGATATTGGGTACTCCATTCTTCCATTGCCACTAAATCCAAAATTAATAACATTACGATCTAGCTTTCTAGATATTATATTAGTATGAGCCATTCCTGGTCTTGATGCACATGCTCCTTGAGTTATACTAGTTCCATAAAAAATTATAGGTTTTCTTTCACTTTTTTTAGGCTTCTGGATAAAACTTGAATTATCTACTCCAATTTCAATATTTTTTATACCATCATACAATGGAAGAAATATTTTATATTCTCTAAGCTCATTATCCATGTTATCAATAAGTCTATATTCATTATTAAATCCTGTTGGAATACCAGTATTAATGTACTGCCATTTGTCATTATTTTTAAAATATAAATCAATTCCTTTTATTCCCGTATCAGGCATATGGTTCATGCTAAAATTGTTTAGTAGTTCCCATTTAGCAGTTATTACAGATGAATTTGATAGAAACCTTATAGATAGTCCAGCTGAATTTTTTGATAAATTCCAAACAGGTTCTCGAACAAAGCCTTTATAAGAAGCTGGTAATCTGTCATATTTATTTTCTTTTAATGAATCCGCAATATCAGTGCCTTCCAATAGGAATGAATCCTCTCCAAAATACTTTATATCATCAAATTTGGATGAGTATAATATATTATTAGAAGTATTTTGCTGACATGCAATCAGAAAAACAAATAATGAACAAAAAAATATCCTTTTCACTTATTTTTTATTTAAAATCACTAACACTTCCCTCCCAATCTGGATCTGCGGAACCTTTCCATTTTTTGTTGATTGTATCAAGAGCAATTGCATGAACTCTTCCAAAATATGCTTCAGCTCTAATTCTTTCAACATTTTGGGACTCAGAATATATTTCATAGTCATTAAACCTATTGACTCCAAGATGACTTTCAATATAGATTGGACTTTCATATTTGTAAACTCTCGGCATAATTAAAGCATCACTTAATGGATATTTTTGTTTTAAGTATCTATAAGCCACTTGATTAATTGCAATTGGTATCATTCTTCCGCCAGCTGCACCAAGAGCTAAAACAACTTCATTATTTTTTGTAAAAATAGTTGGAGATATGTGGGAGGATGCTCTATCTCCGGGTTTCTCTTCACCAAGATATCCACCAAGGTATGGCCCCATAGTAACATTATATAAAAATCCAAGTCCCTTCGTTGCAACTCTAGAACCCATGTTTGGTCCTAAGGTCTGTGTAAGAGANACTACATTCCCATATTTGTCTGAGGTTGTTAAATGTGCAGTATGACCTTGNGCAATATCTGCAACATCAAATTCATATGAATTAGACTTAAATGCAACTTCAGTTTGATTATTTTCGATATTGTTTGCAATTTGCTTGGCTCGAGTAAGTGATAGTATACTATTAACTGAGTCTATATTATTTTGAAAAAATCTATATTTATAAGATTCTTCAACNGCACTNGAAATTTTTAATGTCCAATCNCTCTCATTATTAATTTTTAATTGATCAAATATTTGAATCATTTGAATTGTTATAGATCCATATGAGGGTAAATTAAGTGTATGAATATCATAACCATTGAATTTACCTGTTAAAACTTCTGATTTTNTTACAGTATAGTTTTTAAGATCNTCTTTTGTTATATACCCACCATTTTCTTGTATATCATTTACCATTTTTTCTGCAATTTCTCCCTCATAAAACCCTTTTTTACCATTTTTAGCAATTATTTTTAAAGTATTTGCTAGATCTTTTTGTACTAATTTATCTCCTGGAATAAATGACTCCCCTTCAGAATTAAGAAAGTATAATTTAGTTCCCANAAAAGATTTGATTTTTTCTTTATCACTTTGTAGTCTCTTAATTTCTCCNGGATATAGATAAAAACCATCTTCAGCTAAAGCAATGGAGGGTTCCATTACAGTTTTTAAATCAAGCACTCCATTATCCTCATGAAGTTTAATCAATCCAGCAACAACTCCAGGAATTCCTATTGTGCTATATCCATAGCTTGGTAATTCTTCACCTTCAGTTTTAAAACCATCTGGTATTTGGGTAGTTGCATCTATTCCAAGTATATCCCCATCTGCTTNTTTATATATAACTTGAAGTCTNCCTCCAATTCCACTCATNCTTGGTTCTACAACAGTNAATGAAAAAGCTGCAGCAACNGCTGCATCAAATGCATTTCCACCCTTTGAGTAAATAATATTTCCAGCTTGAGAAGCTAATGGATGAGGTGATGAAATAAGACTATTGGAATAAGGNGTTTCCTCAGTATAACAACTAACTAGCAATATTGATAATAGTATAATANATGACTTCTTTACATTAATCATAATTAACAAAAAAAAGGTTTGTAAAATTTACAAACCTTTTTTTAAAAGTNTTACTTTTTTTTNAGTATTATTGATTTACTTCTGTTTTACTGAATATGCCTGGATCTTCTGCNGGTGCATTAGAATTAGAATTTAATTCTGTAGCAGCATAAGGCATTCTTTCAGGAAACTGACCAGCTGGTCCATCAACAAGAACAAAAGGCACAGAAAATGCACTGTCAGTTTTTCTTAATCTTCTTGCATCGTTAAACGGCATATGCATACCAAATCCCGAAACATATCTTTCCTCAATTACCTCTCTAAGAAATGCAGTTTTTGCATCTATTCCATCTGCGTTTTCAATTCCACCTGAACTGAAGTCAGATGACACAAATGCCTCATAATTAAATGAACCTCCATTGTGATTATCATTTAATTGACCTCCAGAGTTTAGCCATGACCTTACATTGTTTAAATGTGGAAGACCATCGGCAATTCCTCCCTGTCTTGCTTTTGCCTCAGCTAGAATCAATTCATTCTCAAAATAAGTAACCATATTTTGAGGTTCAGATGGAGCAATTATACCAGTATTTGCAGAACCACTAGAAGAATTAATTTTATAGTATCCATATCTAGCTGTCTCATCTGTTTTTGAGTGATTTCTATTTGATGCATAAGAATTACTCAATAACTGTAAGAGGTAACTTTCAGATCCCCCTGACGAATTTCCTAGATCACCTGCTCTGGATCCATTTAAAATAGTTGCAAATAAGTTAACATCTCCACTATTTTGAGTAGCACGTGGTTTATATTGCATATCACCCGATGCAGAACTAATTCCGTTATTTGCAGCAGAAATTGCAGCGGCATAATCTTTTTTGTGAAGATTAAAACGAGCAATTAATGTATAAGCAGCTTCAATCCATTTATCCTTATTTCCACCAAATATGATGTCTTGAGATAAACTAGTTGATGATGCAGACTGAAGAGTAGATATTCCAGAATTTAACTTCTGTATTGCAGCATTATAAACAGATACTTGAGAATCAAAAACTGGGTCAGAAATCTCAGGGTTACCAGCTTCGCTATATGGGATTGCACCCCACAGAGAAGCAGCAGTTCCAAAAGCATGACCTTCCATAACTTCAGCAATTCCAACTAATAGTGTATTGTTAGAATTATTCTGCAATTGTCTCATGTTAGTTAAAACTCCAACATAAAGAGCATTCCACGAACCATTTGACTCTACTGTTGATAAAGCCATTCCATAAATATTTGCATACAGTGAGCTAAATCCAATTAATTGTCCAGAGTACATTCCACTAATTCTATTTAAATGTCCTAATTGTAACTGTATGTTTGCTAATTGGGCACCAGTTAAAAATAGCTTATCCTCAACATCTGTAATTAAAATATCATTTGGATTTGAATTTATATCCTCATTTATATCCTCACAAGAAAATGAGAATACAATTAAAAGTGCTAATAATGATTTTGTATATAATTTTTTCATCTTATTAATAATTTATAGTTAAACTAACAAGGAAACCTTTTGTTTGAGGATTTGTAAAATACTCAACACCTTGAGCTACACTA
>NZOY01000045.1 GCA_002695445.1 Flavobacteriaceae bacterium
TAAGTTTAAATTTAATCAAAGTTTTTAGAGTAAATCTTTTGTTAAGGAATAAAAAGGATTTTATATTTGCAGACCTTATGCAGGTACCTTAGCTCAGTTGGTAGAGCAAAGGACTGAAAATCCTTGTGTCCCTGGTTCGATTCCTGGAGGTACCACTCTTTAACCCTGTAATGAGAAAATTGCAGGGTTTTATTTTTTAAAACCTCAATTTCAATGTGATTTAAAAAATTATAATAAATACTGAGTATATACGGCTTCTAAAAACTAAAACCCTCACTCCTGTTGCAAAAATTAGTTATATTAGTTGTGTAAAATATCTTCCAAGCAAATGCCCTTTAGTAAATTTTACTTTTTCATAATATTTGTTTCATTAACGACTTTATCATGCTCAATTAAAATCCCAGAGGATGTATCAAAAGAATTTGCTGATATAAATGAAATCATAGATTTTAATTATCATGTTAAGCCTATTTTATCTGACAGATGTTATCAATGCCATGGGCCAGATGAGAAAACAAGAAAGGCAGGTTTGAGGTTAGATGTAGAATCAATTGCCTTTTCGAAACTAAAAAGTGGAAAATTTGCATTTACTTCTGGTAGCTTATTTGAAAGTGAAGTTGCTCACCGAATTTTAGAGGAAAACCCTGATTTGTTGATGCCACCTCCAGAGGCCAATCTTAGACTTTCAAATCGAGAAAAAGCTATAATTCTCAAATGGATAGATCAAGGGGCTGAATGGAAAGATCATTGGGCTTTTATTGCTCCGAAAAAAAATAAAATCCCTAAAACCATAGAGAAATTAGAAAATTCTATAGACATATTTGTAAGATCTCGATTGAAGCTTGAAGGGTTAGATTTTTCTCCAAAAGCATCAAAAGAAGTTCTTGTACGAAGACTTTTTTTGGATTTAACTGGACTTCCACCAAGTATAGATGAATTGGACTCCTTTATTAATGATAAGAGTGATAATTCATATGAAAAATTGGTAGACAAGCTTATGAGCACTAATGCATATGCTGAAAGGCTAGCACTAGACTGGTTGGATTTATCTCGATATGCTGACTCACATGGATTACATGCTGATGGCTCAAGAACAATGTGGCCTTGGCGTGATTGGGTCCTTAAAGCGTTTAAAGAAAATATGCCTTATGACAAGTTTGTAACTTGGCAAATTGCTGGAGACCTTATTCCCAATAAGACCAGGGAGCAAGATTTAGCGACAGCATTTAATAGGAATACGCCAATGACAGCTGAGGGGGGGGTAATTGACGAAGAGTGGAGATTGCATTATGTTTTTGACCGAACTGAAACCTTAAGTACTGCTTTTTTAGGATTAACTGTTGCATGTGCTAAATGCCATGACCACAAATTTGACCCTATTAGTCAAAGAGAATATTACCAACTAACTGCATTTTTTAATAATATAAGGGAGTTGGGCATGACAGGAGATGATGGTGAATTTGGACCATTATTAGCCCTTCCTAGTGAAAAGACTGAAGCAAAATTAAAAGAATTAAACGCTAAACTTTCAATTATAAATCAAGAAATTTCTTCAACCAAGGAGCAATTAAAAAAAGTATATGAGTATTCAGATGAGTTGATTCATAACACTAAATCTATTTCTGAGCCACTTGTTTACTCACCATTTGAAAAAGTTTCAAAATATAAAATCGGAAATAGAGAAAGAATAGAAATAGATGGAATCAAAGATTTTACTGGTTCTAAGCAGGCTATTGCTCCAAATATAGTGGAGGGTATTAATGGAAATTCTTTTGAATTCAGTAATGACTACGATCATCTTTCAGTTAAAAATTCATTAATTCCAAATCTTCAATGGACTGATGCATTTTCTTTTTCTGTATGGATTAATACCAGTAAAAGAAAAAAAGGCTCCACTCAAACATTAATTTCTAACTCAGGAGGTAAAAATGATTTATGGCGAGGATGGGAACTTTACCTTGATGATCAAAACAGAATCAATTTGAGGTTGATAAATGTTTTACCCACCAATCTAATTCATGTAAGATCAACTGATTCTATCTCGAGACATGACTGGCATCATATTGCTTTCACTACAGATGGAAGCGGCCAAGCAAAAGGAATTAGATTGTTCAAAAATGGAGAGCCAATAGAAAAAGTAAGTTTGATTAATAATTTATATAAATCAATTCTTCCAACTAAACGAGATAGAGAAAAAGGATTTGTAGAAAAAGAAAAGGCCTCTTTAAGTATTGGTAGGTCAAATGAGGGTTCCACAGGAGACTATGGACTATATACCGGAAAAATGGATGAGTTTAGGTTTTATAATAATGAACTTAGTAAATACGAAGTTAAAACCATCTACCAAAAAACAATAGGAAATGATAAACCTATTGAATGGTCATTAGTTAGAGAACATTTGATTAGCAAAGATCCAAAAATTGCTTATTTAAATAAGAAGTTAAAAAATAATAGAGAAAAATACCTTGAAACGTATGATACTGTTCGAGAAATAATGGTCATGGAAGAAATGAAAAACCCAAGGCCTACATATGTTTATAATCGAGGAAGTTATACAGAACCAATTTATACAGTAGAACCAAAGGTTCCTGATATATTACCTCAAATGAACTCGGATTTACCCAAAAATCGGTTAGGATTAAGTCAGTGGCTGTTTGATAAAAAAAATCCATTGACGGCGAGAGTTGCGGTGAATCGTTATTGGCAAATGATCTTTGGAAGTGGACTAGTGAGTACTCCAAATGATTTTGGAGTTCAAGGTCAGTTACCAACACATCCAGAACTATTAGACTGGCTAGCAGTTGATTTTAGTGAAGATTGGAATGTTAAAAGGTTAATAAAAAAAATGGTAATGTCAAAAACTTACCAGCAAAAATCTCTAATTACAGATAAATTATTGGAAAAAGATCCTAATAATTTACTATTAGCTAGATCTAACAACTATCGTTTACCAGCAGAAATAATTCGTGACAATGCACTAAAATTAAGTGGGCTACTCAACACAAAATTTGGTGGGCCAAGTGTTAAACCTTACCAGCCAAAAGGACTTTGGAAAGAAAAAAATAACTTCTCAGTCCCTTTACTTGAATATGAGGAATCTAAAGGAGAAGATCTTTACCGCAGGGGTATTTACACATTCATCAAAAGAACCTCACCACCTCCTAGTATGCTAACTTTTGACGCTACATCTAGAGAAGTGTGTACGGTAAAAAGAAATATTACCTCAACACCGCTTCAGGCACTAGTTTTAATGAATGACCCCCAATTTTTTGAAGCATCTAGAGTTTTTGCTGAAAAAATTATTAAAAATAGGGTTTCGCTTGAAGATCAAATTATATATGGTTTTAGATTATCAACTGGCAGGTTCCCGAAAGAAGAAGAAATTAATGTTTTAGTGAATTTATATGAAAAACAATACCAATATTTTTTAAAAAATAGAAATAAAGCTTATCAGGTCTTAAATGTTGGAGAAAAGCCTCGTGATAAAAATATTTTTAGTGTAAAAGCTGCTGCAATGACTATGATAGCAAATACTCTTATCAATCATAACGAAACTTTTACAAGAAGGTAGATGAATTGCAATAACAACAACAAAAATAAAAATTATAGTAGAAGAGACTTTCTTACAAGAACCTCTTTGGGGTTAGGTGCACTTTCGCTTGGTGGCCTAATTAGTCCGGTCGATGCTTACGGGAATAGTAATTTTTTAAAGCTACTTGAAAGTGAAAAACAGCGATTGCCGCACTTTATTCCAAAAGCCAAGAGAGTAATATATCTATTTCAAAGTGGGGCACCATCTCAGCTAGATTTATTTGATTATAAGCCAAAACTAAATGAAATGTTTGGGGAGGAGGTACCAAAAAGTGTACTAGGTGATCAAAGATTGACAGGGATGTCATCTGGCCAAAATACTTTTCCAATTGCAGGAACTCTCTTTAACTTTAAACAACACGGAGAAAGCGGAGCATGGATGAGTGATTTAATGCCCTACACATCAAAGATTGTAGATGAATTATGCTTTATTAAATCAATGTATACAGAGGCTATTAATCACGATCCAGCTATAACTATGATACAAACTGGTTCAGAACTACCTGGACGGCCCTCAATTGGATCTTGGTTGAGCTACGGGTTAGGAACAGATAATAAAAACCTTCCTGAATTTGTAGTTCTAATTACAAAAGGAAAATCAGGACAACCAATCTACTCACGATTATGGGGTAATGGCTTTTTACCATCAAAACATCAAGGAGTACAATTTCGTTCAGGTAAAGACCCTGTACTATATTTAGATAATCCCCCAGGGGTGAGTAGCACTATTCGTGAGGAACAACTAAATTCATTAAAGAAATTACAACAAATTAATCATGCAGATATAGGTGATCCAGAAATTTTGACTAAGATTTCCAATTATGAAATGGCTTATAGAATGCAGACCTCAGTTCCAGAGGTAATGAATATTTCTGATGAACCAGACTATATTTTTGATCTTTATGGCGAAGACAGTAAAAATCCAGGAACTTTTGCTGCAAATTGCTTACTAGCAAGAAAATTAGCTGAAAAAGATGTGAAATTCATTCAACTTTATCACAGAGGATGGGATCAGCACAGTAATTTACCACGGGACATCATAAAGCAGGCAAAAGAGACAGATCAAGCTTCAGCAGCTCTTATAAAAGATTTAAAGCAAAGAGGTTTGCTTGAAGACACGCTAGTGATATGGGGAGGTGAGTTTGGAAGAACTAATTATTCTCAAGGAATGCTCAAGTTGGACAATTATGGCCGTGATCATCACCCTCGCTGCTTTACTATTTTTATGGCAGGAGCAGGTGTAAAAAAAGGGGTTACACTTGGTGCAACAGATGATTTTGGTTATAACATTACAGAACGGCCGGTACACATTCATGATTTTCAGGCTACTTTAATGCATTTACTTGGGGTAGACCACGAAAAACTTACCTTCAAATTTCAAGGTAGAAGATATAGATTGACAGATGTTCATGGTAATGTAGTTAAAGAAATACTATCATAAAAAATGGTTTCAGAAATCTTTGAATTTTTGGGAAGTCTTCATCCTCTGATAGTTCATTTACCTATCGGATTTATAATACTTACACTTCTAATAAATGTTGTGTTTAAGACAAGAAATAATTCGGTTAAGCGCCTAATTACTTTAGGTTGGTTTTTTTCTTTTATAAGTGGATTTATAGCTTCCATTTTTGGATGGTTTCTTGGAGATAATAACTATTATTTAGAATCTCAAATCAACATTCATAAATGGACTGGTTTTGCATTTGTGATAATAACTTTTTTAATCTGGATGCTAAGGGCTTTAAACTTCAATCTATCTAAATCCTTTAACAGAATTTCTAATCTAGTTGTTTTCGCTTTAATATCAATTACTGGACACTTTGGTGGTGAAATGACTCATGGAAAAGGATATTTAGTGAAAAGTATACCCTTTTTAAAACAAAACAAAATGCCAACTGTATTGCTAACCGAAAAAGAGAATTCTCTTGATTCAATTTATGTTTACGAGAATCTGATTTATCCTGTATTTGAGGAAAAGTGTATTGTTTGTCACAATAAAAAAGATACATATGGAGGGCTTAATATGGACACTTATGATAATCTTATTAAAGGAGGAAACAATGGTCTTGGAATTAGTAAAGGAAATCCCTATAAGAGTTTAATTTATAAAAGGGTGAGTATGTCTCAAAATGAAGCTAAGTTTATGCCACCCACAGGAACTCCTTTGAGTTTTGATCAAGTTGCAGTTTTAAAATGGTGGATCGATAATGGTGCAAAATTAAAAGTTCCTTTGACAAAACTTAGAAATGATGAAAATATTCGAAGTCTTGTTGAAGAAAACTACCAATTAGACTTGAGAGAAAAATCTTACATTGAGACTTTAAAGCTTGCTCCTGTCGATCAAAATCAATTGGAAGTCTTAGATAAGGGAAAATACCAATGGCGTTTTCTAAATAGCGAAAAAAGCCTCTTAGATGTTAAATTCGTTGGTAAAAAAATCACTTTTAATGACATTGAATTATTATTAAAGCTAAAAGAACATGTCATATGGCTCAACTTATCCAACTGTCAATTGAAGGATGATATGTTATCTTTAATTTCTGAGTTCGAAAATCTAACAAGACTCAGGGTTCAAAAAAATAATATAACCGATAAATGTATCCCTTATCTAAAGGATATAGATAATTTAAAAGAGTTAAATTTTTATGACACACTAATCACCGATAATTCTTTTGAGGTTTTAACAAATTTGGAGAGCTTAGAAAAAATTTTCCTCTGGAAAAGTAAAGTTAGTACTTTAGGAATCGAGAAATTTAAAAGCCAAAAACCTAAAATTGAGGTGATTACTGGACTATAATTTTATTGCAATTTAAAACTTTCTTCCTCAAGATCTTTTTTAGGATTTGAAAGTTCTATTTGTTCGACTTTTTTGAGTTTAGAGAGCATCATCCTAGTTCTAGTTGTAACCATTTTTTCAATTTCATTATCAGCTTCCTTAATCTTTTTCTGCGCTTTGTGCAATACAGTACCGAAAGCAGAAAATTCTTTTTTAACGCTTGCAAGTATTTCCCATACTTCACTACTACGTTTTTGAATAGCGAGTGTTTTAAAACCCATTTGTAAGCTATTTAGCATAGCAGCCAATGTGGTAGGACCTGTAATAATAATTTTATACTCTCGTTGCAATTGCGAAATAATTTGAGGATGTCTTGTTACCTCAGCATATAGTCCCTCAAATGGTAAAAACATAATACCGAAATCGGTAGTATAAGGGGGGTCAATATATCGCTCAGAAATATCTCTAGCAAACTTTTTTATAGAGTTCAAAAGTGCCTTTAATGAATTTTCGATTTCAGTATTATCACCGGATTCATATGCAGATTGAAGTTTAGCATAATCTTCTTGTGGGAACTTAGCATCCACTGGAAGAAAAACATTACCAGTGTTAAGACTTTTACCTGGTAATTTTATCGCAAACTCAACAAAAGCATCAGAATCTTTTTTTGTTTTAACATTTGAATCATACTGTTCTGGTGCAAGAATTTGCTCTAAAATATTTCCAAGCTGAATCTCCCCTAAAACACCACTTGTTTTTACATTGCTTAAAACCTTTTTTAAATCGCCTACACCAGAAGCAAGGGATTGCATCTCTCCTAGCCCTTTTTGAACCTTAAGTAATTGCTGAGTAACCAATTCAAATGATTTCCCTAAACGATCCTCAAGAGTCTTGTGTAGCTTCTCGTCTACAGTCTCTCGCATCTTTTCTAATTTCAATTCAGTGGACTTAACCAATTCATCTTGCTTTTTATTAAGGCGTTCGAAGTTTAGTTTTTGTAATTCATTAAATGCAGTTACATTCTTTGAAAATGATTCCTGAAAATCTTTTAGAGTCGTTCTTAGTTCCTCTCTATCCTCTTTGGCTTTTTTTGATAATACTTCATTAAGTCGATCTATGCTTTGAGTAATTTCTTCACGGTTCTCTCTCAAGTTCTTTGTTAATTCCTCACGATTTTGATAAAATTCCCCTTTAATTAATTGACTTAATTCCTGGTTAAGATTTAGTTTATCTGCTCTTTTAAAGAACAAAAAAATAATTAAGGCTAGACTCAGCCCAGAAATAAATAATAAAATAATTTCCATTTGGTGTTTTAATATATTGCAAATTAAAAATAAAAGAGACAGCAAGTACAGTTGTGAAAAAAAGTAATAAACAGCTTTTAAATCGATTTAACTGATTTTATCTAAAATTACAGTTATTTTTTTCTCAAATTAGATGATTCAAAAATCAACATATTTTTAATACTTTCTTGATCATCAGATAAATTTGCATTCATCAAATTAGTTTTTTCATAAGGATCATTTATCAAATCATAAAAACGGTATGAATTATTATCTAATACAATTAATTTATATCGTTCGTTTCTTATTGTAAATCCTGATTTAGCTGGCCGATCCATATCAAGAATTTCAGAATAATTATATATCCTTTCTGAATTTGATGAATTAGATAATGTGCTGTAAAAGCTCTGACTATTATAACGTTTT
Source organism: Flavobacteriaceae bacterium (assembly GCA_002695445.1). Taxonomy (GTDB): domain Bacteria; phylum Bacteroidota; class Bacteroidia; order Flavobacteriales; family Flavobacteriaceae; genus UBA8316. The sequence continues at coordinate 8,077 of NZOY01000045.1, forward strand.
GATTCGTCAACTCCCGCTGCTTCGGCAATAGTTGAGAAAAGGTCAGTGGTGCTGATTAAACTTTGTTCACGTTCTCCCTTTCGAGATACTAATGGTCCTCCAATTATCATTGGAACATGAATACCACCTTGATGAAGTGAACCCTTAGACCGGTTATTCTCATAGGGAACCTGTATTACCTTTCCAGGAGTTCCGTTATCTGAAAGAAAAATCACTAGTGTGTTGTCTTTTTGATCGCTAGGTATACTATTAAATAATCTGCCCATTTCAAAATCTATACTTTCTATCATCGCAATATAATATGGTGATGGATTAGCATCAATATCACTCTGGCTGGATGAAAGTTCTATTTGTGAATGCATTTCTAAAGGGGGTAAATGGAAAGGGGAGTGTGGCGCTGTATAAGCCAACCAACAGAACCATGGCTTATCTTGTGTTTTTATCCAATTAATGGCCAAATCTGTCAATTTAGTAGTAATATAATCAGAACTTTTTTTAGTCTGACCATTAATGGTTAAGTCCCAGTTATGATAATCTGACAAAGTTCCTGGTATTAATCCAGCAAAGTAATCAATCCCCATTTGGTTGGGCCGATTAGGTTCTTGATTAGATAAATGCCACTTTCCTATTAAAGCATGAGAATAAACTTTACCTAATTTTTCATCCAAATAGGCTTGAAGAGTTTTCTCTGACTCCGGCAGCGTTCCAGAATTTGATGTGTTTAAAACTCCATTATGAATACCATATTTTCCTGTGATTATCGATGCCCTAGTGGGCGCACATATTGGAGTTGACCAAACATTATCATAAGTAATACCTTCAGATTGAAGTTTGTTTAAATTTGGCATTAATGGTTTTTTGATTCCCACGCTATAGCCCGGTGTATAATCTAAACCCATGTCATCAGCTATAATCAGTAAAATATTTGGATAATCACTTAAACTTTTAACTTCTGAAAGTGGAGAAATACCCAATTTTTTTGAACAAGCTGGAAAAGTTACAATTCCCAAAAAAAAGATTAAAAAAAATAAATAATTAAGGATTTTTAATTCTTTAAGACTTAATCTATCGCTGAACAAATTCATTTCAGGTTAACATAAAATTATTTAGTAATAATCTGTCTAATTAATCCCTCTTGTGCAGTTGATGCAATCAAAAACCCATCCTGGTCATATATCGACCCACGTGCAAACCCTCTTGAATTTGAGGCACTTGGACTATCAATAGCATAGAGTAGCCATTTATCAAAACTAAAATCTCTATGAAACCATAGGGCATGATCTAAACTGGCAAAGAAAGTTGTTCCAACACTTAATTCATTTCTATGAGGTAAAGTAGTGGTTCGCAACAAGCCATAATCTGAAATATATGCTAAAAGCTGATGTTGTATGGGCATTTCAAAAGGAGTTTCCTCTTTAGATCGCAACCAATAATTGCTTTCAGCAGGTTCATCCACTGGATTATCTAGATTTAGCTTTTCTAAAGGTCGAAATTCAATTACCTCAGGTTTTATTTTTTTAAAGCGGTTATAAACTTGAGGAGCAATTTTTTGGGCCTCTAGTTGTTCCAAGTCACTTAATAATTTCTCTGGAGGAATTAAATTAGGCATAGCAAGCTGATGATTTACTCCTTTTTGATGTATTTGAAAAGAAGCTGACATATTAAAAATAGCTTTGCCCTCTTGGAAAGCCACGACCCTTCGAGTTGTAAAACTTTTCCCATTTCGAATAATATCAACTTCATAAGTAATTGGTAAATTAAGGTTTCCACCTAAAATGAAATATCCGTGCATTGAGTGAGCAAAACGGTCAACTGGAACAGTCTGATAAGCAGCATGTAGAGATTGTGCCAATACCTGCCCTCCAAAAACTCTCCCCCAAGGCGTTTGAAAATTTTCTCCCTCGAAGGAATTTTTCCCAACTTTTTTTAGTGTTATTAAGTCAATTAAATCCTTTATTTGTTTCATTAAAACATCTGTACTTAAATAGATTATTACAATTTAACACTAAATTTAATAATCTAAACCTGCATTACTTTTTTGAACAGAATTATACCATTTTTGGTATGTATCAATTAAGGATTTAAACTTATTGGGGTACTGGCTTGCAAAATCTAATTGTTCTGAAGGATCCTTTATCAAATTAAATAATCTAGGCTTTTCATTTTCATTTGCATAGAGTTTGAATTCATTGTCAATCAGCGCGTATTTTTTCTTAAAATAAAAAGCAAGGGGATTGTCTCTTTTATCCTTTTGTTTGGACCAATATGGTTGGAGATCTTCCCCGTCATAGGGTCGATTATATTGTTTTAAATTAATATCTAAAATTTTAGCAATAGTTGGAAAATAGTCTGAGGTAAAACAAGGAAGATCAACAACAGTTCCAGGTTTAATCTCATTTGGCCATTCAACTATTCCAGGGACCCTAATGCCTCCATCATGTAGGCTTCTTTTTCTTCCACGTAATCCATTGGTTAATCCTTGAGCTCTTCCATATGGAATTTCTTTTTCTCTAACTTCTTTAAGAGTCTCTGGTCCATTGTCGGATGTATAAAATACCAGTGTATTATCAGCTATATTTAAACTCTTCAATTTACTTCTTAATCTGCCAACTTGTTCATCCATTGCTGTGATTACTCCATAATACTCTTGTTGATCTTCACTTAATCCTGAATAGAGAGATTTATATTTGTTACTTGTAAGTACTGGTAGATGTGGGGCATGGAACCATACAATAGACAAAAATGGTCGTCGCTCTGAAACAGCTTCTTCAATAAAAGGAATTACTCTATCCATAATCACTCGGGAGTCATCTCCCTCAAGATTTTCTGTTTCTCGGACTCCTAGATTAGACCAATAATAAGTTCCAAATGCTTCTCCCTCAATTAAAGATCCATTTACATCCCCTGAGCTTTTTGGGGGGGTAATCATAGGATCCCAAGTAGGCACTTTAGACTCTGTGACAAAACTTACATCAAAACCATGATTTTTTGGTGGTGCATAATGAATTTCATTTTGTTTTCTGCCGCCTCGGTTTGCATCTAGAATATCTTTAGTTAGCGTACCTAGATGCCACTTTCCAAAATGTCCAGTCCTGTAGCCTTTGTTTTTTACTAATTCAGCAAGAGTAATTTCTTCATTTTGAATATGACCACAGTTAGCGGAACAAATTCCCATTCTTTCTGGATGCCTNCCAGTCATGACACTTGCNCTGGTAGGTGAGCAGACTGAACCTGCTGAATAGAACCTTGTGAAAATAGCCCCATTTTTTGCCATTGAGTCTAAATTGGGAGTTTTTAAATAAGGGTGTCCATTATATCCTACATCACCCCAACCCTGATCATCTGCCATTATTAGAATGATATTTGGAGGTGATTCAATTTGACAACTGCAAAAAATAATAATAAACGATAATGAAATGTAAAAGNCCTTCAATTAGATTTAAATTTTTGAAACCCTCCTCCCTCCTTATAAAATAAAAAAGAGCATCGGTAAAGGTTAATCTAGACTTAACGTCGTCGGTTTCTTTTTTCCATGTGGCTAAGATAGTTGTCAATATGCATTTGATCCAATTCATCAGAATCACCATACTTCTCTCTCATCTCATCAAATCTTCTATGCATCATTTTTTTTACCTCCAAGTAGCCAGGATCNTCATAAATATTATTCATCTCAGCTGGATCTTTTTCTAGGTCATACATTTCCCAAACGTCAATATCATAGTANAAATGAATTAGTTTATAACGGTCAGTTCTCACCCCGTTGTGTCGCTTAACCATATGAACAGAAGGATATTCATAGTAAGTATAGTATATAGCATCCCGCCATTCACTAGTCTCCTTGCTTACAACTTTTCTAAATGACTCTCCTTGCATATCTGTAGGGATTTCAACACCAGCATAATCTAAAAANGTAGGAGCAAAATCTAAATTTTGAATTAATTGATTTATTTCAGTTCCGGGTTTAATTTCTTTAGGATATNTCATTAAAATNGGGGTTCTAAAAGATTCCTCATACATGAATCTCTTATCAAACCAACCATGCTCGCCAAGATAAAAACCTTGATCGGAAGTGTAAACAACTATAGTATTTTCGGCTAAACCGTTTTCATCAAGATAATCTAANACTTCTCCAACACCGTCGTCGATAGATTGGATTGTTCTCAAGTAATCNTTAAGATACCTATTGAATTTCCAATGAGCAAGTTCTTTTCCCTTTAATTTAGCTTCTCTCATCTGGNCATTTTTTGGGGTATATGCTTTAAGCCATGCCTCTTTTTGCTCTGGAGAAAAACGATTTAATTCTCTATTAAATCGGGTATCCCTTCCATATGGATCTACAAGTAATTTAAAATCATGACCCCATCTTCCATGACCTCCATTACCATTAGTTGTAGCAAGTTGCTCTTCAGTCGCAGAAATCATCATTTCTTGAGCTGCAGCAGCTGGACGACCTTCATAATCATCGAAAAAGTTTTCAGGGAAATCAAAAGTCTTATCGTCAAAGAGTGAAAAATACTTTTCTTCCGACTGCCAATTCCTATGAGGAGCTTTTTGTTGATAAAGCATTAAAAATGGCTTTGTTTTATCTCTTTTGTTTTTAAGCCAATCTAATCCTAACTCAGTTGTAATAGTCGTAACATATCCATTTATGCGCTCTTTNACCCCATTAATTATAAAATCTGGATTGTAATAATGACCTTGGCCAGGTAAAACAGCTGAATAGTCAAATCCTTGTGGCAATCCATTTAAGTGAATTTTACCAATTAAAGCAGTTTGATAACCNACTGCTTGAAGNTCTTTAGCAAAATTTGGNTGATTCCAATCAAAAGCTTGAATATTGTCAACTTTACCATTAACGAAACTGTGTTTTCCTGTTAAAACAACCGCTCTACTTGGTGCACAGATTGAATTAGTTACATATCCTTTATNAAAAATAGCTCCCTCATTGGCAATACGATCAATATTTGGTGTGTTATTTAAACCATGACCATATGCGCTAACAGCCTGGAATGCGTGGTCGTCAGACATAATAAAGAGAATATTTGGTGGTTGATTTTGTTGGCATGCAAAAAATAATGGCAGAATCAGAAGAATTAATGCTACTTTTCTCATTTGGTTATTTTTAAATTTATATTNAACAAAATAAAAAAAAATCGTGGATTTATAGAGTATACTGAGCAATTTAATAATATGATTTTTTAAATGTAAAAATGAATAGAAAAGTTAAGTGGGGAGTTGCAGGGTTGGGTAATATTGCACACAAGTTTACCTCAGATTTAATTATCGCCTCAAATGTTGATTTAGTTGCTGTTGCATCTTCTAGTTTGGATAGGGCAAAAGAGTTTAAAAATAGATATGGAGCAAAAAAAGCATACGGTTCATATGATAAATTATTCGAGGATAAGGACGTTGAAGTCGTATACATTGCCAGTTTAAACAACCATCACAAAAAAATGACATTAGATGCTCTTAATGCNAAAAAAGCTGTTTTGTGTGAAAAACCATTGGGTATTAATGCTGCAGAGGTTAATCAAATGATTGTAAAATCTAAAAATCAAAATTGTTTTCTGATGGAAGGACTTTGGTCAAGATTTAATCCTGCAATTAAAATAGCTAAAAAATGGACAAATGAGGGTCAAATAGGAATACCTAGGTTCATCTATGCAGAATTTTCTTTTTATAGGTTGGATGTTGAAAGTTCTCACCGTTTGATGGATCCACTAAAGGGTGGAGGAGCTCTTTTAGATATTGGAATCTATCCACTCTTTCTNGCTTATTACATACTCGGAATGCCAAAAAAAATTAAATCTCAAAGGGTGTTGGGCTTAACTGGAGTCGACATTCAAACCTCTATGATATTGGAGTATGATAATGCATCTGCAATGCTATATTGTGGAATTACTAACCCAAGCGATAATAGTGCGAAAATATGCGGTACTTCTGGTCAGATTATATTACCTGGGCGTTGGCATGAAGCGCAATCAGTTAAGCTAATTAAAAATTCAGAGGTGATTGAACACGAGCTTCCAACTGATGGAAATGGATATATTGATCAGATAAAAGAAGTCAATAGGTGTATAATGAGTAGAAAAATAGAGGGAGCATGGAGTCACAAAAACAGTAGAGAATTAGCNAAACTTTTAGAAAACGTTAAAAGGTTATCTTAATTAAAATTCTTTCTATTTTACTAAGAACGATTTAGTGTATATTTTGTCATTGTTCACACGAATCTTATAAAAATATTGTCCTANAGGGAGTCGAGTTTCTTTAACTGTACGAAGGGGTAAGGTATGCCTTCCAGAGTTTAATTGTTTAGTNTATGATGTTCCCACTTTCCTTCCTAAAATGTCAAAAATAACAATCTCTACATTACTTGGTTCGTTTATCGATATATATAAACTTGCCCCTTGGTCATCATTAACTGCAGCATGAAGTGGAAGAGTAGGATCGTCTGTCAATTCTAAGTTTTGTAATCCATTGCATCCTAGACCTAATCCTAAAAGATTAAATTCTGCTCCAATCACAGAATTATTAATGAAATTAGTATCAGCACAAAGCCAGTCAGATAAAATAGTAGCATAAACAGATCTGAAATCAACTGTGTTTGCCATATTTCCCTTCTTATCGAGATTACTTAGTTCAGGATGTTTTCCAACCAAACCACTTCCTNTGAGGGCAGGGCCAAAGAGCATTATAGGAGCGGCAGAGCCATGATCCGTTCCGCTTGAACCATTTTCAGCTACGCGTCGACCAAACTCTGAGAAAGTCATTGATAGCACTTTATCTGCAACTCCATGTTTTTCAAGGNCATCATAAAATGTTTTGATTGCTCTTGAAAGTCTACTCATTAAATTCTGGTGTCTTGTCGGTTGGTTATTATGTGTGTCAAATCCGCCCAATGTGACCATATAAACTTTTGTACCTAACCCACCTTTTATAAATCTTGACACCAAACTCATTTGAAGATCAAAATTATTATTTTCATATTCTTGATAATCGCTAGAGCTATTGTAAGAATCATTTATAATTGATGCATATCTAAAAGTAGTATTGGCCGCTTCCCTTAGAAAAGTTACCTGATCTNCATGAAGTCCTGTTTNGGAATTATTTACATCAAATAAGGTTCCATTCTGAGCAACTCTCTTTAATCTTTGTGGACTGGAAACTGAAAAGGAATATGTAGTTAAATCACCGTTAAAAATTAGGTCNCCGCCACTTCCTATTTGGATAGCTAATGGTTTTTCNGGAGGATTAACCATATAATCCATATACTTCTCTTCATAATATCTTCCCAACCAACCACTTGTCACATAACTATCATTAGTAGTTGTAGCCCATATCTCAGAGGATTTAAAGTGGGATAAATTTTGGTTTTCATAACCCACACCATTAATTACTTTCATTGAGCCCTCTTTCCAGATTGGATTTAAATTTTCCATGTATTTAGGAATACCAAAATCATCATTTAATTTAATGAGACTATTTTCAGGAATATGAATTTTAGGGCGTTTATTAACATAAAGATCATAATCATATAGTGGAATGATTGTGTTTAATCCATCATTTCCTCCCTTTAATCTTATAAGAACCAGAATACGGTCTGAATCAGCCTCTGATAAGGCATTTGTTAGAAAATGAGAATCAACAACTGAAATATTACTGTTACCAATGGAAATAGCACCAAAACCAGCAACTCCAAGAGTTCTTAAAAAACCTCTTCTGTCCCAGTGAGCATGTTCACTNTCATGGTTTTTTTTATTTATTTCATTTAACTTGTTATTCTTCATTTTTATTTCAATTGAAATTCAGGAAGTCCAACTAAAAATCTTAGTAAGTCGTANACTTGTCNTGGAACAGAATCATCATTTATTGTCCAAGTCCCATCTTCAAAATAACTTTCCGGAACCTCTCCAATAAAAATTTTAATAGCTTCATCCATTTCCTCACTTTTCATCTGATATGGGCAGAAAATAAAGTTTTTTAATTTATTCACAATCACCTGTAAATCATTTTCATTGTTTCCAACCAAGTTTTTAATAAGCTTTTTAAATTGATTTTTATTTTTTTTCCAGTATCTTATAAGGAGATAATCTGCAAACTCCCATCTTTTAGGAAGGGTTTCTGAATTAATCCAATCATGATTGCCCTGCCAGCCTGCAACATCTACAGGAGAGAAAATGTTTTGTCCCATATCCCTACACTTATTTCTGAGTTGTAGAGGTAAGTCAATATTTTCATCATAACTAAAAGATAGTTGAAGATGTAACCCTATCATCATATCAATTGGGCTTTTGATTAAGATATTACTATTATTTGTGTCAAAAAAATGCTCACTTTTAAAAAGTTGCTTAAAAACTGGCTCTAACTCAAAATTATTTTGCTTAAGTGTGCTAGCCATAGAGCCAATAATATTTTGATTTGCCTGCGGACTTACGAAATAACNATAAATTTTACTACATATAAAATCAGCAATTAAATCCCTTTTCTCCTCAAACAAAATATTTACAACGTCATCATATCCCCATTTCCCGGTCCTTCCAAAAATTGTTTTTGTTCCTTTNTCAAATGTGTTTTCATTAAACTCAATTTCGCCCATATAAGTTTTTGTTCTGTTGAATCCTGTAAGGGCTCTTGCNGTTTCTACAATGTCTTGTTGAGTGTATCCATTTCCTTCACCTAAAGTAAAAAGCTCATATAATTCACGAGCGTAATTCTCATTTGGACTATTTTTTTTGTTTTGATAACCATTTAGGTACATCAACATTGCAGGAGCAAGTCCCATTTTACGGACAAAGGTTTGAAAATTTCCAAGACAATTCTCTTGAATTAATTTATAGTATTTATACAAATATGCAGGTTGGTTAACATCTAAATACTCTACTACAAAATGATTACTCCAAAATAAACTTAGCCTTTCTCTAAATCCATTGTTAATCATATCGCTCAATGCCTGTTTTTGAAGTATTGTGTGATAATAAGCCTTATTATTACCTGAAGAATTAAAAGTCTTATTATCCCAATCAGCCCATTCTGGGGCTGCTGTTAAATCTGTTAATTTAGCATTGTCAATTATATCTTCAATAGTCTGCTCAGGGGTATAATTAGAGTATTTATC
>NZOY01000046.1 GCA_002695445.1 Flavobacteriaceae bacterium
TGCTATTATGCCATATGTTGGTGATATGTTAAAATAATTTTTATGGAATTAATATTAAAAGAGGATGTTGATAATTTAGGTTTTAAAGACGAGGTTGTATTTGTTAAAAATGGATATGGAAGAAACTTTTTAATACCTACTGGTAAAGCTGTATTAGCTACAGATTCTGCTAAAAAGGTATTAGCTGAGAATTTGAAACAACAAACCAAAAAAAATCAAAAATTAATTAAGGAGGCTGAAAAGTTAGCTAATGATATTTTAAAAATTGATTTAAAAATATCTTCAAAAGTAGGTGAAGGGGACAAGCTTTTTGGATCTATAAGTTCAAAGAATTTATCGGATGCGTTGTCCAAAGAAGGAAAGGTCTTAGACAAAAAATACATAATAATTCCTGGAAGAAATATTAAAAGGCTTGGCAACTATGAAGCAACATTAAGACTACACAAAGATGTTGTTATAAAATATCCTTTTGAAATTATAGCCGAAACAAAAAAAAAGGAAGATAAGTAAGTTATAACTTTTACTTTGTAAACAATTATTCCATTTAATTTCTTTAAAGCATACTAAAATTTGCATATTTGTATGTGATATAAATATGAAACCGTCTATTCCAAAAGGTACTAGAGATTTTACACCTTCTGAGGTTAATTTGAGAGATTTTGTAAAAGAAAAAATCAAATCAAATTTCGAACTATTTGGATTTGAACCAATTGAAACTCCTTCTTTTGAAAAGTTGGAGGTTATAGCAGATAAACATGTTAACGATGGGGATCAATTAATTTTTAAAATATTGTCGAATGGTGAGAAGCTTTCAAAAGCTGATTTAAATTCATTACAAAAACGAAATTATTCTAAGTTTGCTAATTCAATATCTGAGAAAGCTCTTCGATACGACTTAACTGTTCCATTTTCTAGATATGTTGTTCAGCACCAAAATGAAATAACTTTTCCTTTTAAACGATATCAGATTCAAACAGTTTGGAGAGCTGACAGACCACAATATGGAAGATTTCAAGAGTTTCTTCAATGTGACGCCGATATAATTGGAAGTGATTCATTGTGGCAAGAAATTGAACTATGTATGCTTTATGACCGAATAATTAATGATTTAGGATTAAGGAGAGTTTGTCTTAGAATAAATAACAGGAAAATATTGTACGGTTTTGCAAAACTTCTTGGTTTTGAAAACAGATTTAATGATTTCACAATAATTCTTGACAAATTGGATAAAATAAGTATTGATGGAGTAACCAAAGAGCTTAAAGAGCAAAATTTTTCTAAAGATAAAATTCAAATTATAAAAGAATTTATATTATTAGAAGGGACAAATAAATTTAAATTGGAAAAAATAAGAAAGGCATTTAAAGACTCTAAAATAAGTTTAGATGGAATTGATGAACAAAACTTCATTATTAATAATTTAGAAGAAAGTGGTGGGTTTGAATCAATTGATTTAAAATTTGATTTATCACTTGCAAGAGGTTTAACCTATTACACGGGAACAATTTTTGAATTAACTCTACCAAGTTTCCCCGAAATTGGTTCTATAGGAGGAGGAGGCAGATATGATAATTTAACTGAAAACTTCGGTAAAAAAAATCTTAGTGGTGTTGGAATTTCCGTTGGATTCGAGAGACTCTTAATGGTTTTGCAGAAATTCAAGTTATTCCCAAAAGATGTAAATAATAGCGTACAAGTTTTGATTGCTAACTTTGGGTCTAAAACTGCTTTGATTTGTAATTCAATTTTAAAAGAATTAAGAGCTAAAGGAGTAAAATCAGAGTTTTATCCAGATGATTCTAAATTAAAAAAACAACTATCATATGCAAACAGTAAAAAAATTGAATATGTTGTTTTATTGGGTGACNTGGAGCTTCAAAATAAAGAATTTGTNTTAAAAAANATGTATGATGGATCACAAGCTAATTTTAAGATTTCTNAACTTGAATCTGTTATACTATCAAAGTTGAAAAAATNTAATTAAAGAGTTCCAATGTATCTTTCTGCATCAAGAGCTGCCATACACCCCGTTCCTGCAGCAGTAACAGCTTGTCTGTATTCTTTATCTTGAACATCTCCAGAGGCAAATACTCCAGGAATATTCGTTTTTGTAGATTTACCTTTTGTGANTATATATCCTAAATCATCCATCTCAATTTGACCTCTAAAAATTTCTGTATTCGGTTGATGTCCTATTGCTATGAATAGTCCAGAAATAGGAATTTTCGTTTTTACTTCTGTTTTGTTATTTACAACCTCAATAGCTTCAACTACATTATCACCTAATACTTTACAAATTTCAGATTCATATAAAATTTCAATGTTATTGGTTTTATTGACCCTATGTTGCATCGCTTTGGACGCTCTCATTTCATTTCTCCTTATAATCATTGTTACTTTAGAACAAATATTTGCTAGGTAAGTAGCTTCCTCAGCAGCAGTGTCACCACCCCCAACTATTGCAACCTCTTGNTTCTTATAAAAAAAGCCATCACAAACTGCACAAGCAGAAACGCCACCTCCTATTAATCTTTGTTCGCTTGGTAGACCGAGATATTTGGCACTTGCCCCTGTGGAAATAATAATTGTTTTTGCATATAGGGTTTTATTTTCGTCAATTGTTACGGTATGCATTTTCCCTTTCTCAGAATTTAATTCCACTCGAGTCACATGCCCTATTCTNACATCAGTNCCAAACCTCTCGGCTTGTTTTTGNAATTCTTGCATCATAATAGGTCCTTCAATTCCATTGGGATATCCNGGAAAGTTGTCAACGTCTGTTGTGGTTGTTAATTGTCCACCAGGTTCCATCCCTGTGTAGACGACAGGGTTTAAATCGGCTCTAGCAGCATAAATTGCTGCTGTATATCCTGCCGGTCCACTACCAATAATCAAGCATTTTACGTTTTCCATTAGCAAATATATATAAGGCAAACCTAAAGAAAATAGTTTTTATTAACGAAATTTCATCGTTGATTTTAAACCTATTTATTAACTTATTTAAAGATTTTGTTAATATCAATTCTTTAGTTATGGGGAAATAATATAACCANTTATAATGTCTATTTGTAACTTGTAAACTATGATAAAGAAATTTTTTAACTTCCCAAATAAATATTCTTTTCAAGACGATTTATTAGCAGGTATTACTATTGGAATTGTGACAATCCCNCAAGCAATGGCTTTTGCTTTATTAGCAGGCATACCTCCAATTTATGGTCTNTATGGCTCTTTTCTCCCTTTGTTAGTATATGGGCTTTTATCGAGTTCCAATTATTTAAACGTAGGTCCTGTTTCAATAATATCAATTTTTATATTTAATGTACTTTCTCAAAATGTAGAGCCTTTTACTACAGAATACATAAATGATCTTGTAATTCTTGGAGTTATGGTGGGTTTAATTCAATTACTTTTTGGAGTTTTTGGACTTGGAAAGTATTTAAAATATATACCTCTATCTATAATTTCAGGATTTATTCAAGCAGCAGCAATTTTAATTATTGCATCTCAACTTTCAACAGCTTTCGGTATTGAATTCCCAGTTGATGGATTAAAAAAAATACCTTATTTGTTTCTTAACATTCATGAATTAAAATTGAATACTACATTATTGTTTTTAATTTCACTTATATTTCTTTTTCTCTTTGCAAAGTTTTTCCCAAGATTTCCAACTTCTATTTCTTTAGTTTGTGTTACTGGAATCTTGTCGTATTTATTAGATTTCGAGAAACACGGTTTACTTTTAATTGGAGATGTCCCAAAAGGTTTACCGGTATTTATTTTTCCAACTTTTGATATTGATTATATAAAATATCTTCCTGGAGCTTTTGGTATCGCATTTATTGCTTCAATTGGTAGCTCAATAATGGCCTTAAAATTAGAACCTTATCAGCCAAATAAAATTAATTTAAATCGTGAATATATATCCTTGGGAATTGCCAAGTTTCTAAGTTCCTTCTTTGGATCCATGTTATCTGCGGGTAGTTTCAATAGAACAATTCTTGCCTATAAAATTGGAGGAAAAACACAAATTACAGGTATTGTATCGTCTATTATAATTTTACTTACAATTCTTTATTTAACACCGGTTGTTTACTATTTTCCTCAGCCTGTAATAGCAGCCTTGATAATTTACTCAGTGTACTTTCTTTTTGACTTTAATCTTATTTTTAAATTATGGAGAGAAGATAAAGTTGAGCTATCATACATATTTATAACTATGATAGTTACTTTGCTCTTAGGTTTAGTGGAAGGTATATTTTTAGGAGTTTTGATCAAATATTTAGGAGATCATTTTTTAAAGAAAAAAATTAATTTGTCCTAAAGGAATATACTCCTGAATTACTTTCATTTCCTTGTGCATCTTTTGCAACAACCTTCCAATAGTAAACAAAACCTTGTTCAACCTGTGCATCTAATGAGGTTGTCTCACTTTCATGATTAATGATTTGTATTAGAGTTGTACCATCAACTTTGTCTAAATACACCTCATATAAAGATAAATCATTGTCAACATCACTACAACTCCATTGTAGAGGTATTAAATTGTTTATAGGAGTAACAGTAGAACCAGAAATAGGGAAGGTGAGTTCTGGAGGGAATGGAGCATAATTATCAACTGCTGGACCAGAAAGATAAAACTTCCATGTTTCACTTTCAGATGGAGCGGTACCTTTTGGACCATATGCTCTAACTTTCCAAGAGTATGGCTCTCCATGATTTAATGTTGCCGTTACCTCCGGATTTTCTGATGAAAATTGTTGAAGTTCATCAGTAGAAAGATTAGTAACAAAAAGTCTGTATGAGTTGGTATCTCTAGTTAATGACCATCTAAAAGTAACTGAACTTTGATTGTCATTTACTACTGTGGTGTCTAAACAAGGAGTATTATTTTCAGGAAAAACTAGATTTGGAACCCCTGGTCTTCCGGTATTTTCGACTTCATCTTTTGAGCAGCACAAAATCAAAAACAGAAATAAAATTTGGAGTATATATTTAACTTTTAACATTCTCATTATTCTTTAATAATTAATTTTGAATCTGAAACAGTTTGACCATTAACCTTTAGAATGTAACTACCTTGAGGTAATCCTGANGTGTCTAGATTAATATCTCTAAGATTTTCATCCAATGAAAATGTTTTTGAAATTAAAAGTCTACCATTAGCATTAAATAACTCTAATAAAACTTTTCTATCTGTTCCTCCAACAAAAACATTTATCTCATTATTAAATGGAACTGGACTAACAAAAATAGACTCTGAATTAAAATAGTTCTTTTCAAAAATACCTTGACACTCTACACCAGTTGTAATCTTAATNTTATTTAACCCTTTATCCATTTTTATTTCAATTTCTGAATCAGTAGTTTCNAAAGTATTTCCATTATGTGTAACAATATATTTACCAGACCCAGACAATGAATATTTCATTGTTTTAGACGAACTTGGACTTTTGCTAAATACATTTAGAGGATTCAAATTATTCACATTAACGTTGTAACATCTTTCAAAAGTATCTTTTGTTTGACCTTCAACCGTTATACAAATCTCGTAATTTCCAGAAATAAGATTGTTCATTTGCCAAGAAGAGCCCACTATGGGTTTATCATTTTGTTCTACACCATTAACACTAATATTATACTGATATGTATTGTCATTAAATCCAACTCTAATTGAGTTTTGATCTTCACATTTTTCAGACTTATTTACTGTGAAGCTATTTGGTGCTAGATAGAATATTGCACAACCCTCCGCGTCAACAATAGTATCATATGGCGTGTCTTCACATGTATCGTAGGGATTCCAAACTCCGTCGTGGTCAGCATCATCTGTGGCATCACCAACACCATCGCCGTCTTCATCACTTTGGTCTGGATTTGCAACAAAAGGACTATTGTCAAGTATATCGATTATTCCGTCACCATCTGAGTCATCAGAAGCCGAGGCAGGAACAGCTTGAAGTTGTATTGCAGTTGGGTCGTTTTCAGGAACAACAATATTACTTTGAGTAACTACAATTGGCATGGTTGCTTCCCCGTCAGCAGTATTAATATTTATTACTTCAACCTCGTATATACCGTCTCTATTGTGATCCTGCGGATTTTCAAAATCAGGAGGATTTATAAATGCTAGATAGTCATCAGAATCTTCTGATTTACCACCTCCTTTGGTTCTACTTTTAACTTCAAAGAGATGCGCATCGTTTCCACCAGAAATTTGTTTTTTGATTTTCCATCTACCAACACCACCTCTTGCAGCTTTAGGATTATAATATCTACTATGATCTACCTTTGGACCGGCTACTTCATTTGCTACATTAAATACTAAAATATTAAAGATTGATCTAGTAAATGAATTTGGAATATCATCAACCAATAAAATTATTCCACTTCGACTACTGATTCCTAAATTGTTTGTAGCTTCTATAATTACTGTATGAATTGTTCTTGTTTCGTAATCTAATCCTGAGACCAGATATAAATTTCTACCCTCTAATCTAAACATTTTAGAATCTTCACCGTCAACAATTCTTAACTGAACGTCGTTTTCCAAAGGATTGGTTTCTTTGTTGGTATCTTCAACCAAAATTTCTCCAAGTTTGATCTTTACATTCGAAACATCATCATCTCTTTTATTTTCTAATTGATTGAAAGTGTGAGCAAATATTTTTGGTGCTTTAAATGTACATCCATTTTCATCCACTGAGGCTCCAGGGGGTGTTCCGGGGCATATATCTTTCTCATTACTTACACCATCTCCGTCATCATCTTTAATTAATTGTGATAATTCACAACCAAATTCATCAACAACCGCTTTTTCAGGAGTCTCTGGACATCTGTCAAGAGCATTAATAACCCCGTCTTTGTCCTCATCCAATTGACCTTTTGAACAACCATCAGAATTTACTTTTTCATCTAAATTTGTTTTTGGGCATAAGTCAAACTCATTTAGTACCCCATCCATGTCTGTATCTAAACTAACCTGATTTGGAGAACAGCCATATTTATTTACAGCTTCTCCAAACGGAGTATCTGGACATCTATCCTCCTCATTAGGTACTCCATCTAAATCTAAGTCTTTTATTATTTGGCTCTTAGCGCATCCATTTGCATCAACTGGTTCGCCAATTGGCGTGTTTGGACAAAAATCAATTTCA
>NZOY01000047.1 GCA_002695445.1 Flavobacteriaceae bacterium
TTTTCAAAATTACTGAATTCAATTCTTTTCATAAAAATTTATCTATTAAATAATTATAGAAAAAAAGTAAAAGTATTTATATAATAGTGTAAAGATATCTAAACACCACCATTTAGACCACCAAAATTAAATGTAAGAGAAAATCTAAGTGTGTTTTCCAATGGGTTTCTAACCCTTGAAGTTGAGGACAAATAAGAGATATCAATATTTGTATTATTGTATTTAAATCCTGCCCCAAAAGTCAAATATCTTCTAGAACCCTTTTCTTCACTTTCATTAAAATAACCCGTTCTTAGCGCAAAATTTTCGCTGAATTTATATTCTGTCCCAATTGCCCAAGTAATTTCCTTTAATTCCTCTTTAGTTCCACCTGGTGCATCACTAAAAGACTCAAGCATACCTTTAAAAAAACTAACATCTGGTTGACGATAATAAAGATTATTATTTTCATCATAGAAGGCTATTGGTGAGGGAACCATAAGTTTAGAAAACTCAATATTAAATCCCAAAATGTTTGAATCATCAATAATAATATCAATTCCNCTTCCAACTCTTAGATTTGTAGGTATATAATCTTTTTGTCCTCCTTCATCATATTTCAATCTCGGTCCTATATTTGAAATACTAAAACCCGTCCTAAAAATTGCATCTTTATTTCCTATCCCAAATGAGCTTCCTTGAAAAAATCCAGAGACATCTACTCCAATTGTATTTGCTGAGGTAGCATCCATATCTAAATTAATTTTTAAATCTGANCTTATATACCTTCCNGCTACTGACATTGAGAACTTTTCACTCAATTTAAGAGAATAAGAAACATCCAGTGTAATCTCATTTGGTCTTTTAGAGCCTTGGTCAACNATAGTTCCAGCAATGCTCTCGTTAAACTGNATATTTCCAAGACTAAAGTATTTTAAACTCGTAGCCCAAGCACTTCTTTCATTAATTTTATTGAAATAGGTAAGGCTACCCAAAAAAATATCATCAACCAATTGCCTCAAATATGGAGTATAACTTAAGCCTAGCCCACTATCACTTTCTATAAATGCATATTTTGAAGGATTCCATTGCTGAGCATAAGCATCCGGCGAAGAAGCAACGCCTAATTCNCCCATACCACCAGCTCTTGCATCAGGAGTAATTAGCAAAAAAGGTACGCCTGTAGTTATAACACGTTGCTGTGCTGAAGTTGTAAACAAACTTATTAATGAGAAAGTAATTATTAAGTAGGTATTTGAAATTTTCATAAAAAAGTTTAACAAACTATCTACATAACGGAAGTTTTCGATTAATGTTGTATTTGGTTTAACAACTTATTAACATTAGTTTTTTTGTTTAAGANGGCATAATAAATCATTTTTTTTATCGTTTNAAGAGTGATTATAAANATAAAATGACTAGTGGTANAAATTTTAAACCGTAGATTATTAGTATATTGCAATGAAAATTATATCCATATTACGCTACATGAAAATTAAATTTTTAATAAAAAGCACCTTACTTTTTGTACTAATTTCACTTTTTTTAGCCTGCGGTGGAAGGAACAACATATCAAGAGCTACCGGCTGGGGAATTAACTCAAAAAAAGGTGGGTTTCAATATAATGTCGACTTTGATGACCAAGAGACAGGTCCTGGCTTAGTTTTTGTCGAGGGGGGTACATATACAAAAGGTCAAGTTCAAGATGACGTTATGCATGATTGGAATAATTCTCCAACTCAACAACACGTTATGTCTTTTTACATTGATGAAACTGAGGTTACTAATCTCATGTANATGGAATACCTGAATTGGTTAGAGACTGTTTTCCCTNTGAATAACGAAGATTATCGCCAAATCTATAAAGGTGCATTNCCTGACACATTAGTTTGGAGAAATACTTTAGGATATATGGAAGAATTAACCACTAATTACCTTAGACATCCTGCATATGCAGAATACCCGGTTGTTGGTGTCAACTGGCTTCAGGCAGTCCAATTCGCTGAATGGAGAACAAATCGAGTAAATGAATACCTTTTAGANAGAGAAGCATANATTCAGAAAGATGTAAGGTATAGTGAAGTAGATGGTGGAGTTGTAAATGCTAATAGCACTTTTAGTACTGATGCTTACCTAAAAAGACCGAAAACCGCATATGGTGGCTTAATGGCATCTGACAGTTTAATGGGNAAAAGAGGTACAATTAAAAAAGACACTGCTACTGTAAATGTATATGCTGGAGTTGAAAAGGGACTATTACAGCCATCTTANCGTCTCCCAACTGAAACCGAGTGGGAATATGCGGCGATTGCACTTGTTGGTGATNGAGAATACAACACTTATCGCGGTAAGAAAAAATACCCGTGGTCGGGAGAGTACACTAGATCTGATGAGAGAAGAAGTGAGGGAGATCAACTTGCAAATTTTAAATTTGGCAGAGGAGACTATGGCGGAATAGCTGGTTGGTCTGATGATGGAGGAGATATTACTGTACAAGTTAAAAGTTATCCTCCNAATGATTTTGGAGTATATGATATGGCTGGTAANGTAGCTGAATGGGTTTCTGATGTTTATAGACCTATCATTGATGATGAGGCTAATGATTTTAATTATTTCCGTGGTAATATTTATTTAAAAAANGCAATTGGTGAGGATGGCACTGCAACTATCTTGTCACCTGATAAAATATTTTATGANACTTTACCTAATGGTAAAGTTTTACTCAAACGACTTCCCGGTCAATTGGAACAGGTCCCAATTGACGAAGAAGAAACTTTTTTAAGACAAAACTTCTCAGAAAGTGATAATCGAAATTACCGCGATGGTGACATAGAGTCAACTAGATTGTATGAAACTGACAAAGATGCTATTGTAAATAGTCCTGATAGCAGACCTGAATCTACATCGATGTACGATGCTCCTACCCATCCCAAGGTAACTAAAGATTTAAATGGAAATATTATTAGAAATATTGATGAATCTGACAGAAGAACATCTCTAATAACTGATGANGTAAGAGTTTATAAGGGTGGTTCTTGGAAAGATCGTGCATATTGGTTAGATCCTGCACAAAGAAGATATCTTCCACAATATATTGCTACAGATTATATCGGTTTCCGCTGTGCAATGTCACGTCTAGGTCAAAAAAGTAAAATTAAGAAAACCGCAAGACATAAGCGCGGTAGATAATTTGGTAAAGGCATCNTNCGATGCCTTTTTTTTGNTATGAGTCCAGAAGAGCTCTATNAATATTTTANANTAACTTCAGGAGTAGTNACAGATACTAGACACCTAAAAAANGACTGCTTATTCTTTTCCNTAANGGGGGAAAAATTTGATGGTAATGAATTTGCTATTGAGGCAATTGAAAAAGGTGCCAGATATGCAATTGTAGACAATTCAACAATTGCAAAAAAAAATAAAAAAATGATATTTGTTGATAATAGTTTAAAAGCCCTNCAGGAACTTGCAAAATATCACAGAAATCATATCAATACCAAAATCATTGCCCTTACTGGGAGTAATGGAAAGACAACTACTAAAGAATTAATTCATAGTGTTCTTTCCCAAAAATATTTTACAAAAGCAACTTTTGGAAATTTAAATAATCANATTGGTGTTCCACTTACTATATTGAAATTCGATGAAAATACAGAAATNGGTATTGTTGAAATGGGTGCTAATCACATAGGTGAAATTGATTTTTTAACTAAAATNACAAACCCTGATTTTGGACTGATTACTAACTTTGGTTATGCCCATTTAGAGGGATTTGGAAGTTTTGAAGGTGTTATCAAAGGAAAATCCGAGTTATACGATTTCCTACTCAAGAATTCCCGTACAGCTTTTTTAAATTTCGATGATAACCTTCAAAAAAAATGGTCTAAAAAACTTGATTCCTNTACATTCGGTGNAGATGANAAATCAGATTTTAAAATAAATTATATTATCGAAAAGTCCAATACACTAAGNTTAAAATTTGAAAATAAAATCATAAAAAGTAAAATTTATGGTAATTATAATTTTACAAATATTTCTTCAGCAATTGCTATTGGAAAATATTTTGGTTTGAATTTTAATCAAATAAGAAAGGGAATTACATCCTTTTTACCCGTCAATAACAGATCGCAAATAGTTGTAAAAGGAAATAATCGTATAACTCTGGACGCCTATAATGCTAATCCTACAAGTATGAAGGCCTCAATATCATCTTTTTGTGATGCAAAACATAAGAAATCAGTAGTTGTATTGGGAGACATGCTTGAACTCGGGGAATATTCACCAACTTCACATGAAGAAATAATTCATCAAGTTATGGACNCTAAGGTAGGGGAAGTTTTAACCGTAGGAAATCATTTTTTTGANACAAAACGTGAGAGTAAAAGATTAAAAAAGTTCAAAACAATTTTTGAAGCAGAAAAATTTCTTTCACAGAAAAACTATTTCAAAACCAATTTCTTAATNAAAGGATCAAGATCTATTGCACTTGAGCGTTTGATTGAATTGCTTTAATTTTATATTTAGCCAGATCCCTTTATAATTTCNTCTACTACCTCTGGATTAAGCAAAGTTGAAATATCACCTAGACTTGAAATATCTTTACTTGCTACTTTTCTNAGAATCCTTCGCATGATTTTTCCAGACCTAGTTTTTGGTAAACCCGAAACAATTTGAACATGGTCAGGTTTGGCTATTGGGCCGATTATTTTTCTNACCAATTGCTTTATTTCCTCCTCTAAAATATCATTTGTTTTGTTGGAGCTATCACAGATAGCAAAAGCATAAATACCTTGCCCTTTAATTTTATGTGGNTAGCCTACAACAGCAGATTCAATTACCTCAGGATGTTCGTCAATCGCATTTTCAACCTCGGCTGTTCCCATTCTATGCCCAGATACATTAATGACATCGTCAACTCTTCCCAATATTCTTAAATAACCATCATGATCTCTTTTTACACCATCACCTGTAAAATACATCCCTTTATAGTTAGAAAAGTANGTGTCTTTACAGCGTTGGTGATCCCCATAAGTTGTTCTAATCATCGATGGCCATGGAAACTTTATGCAAAGGTTTCCTTGTACATTATTTCCAACCAATTCATTACCTTCTGAATCAACAATTACTGGCTGAANACCAGGAAGTGGAAGAGAAGCATATGCAGGTTTATTTGGGGTAATTCCAGCCAATGGCGAAATCATAATCCCACCTGTTTCAGTTTGCCACCAGGTGTCAACTAAAGGACATCTTCCCTTTCCAATATGTTCATGATACCAATTCCATGCTTCTTCATTTATAGGCTCTCCAACAGAACCAATAACTTTCAATGAACTTAAATCGTATTTTTCTATGTGACTAGTTCCATAAACCTGAAGTGCTCTAATCGCTGTAGGAGCAGTATAAAATTGATTTACTCTATATTTCTCCACAATTTCCCAGAATCTTCCTGGATGTGGATGTGTTGGAACACCCTCGAACATTAATGTTGTGGCTCCCGCTAAAAGAGGTCCATATATAATATAGGAGTGACCCGTAATCCATCCAATATCAGCAGTACACCAGTAGATGTCATTTTCCTGATATTGAAATACATTGATAAATGAATAATATGTGTAAATCATATATCCGGCAGTGGAATGAACAACCCCTTTAGGTTTTCCAGTAGAACCAGATGTATAAAGAATGAACAATAAATCTTCAGCGTCAACTTCTACCGCATTATTNTGTTCAGATTGTCCTTCAATAAATTTATCCCACCAAAAATCTCTACCAGAATACATTTTAACCTCATCTCCAGTTCGTTTGAGCACAACTACTTTTTCTACAGAATCAGATTTTGAAATCGCCTCATCAACTACATCTTTTACAGGAATTTGCTTTTTTCCTCTAAAATTTCCATCAGAAGTCAATATCATTTTAGCTTGGCAATCATTTATACGATCTGCTAAAGCTTTTGCAGAGAATCCCGCAAAAACTACAGAATGAATTGCACCAATTCTCGCACAAGCAAGCATTGCTATTGCAGCTTCAGGAACCATTGGCATATATATAATGACACGATCCCCTTTTTGAATACCATTGGATTTCATTGCATTAGCGAACTTACAGGTTTGTTTATAAAGTTCGCCGTAGCTCAAATGAATCGGAGATGAGCTTGGATCGTTTGGTTCCCAAATTATGGCANTTTTATCTTTATGTGTTTGGATTAACTTCTCAAAAATATTTTCCGTTANATTAAGTTTTGCATTTTTAAACCACTGGATTTTTGGGCTTTCAAAATCCCATTCTAATACTTTTTCCCACCTTTTCCTCCATTGAAAACTTTCAGCGATTTTNGCCCAGAATTCCTCAGGTTTAATTAAACTCTTATTATACTCATTGGNGAATTCAAATANGTTTTTTATCTGGTGATTCATTTANTAAAATATTTTGGTAAACATAAGATTTCATTATGTTTATTCAAAATATCTATTAACCATAAAATTTTATAATATTGATTTAAAGTTAATTAAGTAATTTTTAGCAAAATTTTCCTTAAATTTACTTTTAACCAAACATTTTAAATCAATTAATTCACTTATCTATGGAAATTTTAGTTGTTTTGATTTTTCTAGCAATNCTTTTTGGAGGGGTTTACTGGTATGCTGGCTATTCAACTCGTTCTGGTTTTGCAAAGGATGAAAATCAAAATTTTATCCCTGATGCCTGGGAAGAAAAATTTAGTTGGTTTTTCTCAGGAAAAGGAATCATAATGCTGGTCCTTGGCATAGCTATTGGGTATACACTCGCAAGAGTTATCGGATAAATTTTAAGTTTTTAAAAANATATAAGTCTCCTTGGAGACTTTTTTATTTACTTTGAAACAATAAAATTTTAATGAAACAAATTTTATTATTCCTNATTAGCTTAAATATTTTCTGCACAAATAGTAAGTTTTCAGGAGATACTGAAAGTACCAATTTGAAATCAGGTTTTTTTGAAGTTGTTCAAAAATGGTCTCAAGAACCTAACGGCTATTCTAGAAAAGTATTTGTTAAGGTTCCAGAAAATAAGCTTGAAAAATATCCTGTTGTAATTGTTCTACANGGAAATGGAGGAAATGCAAGTTCATTTTTAAATAGATTTAATTATTTAAATAATCATGTAATTATCGCCCCTCAAGGATACCTAAAAAGCTGGAATATTAGAAAAGAAAAATCCAAGGCCTTGGATATTAAATTCATAGAAGAAATCTTTTCCCATTTGAAAAAAATGAAAAATATAGACTCTGAAAACATATCAATCATTGGAAGCTCCAATGGGTCTGCACTAGTCAATCAATTACTTATTGAATTTCAAGATGAATCACTAAAAAAAGCTGTTTGCAAGGTTTCGCAATTAAATTCATTTCAATATCGAGACGGTTCATTTTGGGCACAATCAGAAAATAATTTATTTAATACATTATCTTATCCTAAGAAGGGAAGAAAAATTCTTTGTCTTGCTGGATCTAATGATAAAATCGCTAATTACTATGGTGGTGAAGGTGTCTTGGGATATGTTTTTTTAAATGCACAATATAGTGCCTATATTTTTGCTAAAGCCATGGGTTATGATGGAATTGAAATCACCGACGATTTAGCTGAGGAAGGGCCTAAGAATTTTTTTAAATACAATTATCTTAATGATCAGGTTATTCATTACAGATTACAAGGAGCTGGTCATGGTTTTGGCAGTATGGGTCGTGACGCTGACCAAATTATAAAGGACTTTATCGAACTTAATTAATCTTACTATATGAAAGCTAACTGTATGAAATATTCGTTTTTTTCTTGCTTGATATTATTTTCATTTCTGCTCAATGCTCAAAATCAAAAACAACCTAATATAATCCTAATTATGGCTGACGACCTTGGATTTGAATGTATCAATTCTTATGGTGGGACTTCTTATAAAACCCCTTTTCTCAATAAATTAGCTGCCACTGGAATGCAATTTGAAAATTGTCATTCTCAACCAATTTGTACTCCCTCCAGAGTTAGATTGATGACCGGCAGGTCAAATAAAAAAAATCATATAAAATTCGGAATNCTGGANCCTAAAGAAAAAACTTTCAGTCAAGTTTTAAGGAAAGAGGGTTATGCTACACTAATTGCTGGAAAATGGCAACTGGGAAAAGATGCATCTNTACCAAATCATTTTGGTTTTGATGAACATATTCTCTGGCAATTGACAACATCTGGAAGAGATTCCACAGGCTTAGATAAAAGGTATGTCAATCCTGNATTNGAAATTAATGGTGAGCTATATAANGAAAATAAAGGGGATTATTCAACTGATATAGTAGTTGATTATATCAATGATTTTATAAAAAGAAAAAAAAATCAACCATTTTTAGTTTACTATCCTATGATTCTTACCCATTGTCCATTTGATCCAACGCCTCATTCTGTAGATTGGGACCCCAATGATTTAGGATCTAAAACCTATAAGGGAAATGCAAAATATTTTGGTGATATGGTATCATATATGGACTTTTCAATAGGTAGAATAGTTAAACAATTAGATAAATTAAAATTGAGAGATAATACCTTAATTTTATTTACTGGGGATAACGGTACAGACGAACCAGTTGTATCTATGATGGATAATATTGCTGTTGAGGGTGGAAAAGGAAGGACAACAGATAATGGTACCCATGTTCCATTAATTGCAAATTGGAAAGGAAAAATAAAGCCAAGTCAAATTTCTAGAGAATTAGTTGACTTTAGCGATTTTTTCCCAACACTTTGCGAGGTAGCTGATGTAAAAATTGATTCTAATATAGATTTGGATGGAGTCAGTTTTTATTCAGAACTAATTGGAAAAAAAGGTAGGAAGAAAGAATGGATCCATACCTGGTATAACAGAGATGGTGGTTCTAATCCAAAAGAACAGTCAAAGGAGTGGGTTAGAAATGAGAAATACAAGTTGTATGTGGGAAACAGGTTTTACAATGTAGTAGAGGATCCAAATGAAAAAAACCCTATCAAACAAAAAGATATGTCACAAATGGAAAGAAGAATTTACATCAATTTTACAGAAGCCCTTAGGACATATATTTCATACCGGAGAGAGTAACATGAAAACATTGTCAAAACTTTCACTTTTATCATTTATTCTTATAATATTAATTCAATGTCAAAAAAGACCTTCTTCATTAATTAAAAATAGATGGAGTGAAGAAAGAGCGTGGGAATGGGAAAAGGATCATGGATGGATGGTAGGTACAAATTTTAATCCAAGTACCTCTATAAATCAATTAGAATTTTGGCAACAGGACACCTATGATCAAGAGACAATTGAAAGAGAGTTAGAATGGAGTGCTGAATTAGGTATGAATTTACACCGTGTNTATCTTCATAATCTGCTATGGGATCAAGATTCCTTAGGATTTTTGAAACGAATTGATAATTATTTAGAAATATCTGAAAGTAAAGGAATTAAAACGCTTCTAGTCTTACTCGATGATGTTTGGCATCCTGTCCCCAAATTGGG
Organism: Flavobacteriaceae bacterium; assembly: GCA_002695445.1. Classification (GTDB taxonomy): domain Bacteria; phylum Bacteroidota; class Bacteroidia; order Flavobacteriales; family Flavobacteriaceae; genus UBA8316. Next base: position 9,496 of record NZOY01000047.1, read on the forward strand.
AAAACAACCAGAACCTCTGCCCTATGTGCATAATTCTGGCTGGGTTCAAGCTCCAGGATCAGCTATATTAGGAGATAGTTTACGTCATTATGAATTGAAAAATTACATCAAAGGGGTTATTAATCATTTTGCTAATGATAATCGNATTGTTGGTTGGGACTTATATAATGAACCAGATAATTTTTCACGTTTTGACCCAAGATATCCTGATAGAGGGCGTGATGTAAAAAAGAAAAGTATTTATAGTTTTTCATTACTTAAAAAAACATTTCAATGGGCAAGGGAGGTAAATCCATCACAGCCACTAACTGTAGGTTTATGGAAAAATCCTGATACCTGGGCTGTTAAAGACAGCTTATCGCCTATTGATAAATTTGCAGTTTCTAATTCAGATGTTATCTCTTTTCATGCATATGGAAACATCAATGAAACGAGAAAGAAAATAGAGGATTTAGAAAAATTTAATAGGCCTCTTTTATGTACTGAATATTTAGCAAGAGGACAAGAAAATACTTTCCAAAATATGCTTCCATTGTTTAAAGAAAGGGGAATCACAGCTATAAACTGGGGATTTGTAGCAGGTAAAACAAACACTGTATTTCCTTGGTCCTCTTGGCAAGAAGAATTTGATTCTCTGCCAGAGGTTTGGCATCACGACATTTACTTACCAGATAAAACCCCTTTTGACCAAAAAGAAATAGATTTCTTAAAAGAAATATTAATAAACTAATCCNACNATTTGCTNTATTTTAATTTTAAAAAATTTNTTTTAAATGAGTGAACGGATCTCTTACCCACTCATATCTCNTTGATTAATCAAATTTTGAATTGAAATAGTTAACATTTAAAAGCTTATTTCTTTTAAAATTCCAAGGGCTAAAAAAATTAAAATTATTCCAAAAATTTTATTGAAAAAATGGAAATATTTTGAGAAGAAAATATTTACTTTTTTTTGAGAAATAAATATTGAAACAGTAGAAAACCAGATAAAAGATGATATGGTAATTATAATTATCAAAAAAATTATAACCTCTACTGGTAATTGTTCAGGAACGATTATAAAAGAAAATAAGCTTAAAAAAAATAAACTGACCTTTGGATTCAAAACATTCGTAAAAAAGCCAATTTTTATTGCTTTAAGATAACTAATGTCCATTTTGTGAATAGATTGATTTTTTTTTGATATTGCATTAGATTGAATGGATTTTATTCCTAAATATGATAAGTATCCAGCACATAAAAATTTAAATAGATTTAGTATGTAAAGATTAGTAGATAATATTAATGATAGTCCAGTGATGCAATAAAATAAATGTATCAAAATACCTAACGAAATTCCAATAGAGGTATAAATTCCAGCTTTTCTTGAATATTGGATGGAATTTTTCATTACAATAATGAAATCAGGTCCAGGGCTTACAAGAGCTAGAAAGTGAATAAATGAAATTGAAATAATTATATATAAATCCTTCATCTCTAAATTTTTATTGGAAGCTTAATTTTACATGTGTAATATTTTCCATTCTTAAGATTGGTATAAATGTATGAAGGTAATTTAAATTGAATAGATTAGGATTAGACAAAATGATATTTGATATATAGAGCTATTAATTTTAAATTGGCTGTGAAATAAGTTTATTTATGTCTAATGGAAAGAAATGTATTTGGCGAACCACTTGAGATTTGTTGTTTAAAACCTATGACTGGTTATTTCAGAGATGGATCTTGTAGAACTGATAATGAAGATATAGGAACTCACACTGTTTGTGCTGTTATGACGGAGGATTTTTTAAGGTTTTCTGCTCAAATGGGTAATGATTTGTCTACACCAATTCCTTATTATAAATTTCCTGGTTTAAAAGAAGGTGATAAATGGTGTTTATGCGTTAACAGATGGATAGAGGCAGAAAAAGCAGGTAAAGCTCCGAAATTAATTCTAGAAGCGACTCACGAGAAAACTTTAGAGTATACAAAATTAGATTTGCTTGTGAAATACGCTTTTTTAAAAAATGACTAAAACGCAATGAAAAAAAAAAATAATCCTCAAATATATTTGATAATAACAATTTTCTTATCCTTTGTTTTATCATGTGATTTTGCTCTATATGAAAAGGATTCAATTAAAAAAAAAATAAGAAGACCTAATATACTTCTATTAATGTCTGATAATCAATCTGCAGACCATTTAGGATGTTATGGAGATAAATCCATCAAAACACCAAATATTGACAGGCTTGCTAAAAAAGGGGTGATTTTTAAAAATGCATACTGTTCTGCACCTTCATGTTCTCCTGCAAGGGCCTCTATGCTTACTGGTAAGGATATTTGGAACTTGGGAGAGGCGGCTAATCTTTGGAGTAGTTTTCCAAAAGTANAAGTNTATACTNAATTAATGGAGGAGTCGGGCTATCACGTTGGAATTGAGGGAAAAGGTTGGGGTCCTGGAGATGAAAGTGTTACAGGTTGGAAGCANAATCCAGGAGGGGCTAGATACAATTCTTTCGAAGATTTTTATAATGAAGTGGAAAAGGGACAACCTTGGNTGTATTGGTATAGTAGTAGGGACCCTCATCGTCCATATATAAAGGAGGGATGGAAAAAATCGGGTATTAATCTTGATTCTATTTATGTTCCGCCCTATCTACCTGACAATTATGAGGTCAGAAAAGATATAGCTGATTATTATAATGAGATTCAAAGATTTGATGAAGAAGTGGGGTCTTACGTCTCTTTACTTAAAGAAATGGGGCAACTTGAAAATACAATGATTATTGTTTGTAGTGACAATGGTTGGCAAATGCCAAGAGGTTTAGCCAATTTATATGATTTTGGAACTAAAATTCCATTGATAATATCCTGGCCAGAGTTTTTTCCACCTGAGCGTGAGGTAGATGACTTTGTAAATATAAAAGACTTTGCACCCACNTTTCTTGAGCTATCAAATATTGCAATCCCTGANGATATGAGCGCAAAGAGTTTTNTAAATATATTAACCTCAAAAAAACANGGTAAAATCGATCCAAAAAGAGATCATGTAATNATGGCAAGAGAGCGTCATGCATTTGTAAGGATGGGAGGTTTAGGATACCCTGGTAGGGCAATTAGAACAGCTAATTATTTGTATATTAAAAATTACGAACCAAATAGATGGCCTGCAGGAGACCCCCCTTTGTATGGAGACGTTGATGCCCATATGTTACATTACGAATCACCAACAAAATTATATATGNTGAAAAATAAAGAATCATNTGACGNNAAAAGANTATTTGACNTGGCCTTTTCCAAAAGGCCAANGGANGAGCTTTACGATTTATCAAAGGATCCATTTCAGATGAATAACCTAGCTGAGTTGGATAAATNCATGNCAACGCTAAAATCCTTGTCAAATCAACTTAGACAATACTTAATCAAAACAAAAGATCCTNGAGAATTAGGAGAAAAATTNAGTTGGGACAATGCANCATACTATAAAGACAGGGACAAAAAACCAAAACCTTCAGAAAAAGCAAGACAAATGCTTGGTCTCAAAAAAGAATATAACTACTTAAACTAATAATTTGTTATTTTCTTACTCTAGGAGTTAAAAAGAGACGAAATTAATAAACCTTGTGGGTGTTACTGGATTCGAACCAGTGACTTCTACCCTGTCAAGGTAGCGCTCTAAACCAACTGAGCTAAACACCCCGCG
>NZOY01000048.1 GCA_002695445.1 Flavobacteriaceae bacterium
CGCAAGCTTTCTACCTTTTAATTGAGGCCTACTGTACGTAATAATGATCGCTTTATCCGAAACTCTATTCGACATAGGATAAAAAACGCGATCCATTGGACTGACATCTAATTTTTTGAATTTTTGAGCTTGAGTCAGAGTTGCAAGAGACAGTGCTACAATAAAGATTATTTTTTTCATGATAAAAGTTTCTAATGATTAATTTAAAATTAAGTTTATTTCACTCTAAAGGTTAGGTGAAATTATTATCAAAGTTTAGTTTTTAATATTTATAAATTTAAAAAAGATTTCCATATTTTTCTTCAAACTGTTTATGAAATAAATCATTTTATTTCTATTAAATGTTTCCCTGCTAAAACCTCTTTTAAGTGAAGTTTATTTTTTTTAAGTTTTATGTCCAAAACTTCACCATTTTTATAAACTTTTTGTTTATCGTTATAAATTGGCAAAATGATATCAGCTTTTACACCTCCAGGAATTTCAACTTCAAGAGTAAATTCATTTTGCTTTTGCTGGCAGCTCACTATTACCTCCCCAGAGATCAGACTTGTTTTTAGCTTTGCAAAACTCAAATTTCCAATTTTAGGATGAATTTTGATTGATTGTGCGCCTGGATCTAATGGTTCTACACCCATCATTTTTCTAACAATAATATTTGCCGGTGATGCACCCCAAGCATGATTTAAATCCAGGTTTGGTTTATATCTTTTATCCCAAGCCTCCATTGATATTGTCGAACCATATCTAATCATATTATACCAGCTTCTTTCCGTTTTGGCTGCCATTAATTTAATTGCGTGATTAGATCCACCATTTTCAAATAACCCCTCCAATAAAATTTGTGATCCATATACGCTGCAAGACATCCCCCTGCTACTAATATATTTTACAACTTGATCAATATTTTGTTCAGGAATTAGTCCAAATGTTAATGCAAACATATTAGCGTGTTGTGATTTATGGTTTGTATCTTGACCATCATTAATTAAACCACTAGAGGGGTCCTGAAAAGTTTTAAGGTATTGAACTTTAACCCTTTCATAATATTTTTTGAAGAGTAATGCATCCTCTACTTCGTCTAAATCAATAGCAATTTTTTCCATGACTTTCAAACATCCAAAAAACAATGCATTGACAACTGCATTATATTTTTGGTATACATATCCATCATTCTCTCCAGGATACTCTTTTTCAGATCCAATGTAATNAGCTAAATTATNANAACCACCTGGAGGNTGAGACTGAGGCCAATCTACAANATCTCTTAAATTATTATTTTTTCCCCAATGATTTTTATGAAGTCTTTNAAAAAAATCTTCAGNTTGTNTNCCNGTTAAGGTNCTTATNAGNCCNGATTCATCAGCAAGATCTANAAGTGTTTTNATTTTTAACTCNTCATAATACTTANCAATAAATCTNTCATCACCAGTGTANAGATAATCATACCAAGCCATTAANATATTATAAAGAGTCCATTCTGTTGGCCAAGTNGGGTTAAATAATAAATGTTTCATACTTCCNCTTGCAATACTGTACTCAGAATCAACNGCATAGTGGGACAATTGATTNATAAAAGCATCNGCCTCATATGGGATTCTCTCNCGATCNCCATCTANATAATAACCGCAAAANCTTGTTGCTTTCATTGAGTATTTNCATAAATCCCATACCTGATTTAAAATTGAATCACTTGAAATGAATGATGACGCATTTTCATCAAAAGAATAGTTTATATCAGTTCTGATGATATCACCTTTGATTAAATTACCACCGTAATTTACTATTTCGACATATCTGAAAGGGTACACCTCACCTATATAATTAGGCATTTCAATCATAAATCTGTTTCTGGCTCTTTTTGGGTTATCTGGCCATTTAATTTNATACCAGTGAGTTCCTTTATTTAATTTTAGCATGGTTTGATAGTATCTGATATTTTTTCCTGGTATACTGTCAACATGATTGTAATCTTTNATTTTCATTTCTCCGATCGCAATAGTAATTGAGTCATTTTTAGAAGAAGTTAGCCTTATTTTTAATTTGGAAAAAGCTGCTTTTCCAAAATCAATGAAATAGTTTCTACCNTTTTTTTTAATCAATGAAGGTTGATAATCAGTAGCTAAAAGTGTTTCCTGAGAAAACTTTCCAGTATCATAATTTTTATCTATCACAAATGCCTTTGGTTGAGAGAATTCAGATACTAATTCCTCTTTTTCCCAATAACGAATTTTCCAATAATATACTTTTTCAGTTTTTAATTCTTTACCACCGTATATTTCTGAAAAATTAGTTGAATTAACTTTACCAGAATCCCACAAGTCCCCTATATTTTTGTTTGAAAGCTTAATTGAGCTGCTAACAATTATTTGAAATGATATTGATTGTTTAGATTTATCATCTAAAACCCAGTTGAAAAGTGGAGTTTTAGTTTGAATTCTTGGAACTTCATATTTATTAATTGATAAAATTTCATCATTAAGTGTAAATTCTTGGATTTTACCTTTCAATCCTACGTAATCAGAATTTCTCAATAAATCAGTTCTTAATTTCTTAGGATAAAACATTTCTGATTTACATCCAGACAATAGTAAAAAACTTATANGAATTATTTCTGGCAAGAATCTCATTTTCATTATAAATTAGTTTTTTTTAATAGATTTTNNAATTTTTCAGCAAAACGAACTCCCAGAACTCTCAAGCTTTTATTATCATAGTGAGTTCCGTCATATGTTGAGGTTCCAAAAGATTTCACTGATCCTGCATTTTCAACTTTATTATCAAGTTGAGCTAACATTTTTTTAAAAATCTCATTTTCTGATTTGTTTTTATTTAATTCAGCGGCAAGGAAAATCATCTTTTTATTGTTTAAATCTTCTCTAAGGGAATAAATAATAGATTTTAGTTTTTGAAAATAAGCTTTGAAATTTTCATCATCATCATTTAAATTTCCTTCCCCTTGAAGCCAGAATGTAGCAACAACTAGTCCATCCTCTCCCATAGCTAATTTACACCTTCTAACTGCTTCTTTATAGTAATGGGTGTCTGGAGTCCATTGACTAATCTTAGTTCCTCCTCTTGCATTGACTACCATCCCAAGAGGGATTATAGTTTTAGAACGAGTTATTTCTTCAGCAAATGAATAACCCAAATTAAATCTTTGCATTCGAGCATTTTTGCGTATTGATGAGTGAATATTAAGTGGACTTTTTAGTGGTATCCATTTGTTGAGACTGTCAAAAAGAAATGCATTTTCTACAACCTCCATATCACCCTTAACCATTGGTGCTCTTCCTGACATATTAGATTGACCAATGAGTAAAATAATTTTTTTAGGCTTTACTCTTTCAATCTGTGCCTTTCCAATCTTGGAGAAAAGTAAAGTTAGGGTTGAAAAAAGTATATAAACTGAAATTATGTTTTTCAATTTGATATTTTTTGAAAAACAAAACATTATTAAAAATGATTATTCAACTTATTTTGATTATCATCTTTTANAATTTGGAAACTATCAAAAAGTCTTCCAGTTGGTGTGAAGGAATTATATCTCAGTAAATTTCCATCAATTGAAATGTGCTGAAATAATTGAATTTGCTCTCCCGCCTTTTCTCTTTTAGCTCCAAATTCGTCCCAACCTTTTTCATTTATTGAGTACATTTTTGCACCACTGACAGATACAACATAGACAGGACCTTTAACAATTTTAGATTTACCGTCTCTTTCCAGTTGATTTGGATTTTCATAAACAGCTCCTCTTGCGTATGTATGGTCGTGACCCTGCAGGGCTAGATCAACCTGGTATTGATCAAACAATGGCTTCCAATGCTTTCTCAATTCAGAATTATCTCTTCCAGTTGAGGCCGAAAAAATGGGGTGGTGGTATGTAACAACAGTCCATTTTTTATCATTTTCAGCTAAAACCTTTTTCAGCCATTTGGCTTGAAGCTTTATTTTGACATTACTATTAAGTGCTATAACTTTTAGATTAGGATAATCTATATAGTAACANGTTTCCTCCAAACTCTTTGGACCATTTTTAGGTAAGGAGAATTGTGGTCGCCATTGAAGAGAGAGGATACGACCAAGCCCTTGCTGATCTGAGTCAGTTCTTTGGTATTCATGATTTCCTGGAACTGCAATGGCAGGAATCTCAGAATGAATAAAGCTTCCTGCGGCAAACCATTCATTCCACTCACTCTCACTGTGANCTTTATCAACTAAATCTCCAGCGTGAATAAAAAAATCGGCATCTGGAGCCACTTTGTAAGCTTTTCGAATTACTCTTGACCAAAGATCCAGAATATAATTTTGAGCGTCACCTACATATAAAAAGGAAATAGGACTTTCCTTATCGTTGGCAGTTGTAAATTGATGCCATTCACTTTTAAATTTATTATTACCAACTCTATAAGCATAGAGAGTATTTGGTTTGAGACCTTCAATTTTTACTTCAAAAAAACTTGATTCAAATCCATCAAAACTTGCANCTTCAGTATTTAATAATGTTCTTTTAGCATATTGTCGAATTTTTTTTCTCGTAAATTTAGGTCCATCTCCAGCAATTGCAATTTCTACATAACCTGTCTTATTTAGAGGCTGAGTTCTCCAATTTATTCCAATTGAGGTGGCAGGATCTTTCGTCGCACTTAAAATTACATGGTCAGGAAAATCATCTGGTGCAGCCCAAGCTTTTATAATGGAATCTAGTTGGTTTAGATTTATTTGAGCAAATATTTGATGCTGCTGAAAACCTATTAAAATTATGCCGATAAATAGTTTAATGGAAAGTGAAAAAAAATGGTGTTTAATATTAATTATCATTTTTTATTTTTTAATCATNCCATATTAATTCAATCGATTAAATACAATTTAACTTTAAATATTTAATTTATTTGGTNAGGGGACAAATAGATAATTAAATCCTAAAAACTTGCAATATCAATATCTTTATATAAAATTTCCATATTCCTGTTAGAATGAAGCTGGATTCCAACAGGCCCGTTAAGATTTCCTTCCTCAAGTTCATAATCCATAACAAAAACTCCATTAAACCAAACACGATACTTATTCTCTATTGCTTCAGCTTCCATTTGATTCCAGTCGTTCATTTTCAACAAATCCGCAACTTTTATTGCTTCCTTAGGATAACCCTTCTTTGGTATATATGGTGATCCAGTCATATCTCTTTTTAATGAGCCTGAGACCCCAATCTGAATTTGAGGATTAAATTCGTCGCTACCTCGCATAAAAACTCCAGAGTCAATATTCCCATCAACAAACTTAAATTTAAGACGAACTCTAAAATTTTTGAATTCATCTCTGGTCCAAAGTGTAGATCCTTTCTCTTCAGGTCCACTTTTGACTCTTAAATTACCATCTTCTATTGACCACCATATGTTATCATTATTATTTACCTCACTAACTATGGTTCCCTTTTTTTCACCTCTACGAGTTTTTATNATCCAATTAGATAAATCACTTCCATCGAAATAGCTTTTATACATATCTTCTGTAAAAGTGAATTCNTTAATTTTTTCTGCTTTTAAAACTGACCCACTATGAATTAACATTCTATGGTTGAAAGTTGTTGACTCTCCCTTATTNAGTGAAAAATTTAAAACCTCTTCCCCTTTAGAGAATACTTTTTGACCTAATGGATTTGCTGAGAAAAGACCATAATCTCTGGCATGCCAGTAGGTTGGATAACCAACGTTGTTTGGATGGTCTATAATAGTAATTGATACAGGCTCATCATCCATACTGCTATATAATTTTACCCATTCTGATCTTGTACCCCAAACTTCATTTCCCTCCAGTCCTCTACTACTTAAGTAGTTTCCATTTACTCCAGTGTTATCTAAAACTTTGACCTCGGTTGGGTTTCCCTGTGCATCAACAAATATTGCTGGTTTCTTAGATGGTAATTCCATTGCGCGAGTAACTCGGACTCCAAAAACTCCTTCTTTATTGTCATCAAAAGACACATCAGTAATGGCTACAAGATTTGTCCTCCTATCAATTATCCTTGTGTCCCCTTTTTGAGAAAAAACAAAAACTGTAGTTTCCTCAAGAATTGGATCACCATTAATTGTCTGCCATTCACTTTTTGTTTTTATACTTCCATTTTCTTCACTTATATCAACTATTTCTGAATGTACTATTTTACCATAATTTTCGATTTTTTCTTTAGGAATAGCATCTGAATTATTCCAAAAATCAAGGCCATTAACATCACCGTAATTAAACCAATGCCCCATATGATGAGGATGATCTACCCTTTCTCCTGGTTTTGGATCAATTGGAAAGCCTCTTGTTAAAGTTTTCCCACTTGATGTTATTAATGGGAATAGAACTGGCTTTGGTAATGACTTATCATATATATAGCTTGTGAAATGTGCCCCGTTAATTTTTACGTCAACTTTATTATTAACTGTATCGCTAATAAAAACTACCGAAGACTCATTATCCCCGGTAGTTTTTGGTTGGCCTTCACAATTACTCATGGTAATTGAGAGAATTGAAATTAAAAATAATATCCTGATCATGACAAAAGATTAGTATTGGAATACTTTTCCTCCAGCTAAGACATCTTGATTTTTTTCATCAAAAGTAGCTTTTAGTCCGGTTCTCATTGAAGCTGTAGTCATTATATTGGCAATTGAGTGATTATAACCAACTTCAACAGGAGCATTTGTTTTCTCTCTACTTCTTATGCACTCCATCCAATTTAACATGTGATTAGAAGTCATATTATCTACCCCAGTATTAGCAGATGTTACAACTTTAGTTTTAATATCGGATAATGAAAACTCATCTAGCTGATTAGGCTTCATATTCATTGATTTTGAGTGTCGCTCAGATAGTCCACCATTTGGAGTTACTTTATTTGTCTTCATATTAAGTTCTCCTCCGTTTGAGTAATAGATTTCTTTTGTNCCACCNGCTGAATTAGTAAATCTAGAGGAGTAAACAACTTGGAATCCAGATGAAAGGTCATTTAATGGACCATAATCAAATACTGCTGTCATTGTATCGAAGTTAGTTCTACCATCTTTCCATAAATAAATTCCNCCGTTAGCTGCAACACTCCTTGGATGAGCAAGNCCNGAGAACCAATGGACTGTATCTATTTGATGAGCCATCCATTGTCCAGGTATNCCTGAAGAAAAAGGCCAGAATAGACGGTACTCAAGATACTTTCTTGGATCCCATTTCTCATAAGGGCGGTTCATAAGGTATCTTTTCCAGTCTGTATCAGATTCTTTAATATCTTTTACTTTGTTGGGGTAAACTCTCCACCTTCCAGGTTGATTAACATTCCAAGTCATTTCAACCATAACGACATCACCAAATGCTCCAGATTTTATATATTTTTCTGCAGCATGATAGTTCTTTCCACTCCTTCTTTGAGATCCAACTTGAAGCACTATACCTGCATCATTTGCAGCTTTAAGCCCTACACGTGCATCGGCCATTGTTTCTGCAAAAGGTTTTTCGACATATACATCTTTCTTTGCATTTGCAGCCTCTACTGTATGAAGTGCATGCTGGAAATCAGCAGTAGAAATAATCACTGCATCAATTTTATTTTTATCATACATTTCTTCATTGTTTCTCCAGGTTTTTATTTTATTACCTGTTTTCTCCTCAAGAAATGCTTTTCCATCTTCTCTTCTTTTGTTCCANATATCTGAAACTCCGACTATTTGGCAATTTTGATTTTTAGCATGATTTTGAAAAGCAGGAATTAATGAGCCTTTTGCTCTACTAGAAAAACCTACAATTCCAACATTGATNCGATCATTTGAGCCAATAATTCTTCTNTAGCTNNCAGCGCTCATTGNACTTGAAGCTGCACTAACTCCACTAATTCCTGAAATAANTCCAGCGGATAATAGTGAAGCATCTTTGATAAATTTTCTTCTGTTTGAATGCATTTTATTTNGATTTAATATTATTTTTTAAGTGTGCGTACACGGAGTAACTTCAAAAATATGATTTTTTTTAAATTAATTATTAAGTTACATCACCTTTTTGGCAATAATTTTAATAGAGAACCTATCGAACTTTGTTATTTGTTCCATTAAGGNCATTTAATGCGTGGTTAAGCACTCTAACTACGTATTTATTTGGATCATTTTTTACAAGGTTTTTGGACTCACTCTCAAGATTTTGAATAGCATAATTAAAATCGTCAGNAACCAGGGCCGATTGAAGTCTTGTCCATTCATTATCAGCTGCTAAACCTTCAGCAATTTTTTTTAATATATTTTTTGTTTTAATACCAAATTTNAAAAGAGCTCTTCCAGCAGCTATNGAAACATTNAGAACTTGATCCTCCCNGAGTGTTCTTTGCAAAAGNGAAATCGTCTTATCACTAACTNTNAATTTCAAATTATATAATCCTATAGCTGCCTGATACCTNATAGCTTCATTAGGGTGCTTCAAGCAATTTTGTAAAAATTTTTCATTATTTGAAGAGGACGTTAACATCAAATCATTATAAAATGAAGAATCTTCCCTTAAAATTTGATAAATAGGTTTGTTTTTAGATTTTTCCCAATCTCTAATAATTGCCTCTGGAATTAGTCCTACATCAAGAATATTGTACATCCATTGATTGTGAGCTTCTCTTAATTCAATTAATTTAGACTGATAATCAGGATTTTTTGCCAAATCATTAAATTCAAATGGATCTTTCTCCAAATCAAATAATGACTCTTTAGGTTTCACAGGTGCAACTAACTGTTGTGCTTCTNTACTAAGGTTTCCAGTTTTTTTAGCCTTTCGAAGTTCCGTCATTAATGGGCCACTTTCAGGGGTATTCATAAATTGAATAAAGGGTTTATTGGGCTCGTAATACCTCAAGTATTTGAATTTTTTTGTTCTTAACCCTCTTTGCATGTCATAACGCTCATCCATTCTTCCTCTTGCAACGTGAACATATTCAGGCTCANGGATCAACTCTTTACCAAGAAACGCATTTCCCTGCATAGTCTTGGGAATTTTTGCATCNGCAAGCTTTAGAACAGTTGGTGCTAAATCAATAAAACTAACCAGTCGATCAATTTCACTTCCAGGTTTAGCAGGATATAATTTTTTAAAGGTCTCAGGAATATATATAATAAGAGGTACTCTAACACCAGTATCAAAAAGCCATCGTTTGTGTCGAGGTAATCCAGTTCCGTGATCTGAATAAAAGAANATGATTGTATTATCACTTTCCCCTTCATCCTCCAATTCTTGGATTAAATCATTGACAACCTGATCCATTGACGCAATATTATCATAATGCCTTGATAATAATTCTCTTATAATTGGGGTGTCGGGATAATATGGGGGGACATCAATATTTTCGGGGTCGATTCGAAGCTGATTAGGAAGGTCCTTTGTGTTTTGATCATGTTTCTGTTTACTGTTTATGCAACTCTCATGGGTCATTGTTAAATTAAAGATTGAAAAGAAGGGTGTTTCCTTTTTAGGTCTATTTTTCCAATGTGCTTTTTTACCTGATTCATCCCATATATCCCTTTTTAAATCAAAATTATAATCTTCCTTGGTATTATTAGTACAATAATATCCCTGTGCCCTAAGTACCTCTGGATACATCAATACTTCGTCTGGCACCCACCCATCTCTTTTCATCCATGGTTTTGAGGAAGATCTCATATCTAATGTACCAAGAGAGGAAGGATACATTCCAGTAATTATCGAATTTCTAGCTGGTGCACAAACAGGAGCATTTGCAATTGCATTNATATATTTAAAACCCTTTTCTGCCAAGTTATCCAATGTTGGGGTATGAGCTTTTTCGTCTCCATAGCAGCCTAGATTAGGACTAATGTCTTCTACAGTTATCCAAAGAATATTTGGGGGTTTTATATTATTTCTCTCACAACTAAACATTATGCAGAGAAATATTAAGGAATTAATGTATTTAATCTTTTTTATCAAAATTAAATTGTTTGGACCAATTCAAATACTNTTTTTTCAAAAGCTCTGCCTTNTCTGGNTCATCAATTAAAAGGTCGATTTCCTCAATAGGATCACTTTNTAGATTGTATAGCTCCCATTTATCTCTNTGNGCAACTAATTTCCAATCACCATCTCTTATAGCTTTTCCNTGTCTCCATTGCCANAAAATAGGTTTTACCCNNTTGTCATTTTGNTTTTCTCCTTTAATAGCAGATAAAAAACTTATACCATCAGGTGGAATTATGTTTTGACCATTTAATTTTTTTGGATATTCTACTTTTAATAATTCTTGAAAAGTTGGAAGGACATCAATAAAGTGAACAGGTATTCTGNCGATAGTATTTTTATGTTTTATTCCTTTTGGCCAATAGNCAATTAGAGGAGTTTTAATACCTCCNTCATAGCTCCAGTTTTTGTATTCTCTATANGGAGTGTTACTTACATTTGCCCAGCTTTTACCTAATGACTTCCAATTAGTTAATGTACCAATTTGACCTGTTCCACCCTCTAAGTTTACAACTTCACTCGAACCTCCGTTATCTGAGGCAAAAATTATTAGTGTATTTTCCAATTTTCCTTGACTCTCTAACTTATCAAGTATTTTTCCGACGTTTTGATCTAACCTATCAATCATCGCCGCGTAAACTGCCATTGTCCTACTCTCCTCAGCTCTATCCTCATCGTTTAGGGTTTTCCATTCTTTATGGTCAGCATTTGACAAAGAAGCATTTTTGAAAAGAATTCCAAGGTCCTTTTGTTTTTTAAACCTCTCTTGACGGATTTTTTTATAACCTACATTGTAGTGATTTTTGTATTTTTCAATATCCTCAGGCCAAGCCATAAGAGGATCGTGGGGTGCAGTGTAAGCTAAGTAAAGAAAAAAAGGTTTCTTATCCTCAATATTATCAATCCAATTAAGAGCATAATTTGTGAAAACGTCTGTAGTATAGAAATCCCTTGATTCGGGAGTGTATGGGTTAAAAACGTCTCCTTCAATTACCCAATTTCTGTAGGTTTTGGGACTTCTTTTTAACCAACCTTTCTGAGCTGGTTGACCTTCTCCATCTCTTTTAACTCCTGGATTAAAATGATTTGAAGCTCCATCTAAAAGCCCACTGTAATGATCAAATCCTCTTGTAATTGGGTTCTCTATGCTATGGTGTTTTCCAGACCAAAGGGTTGTGTAGCCTGCGGATTTAAATAGTTCTCCAAGAGTTACGGTATTTTCCATTTTAAGTCTGAAGGTCTGATGATAACCAATTTGTTGAGAATATAAACCAGTTAGAAGGCATGCTCTTGATGGAAAACATTTTGAAGTATTATAGGCATTAGTGAATCTTAAACCCTCAAATGCTAAACGATCAATGTTTGGTGTTTCTATTTCACTTCCGTATGCTCCTAAATCAGAAAAACCCATATCATCAACTAGAATTAAAATGACATTTGGGGGTTGCTCAGCAATAGCTGTATGCTTGCATTGAGTAAATGTTAAAAGAATTAATGTAAGAGTTAGCAGGTAGCCTCTATAATTCACGAATCTTGATATTTTTAAACTTTATATCACCTGGACTATGGTCCTGAAGTAAAATCCTTCCACTTAAACCAACACCAAATCCCTGATGCTTAGCATACTTACTCTTTTTAATCAAGTTTTTAAAAGTTTGTGAAAACCTGTTGTATTCTACTACTTTAATATTATTTATCCAGTGTTCAACATGGCCACCTTTCACCAATATTCTCGCCCTATTCCAGCTACCAGAACCATTTGCTCTTATATCATCTCTATTTTTTTCAGATAAATTCTCAGCTGCAATTAGATCGTAAAGAGAGGCAACTGTTCTATTACCACCAACACCTAGATTATGATCAGGATGTTTTTTATCGAGTACTTGGTACTCAAGACCTATACCCCTTCCATCACCTTTTTCAAGTGCATCAACAAAATATTTGATTCCGCTATTTCCACCAGTACTGGAGAGAAAATCAACCTCAAGCTCGAAGTCACTATATTTTTTCTCTGTCACAATGTCGCCAACGCTATTAGGATCTCTTTTCATTTTATGTTTAGGAAAGTGAATTACACCTTCTTCACTAGAAATAATTTGATTAGGGAAATCATTTTTTTTAGCTGATTTCCATCCATTAGATGTTTTTCCATCCCAAAGCAAAGTCCAACCTTTTCTTTTTTCCTCAGATGTTAACGTGTTTTTTAAATAACTTATTTGCCTTGCATAAGGCATACTGGGTGTTCTGTTCGACTCAAGATTTTCAGTAACTATTCTTATATTTTTCCACTTAATGGTTTTCCCTTCAAGCTCTTTTGATCTTATAGAATGAACCTGCAGAGCTATAAAACCCTCAGATGTCATATCATCTACAAGATTTGAACATTGAATTCCGTTAACAAATGTTTTTATAGTATTTCCAATTGCCTCAATTCTTACTTTATTCCAGTAACCATTTCTAAATGCATTACTTCCAGTTTTATTCATAGTAAGAGGATATAACCACCCTCTTCTTCCTTCATCGTATATCCCTCCGGTCCAAGCCCTCTCACTTGTATCCAATTCGGATTGATATCCATGGACCCTCCCATCCCTGTAACTTTTCATAGAGTTTGATCTAAACTGAATGCCTGAGTTTAGACCAGATGCTACTAGGACCTCAACTTCAAAAATAAAATCTCCATATTTTTTTTTAGTACAAAGAAAAGTGTTTGGCGTGCCAGCTTTTGAAGTTCCAACAATTGCATCACCCTCAATTGTGTACTCTGCAGATCCATTTTTAACCTCCCAACCAGATAAATTCTTGCCATTAAATAGGCTTATCCAATCTGACTGAGCAATTATATTATTTACAGGTAATATGAATACTAATAGCAATGCTATTGCTATAAAAAAATTAAATTTGGTTTTCATTTTATTATAATTAATTATTTAAATTGTGTGGGCACACGCAATATAGCAAAATATAAATTTAAATTATGACAAAATATTTCTTTCTTATTTCATTAATCCTATCAGTTGCATGTAAAGAGGGTTTTCAGAATAGTGATGATAATCGACCTAATATAATTTTTATGATGTCTGATGATCATACAAGTCAAGCATGGGGAATATATGGTGGAGTTTTAGAAAATTATGTTATCAATAAAAATATTAAACGCTTGGCAAATGATGGAATTGTTTTGGAAAATGCATTCTGTACTAACTCAATTTGTGTACCAAGTCGCGCATCAATACTTACAGGTCAGTATAGTCACAAGAATAATGTTTACACCCTTACTGATGCCCTAGATCCCCAAAAATTAAGTGTTGCTAAACTAATTCAAAAATCTGGCTATCAGACAGCTTTAATAGGAAAATGGCATCTAAAAAAACAACCTTCAGGATTCGATTATTTCAATGTACTTCCTGGACAAGGAAGATATAATAATCCATTGCTAAAAGACAAAACTAATTGGCAAGATGGAAATAAAGGAGGTGTTCAATACGATGGATTTTCATCTGATGTTATTATGGATCAGTCATTGAAATGGCTCGAGAATCGAGACAAGGATAAGCCCTTTATGTTGATGACTCATTTTAAAGCTACCCATGAGCCTTTTGATTATCCTGATCGATTTAAGGATTTGTTTAAAGGTGAAACTTTACCAGAACCTGAATCCTTACTTGATTTTTATCCTGGCAGATCAGGGAGAACTTTTGAAGGACAAATTCTTGAGATACTTACTGATCGTTGGATAAAAGCAACAGAAACAAAAAGTAATAGATACCCTGGTTTACCTTTTGAAACTGAGGGTTTGGATTCAATTCAAACTAGAAAAAAAACTTACCAAAAGTTTGTCAAGGATTTTTTGAGATGTGCTGCCGCAATTGATGAAAATATTGGTAAAATGCTTGACTACTTGAAGGAAAATGATTTGGAAGAAAATACAATTGTAATTTATACTGCAGATCAAGGATATTTTCTTGGTGAACATGGAATGATGGATAAAAGAATGTTTTTAGAGGAGTCGCTTAGGATGCCCTTTGTAATAAAATATCCCAAAGAGATACCTGCTGGTAAAAGAATAAATGATATTATATTAAATATTGATTTCCCATCACTTTTATTGGATTATGCAGCTATTTCACAACCTGATTCATTTCAAGGAAAGAGTTTTCGTCAAAATTTGAGGTTAGATACTCCCTCAGATTGGAGAAAACAAATGTACTACCGATACTACGCGCATGCTAAGAACCGCCCCTCTCACATGGGTATTCGAACAAACCAGCACAAGTTAATTTTTTACTATGGTCATCCATTGGGGTTAAAAGGTACGTANACAAAANAGACNACACCTCCCGCTTGGGAATTTTACGATTTGGAAAATGACCCAATGGAGTTAAGTAATCAGTATAANAACATTAAAAATAAAGTTNTTATANCTCAATTGAAAAAAGATTTGTTANNCTTACGAACTGAATTANGAGACGCTCAAACAGACACNTATCAACTTAAGAAAATTTTAAAAAATTATTGGGAATAAAAAATTCCTTTGATTAGTTGCAGCCTTTAAATTTGACTAGTTTATTTTTAAATTATCTAAACATAAATAAAAAATCATAGAATCAATGAAAATCATTTTAGTAAGGTCATCTAGAAATCTAATATTTTCTTTTTTATTTTTAATAATATTAATTAATTCTTTCGCTCAAAATAACATTTCCAAAAGCCCCAATTTTATTGTGATCTTAACTGATGATCAAAGTTGGGTTGGAACATCTTTTTTAGCTAATCCGAATGACAAAAGATCCAAGAGTGATTTTTATCAGACTCCCAATATGGAACGTTTAGCAAAAGGTGGGATGAGGATGACTAATGGATATGCTCCTGCACCTTTTTGCTCTCCCACTCGAAAAAGTATTTTAACTGGACTGACACCTGCAAAGCATGAATATCAAAAGGATAGAGGGAATTGGACTAATACATTCAGAAAACAGATGACCATACCTAAGATTCTTAAATTAGCTGACTCTAACTATGTTACTGCACATTTTGGAAAATGGGATGCCAGATATGATAATTTCACTCCTGAGGAAATGGGGTATGATTTTAGTGATGGATTGACTGGAAACAATACCGGTGGAGGTAAAAATACCATGATTATTGAAGGTAAGGAAGTTCCATTTAAGATGGGCGAATCCTGGCCTAAGAGCTATGATGATCCAAAATTAATTTTTTCTCTAACTGAGAGATCAAATAATTTTATTGAAAAACAAACGAAAAGAAATAAGCCCTTTTTTTTACAGATTTCTCATTATGCAGTTCATCTAGCAATTACTTACAGTGACAAAAATATTGATAAATATAGTAGAGCAGAAAAAGGAAAAAAACACGCAACTCCAGAATTTGCAGCAATGACAGAAGATATGGACGAAGGAATCGGACTTTTGTTAGACAAGGTCACATCTTTGGGAATTGACAATAATACATATATAATCTTTTTATCAGATAATGGTGGAAGAACATCAATTCCAATTGGCCCTGAACAAAAAATTGACAGGAATTTTCCCCTCAGAGGAGGAAAAGGCACGATGTATGAGGGTGGGCTAAGAGTTCCATTTGTTATTAAAGGACCTGGTATTTCGAGAAATAGTTATTCTGATGTACCAGTAACAGGATTAGATATTTTGCCAACCCTTGCAAGATTGGCAGGTTATAACGGTCCATTACCAAAAAATCTTGATGGTGGAAACATTAAAAATATTATCCACAATAATGGAAAGGGAAAGGTTGAGCGTAATAGTCCTTATTTGATATTTCATCAAGCCGCAAATAGAAAGCCAATTTCTGCTTTACGTTTCGGTAAATATAAGCTAGTTAAAGATTGGCGATATAATAAGCTTGAACTTTTTAATCTTTCTGAAGATATTGAGGAAAAAGTAAATCTGTCAAAAAAAATGCCTAATATGGTAAAAAAATTAGATCAAGCTTTAATCAAATTCCTTAAAGATGCTGATGCCGAGACAAAACAAACAAAAACTTAAACTGAAGTCATGAACAATTCTAGAAGAAAATTTATTAAACAATCAGGGGGTGTTTTACCTTTTCTACTTACCTCAAACATTTTTTCCAATTTAACATCAACCTTTACCAGTGAGGTTAAAATTAATCAGATCAATTTGTTTTTGATTAATGTTAATAAAGAACGCAACTTCAGTTATGGAGTTTGGAAAAATAGACAGCATGTAATGATTAATATCAAAGGTGGGGATCATATAGGCTGGGGTGAGACAAAAGTTTCAAGTAATAAGCCAAATTTTGATATTTCTGCTTGGTCTAAAGAGTTCAAAAAACTTAAAGGAATGAATTTGAGTGATGCTATTGATGAGGTAAGGAATCAATTTCTTAAAGGTAATTGGAAACCTATCATTACAGAGGGGCTATTGATGACCCTTTATGATTTAATGGGTAAATTGGAAAACAAACCTACAATAAAAATGTGGGGCTTGAAGGGTACTAATCCTGTACCTGCAATTTTCTGTATTTTAGAGAGAGATACTGAGTTGGTTGTTAAACAAGCTAGAATTGCAGTAGATCAGAATATGCACCGTTATGTGAAGATTAAAATGTTTGGAGAATATGAGGTCGATAAGAGAAATGTTAGTGCTCTTCGAAAATTTCTTGGACCGGATTCATTTATCTTGGGAGATCCTAATCGTGGCTATAGTCATGTAAAAGATCTGAAGGAGCTTTCTAAAATAATGATCGCTCTTAACAAGGCAGGAATGGATGGAGTCGAAGATCCTGCGAGTTTGAAAAAAGATGAATTAATTTTTTTACAGGCGAATGTAGGTGCATTATCAATTGTTCCAGATCACATAATGCGTCCAGCATCAAAAAGCATTAAATACTTTGACAAGCGAATGGGAAATTATTTTAATCTTCACCCAAATTGCATGGGAACTTTTACAGAAATAAATGAAATTTCAAAAATCATTAAGGCTTCAAAGAAGGGTATTATGATTGGAGACTCTAGTCTGATAGGTGCTGCTTGTACTTTTTGGCAACAACTTGCAATTGGAAATGAAGCCTCATGGGTAGAGGCAATGGAAAAACCCCAGGAACAAGATGCTTTTTTAAGATGTGTTGAGGAAAAGGCGACAGAACTTAATAATGAAGGAAAGGTCGTTGCTAATTTCAGACCTGGATTTGGACTTAAAGTCAATGAGAGTAAACTCCTATCCCTTTCAGATGCTCATTTAAAAATTTAAAATAAAATGAATAAAATAACATTTTTTATATTATTGATAGGAACAATTGTTAATAGTCAGCGACCCGTTGACCTCGTTAATCCCCTTATAGATTCCGCAAACTCAAGGTGGTTCTTTTTTTCATCTGCAACTAGGCCATTTGGAATGGTAAATTTAAGTCCAGATATGGGAACTGCTGGCGCATGGGAATCGGGATATCGTTATAATCAAAAAAAGATAAACTTTTTTAGTCATATTCATGCATGGCAGTTATCTGGTATACCTGTCTTGCCAACTACTGGTAAAATTAAAGCACATTTAGGACCTAAAGAATATGGTTCGTCTTATTCTCATGATCGAGAGAGAGTAGAGGCAGGCTATCATTCGATTATTTTAGATGATTATAATATAAAGGCTGAATTGACATCTACTAAAAGAGTGGGTTTTCACCGATATACCTTTCCAAAATCAAATCAAAGCGCTGTTATACTAGATTTATCAGCACAGCTTGGGCCAAGTGGCACAGAAAGTGGATATGTTGAGAGGGTTTCAAATAAAAAACTCACTGGTTATGCAGTAATGGAAAAAACCAGAAGGAGACCTAAACCAACCAAAGTATTTTTTTCTATTCACTTTAACAAACCTTTTGATGCGCTTCATGCTTATAGAGATGGAAAACTTCTTGGAAAGNTTAAAAAATTTAAGGGAAAAAATGGTGGTGTTTACCCTATTTTTAAAACAACAGATGGTGAACAAATCTTAATGAAGGTTGCAATATCTTATGTGAGTTCAAGCCAAGCAGAATTAAACCTTNACACTGAACTTTCAAATTGGGAATTTGATGATGTGGTTAAAGATTCAAAAGATGAATGGAATGAATATTTGAGTAGAATTCAGATTAAAGGAAATACTAGAGATCAGCAAGTTAGATTCTATACAGACTTATGGCATGCACTCCAGGGGAGAAGAATAATTAGTGATGTCAATGGAAAGTACAGTGATATGACAGGAGATACGCAAAGGATTGGTCAAATCCCATTAGATGAAGGGGGGGAGCCAAAATTTAATCATTATAATTCTGATTCTTTTTGGGGAGCTCAATGGACTTTAAACACCTTATGGCATTTGGTTTACCCGAGAATTACTGAGGAATTTATTAATTCAATGCTGCTTATGTATGATGATGGTGGACTTATTCCAAGAGGTCCATCTGGTGGTAACTACACATACGTAATGACAGGTGCTTCTACAACTCCATTTATAGTTAGTGCCTATATGAAAGGAATTAGAGGTTTTAATGTTGAAAAAGCTTATGAAGGAATGTTAAAAAATGCATTACCAGGAGGTATTATGAGTAAAGTAGGTTATGAGCATTACACNAACAAAGGTGGGGGAATNGAATATTATATTGATAGGGGNTATGTTCCATTTCCNCTCTATGAAAAACAATATGGCTACCATCAATGTGGCCCTGGAGTTACAATGGAGTATGCTTACCAGGATTGGACATTGGCTCAAATGGCGAAGGTATTAAATAAAGATAGTGATCATAAAATGCTTATTAAAAGAGCAGNTAATTATAGAAATATTTATGATTCTTCAAGTGGTTGGATGAGGGGNAGAACATTAGATGGAAATTGGATAGAACCCTTTGACCCATTAGTTTATGAGGGAGACTACAAAGATCCACTTGGNTCAGGATTTGTTGAGGCTACTGCCGCTGCGGCTACTTGGTTTGTTCCTCATGACTTGGCGGGACTTGCTGAACTAATGGGTGGTAAGGATATTGCTGCAAGAAGATTAAACCAGTCTTTTCTAATTGCTAAACAGCATGGATTTGTAGCTCATAACTATAGAGGAGATAATTTTGTTTCAAGTTATAGAAGAAGAGCTTTTATTAACTACGGAAATCAACCATCTATGCAAACTGGCTATATTTTTAATTATTTTGGACANCCATGGNTAACNCAAAAATGGGTTAGAGAAGTTATAGATGAAGTNTACAGTGATAACGATCCNCAACATGGTTATAGTGGGGATGAAGATCAAGGGNTAATGGGTGCATTGTGTGTACTAATGAAAATCGGGCTTTTCGANATGAAAGGGGGNGCAGAAATTAACCCTTCATATGATCTTTCCAGCCCCATATTTGATCAAATCACAATTCATTTGGATAAAGATTATTATCAGGGTGNAAATTTTAAAATAGATGTTCTAAACAANAGTCCAAAAAATAAATTNATTCAAAGTGTTAAGCTAAATGGAAAACCGNTTAATCAATCTTGGTTATATCATAAAGACCTTGTAAAGGGGGGTAATTTGGAGTATGTTCTGGGGGAAGAGCCTAATTATGATTGGGGAACAGCTCTTGAGTCGCTTCCTTCAAGCATGTCTGATTAATTAATATATGGTAAAAAGAAAGGTTGGATTCGGAATTATAGGCACAGGTAACATTGCCAAATTTCATGCTGATTGTATTGAAAAAATAGAAGGATCTTATCTTTTAGGGGTAGTTAGTAAAACTGAAACTCGAGCAAAGGAAATCAGTAAACTTTTTAATTGTTCTGTTTTCTTTGAATTGGAAAAATTATTAGAAATACCTGAAATAGATATAGTTTGCGTATGTAATGAAAGTGGTTTACACGGAGAAACAATTTCTAAGATTGCTAAAGCAGGGAAAAATGTTCTATGTGAAAAACCACTTGAGACAAC
>NZOY01000049.1 GCA_002695445.1 Flavobacteriaceae bacterium
TTTTTTACAAAGCCAATGAACAGCTCTAGATTGAATATTTGTTTCTTTCCAATTACAATCACCTGTAATCCATGGAGTTTTAATTCTGGTTAATTTTGATGCTGCTTCATGATCAACAACCACAGTAGTATTATTATGATTTTGTAAATAGGTAGTCGGTATATTAGAATTAATTTCACCTTCAATTGCCTTTTGAATTATATCACTTTTATTTGTCCCCCATGCAAGTAATATAATTCGCTTTGCAGATAGGATAGTTTTAATTCCAACTGTAATCGCTTTTCGGGGAACATTATCAAGTCCGTTAAATGCAGGAGTTGCATCAAATCTTGTGAGGTGATCTAAAGTAACTAATCTTGTTTGAGAATTAATGTTTGAACCAGGTTCATTAAAGCCTATATGACCAGTTCTACCAATTCCCAGTATTTGTAAATCAATCCCCCCCGCCTTTAAAATTTTTTGCTCATAATCTTTACAATATTTTATTACCTGGGATGATTGTAATTTGCCTTTAGGTATATGAATATTTTTTGGAAGAATATCAATATGATTAAATAGATTATCACGCATGAATTGATTATAACTATTTATGTCTATTTTTTCTAATCCAAAATACTCGTCAAGATTAAATGTTATTACATTTCTAAAACTTAATTTTTTCTTTTTGTGAGATTCAATGAGTTTTTTATATACGCTGATCGGAGAGGAACCAGTTGCCAAACCTAATACGCACATTTCATTCTTTTTTTGTTTGGATCTGATTAACTCGCAGATTTCGTCAGCCACAGCTATTGATCCAGCTTCAGGTGATTCAAAAGAAATATTATGTAATTTTTCAAACCGGTTTTCTTCAAATGTGCCAGGGGCAACAAATGAGATTATGCTTTTTTTCATTAACCTTTAAGTTTGTTTGACTTCTTTGCAATAAATTTAATTAAAATGAGCATATCATATAGTTAAAAACTAATAGATTTGAAATTTAGAATATGAATTACTACAATCATAATTCAAGTAAATTAATTTTTTTAACATAATTAAATTTTTAGTAATTATTATGAAATGTAAAGTATTAGTAATTCTAGCCACCCTTTTACTGATATCATGTAGTAAAGATTCGGCAGACGAAAATATTATTCACAATAAGGAGATTGATGAAATTACGGTTGGTCTTAAAACTTACGCAATTGAAAAAGGAAAATTCATTGGTAATCTAATGCGAGATGGAATGTTTGATAATTTGCAGGTCAATAATGGTCTTACTGACAATTTATTAAAAACAGAGTACAATGCACTGGTATTAGGTAACAAAATGAAAATGTCAAACCTACTAAGAACTCGACCTCAAGATCCATTTAATATTAAAATTGGCGATATAAATACTGCCAATATCGATAAGTTTATAGCATATGCTGATAAATATGATATGAGAAAAAGGGGACATGTAATGATCTGGTATAATCAAATTCCATCTTGGTTAAAGATTGAAGCACCTGAGTGGAGTGCGCAACAGATCTATGATTTTTCAAAATCTTATATCCTTGTACTCTCCTCTTATTGCAAGGGTAAAATTGATGAATGGGATGTTATAAATGAAGCTATAGTCAACAATGGATTTAGGGAGGATACTTGGTATAAAATTGTCAATACTCAAGCTAACTCAAATGGTGAAATTGGTTATCATAATTATTTTGCATACTTGTTTAAATGGGCTAGACTGGGTGACCCAAACGTTGAACTATTTTATAATGATTACAATATTGAGGCGTTTGGAACCTCAAAAAATAATTTTATGCGGACTTTTGTGAAGAAATTAAAATCAGACTATTCTGCCCCAATTGATGGAGTAGGGCTTCAATCTCATTTTAAGATTAATCTCACAACTAATGACTTTATTAGTAGAGTAGGAAAGACAATTGATGATTTAGGAGAATCAAATTTTATTGCAAATATAACAGAGCTTGACATTAGAATTTGCAATGGTGATACTCAAACTTTAGAGGATCAAAAAAAAGCCTATAAAAATATTGTATCAACAGCCTTTTCTAGAGATAATTGTAAAACAATTTTAATTTGGGGTCCATCTGATAATGATAGTTGGATTAACTCTCATTTTGAAGGTTGCGGCCAAGCCACTCCTCATGATGAAAACTTTAACAGAAAACCAGCTTACTTTGGAATTCAAGAGGCTTTGATGGCTCTATAAGTAATTATTTCAATCGACCTTAAATTAAATTGTTAAAGTCTGAATGCACCCCCTAATTTCTTACTGCTAAAGAAAAAATAGAATCCCAAAAGAAACATTGGGACACTCAACAATTGACCCATATTTAGGTAAAGAGAGCTTTCAAAATTCACTTGATTTTCTTTAAAACCTTCAATTATAAAACGACTTGAAAAAGCAATTAGAAAAAATAAACCCAATAGGCTTCCTGGCCGAAGTCTAGATCTATGTTTATTCCAAATTAGAAATAACAAAACTCCTAGTATAAAGTAATTTGAAGCTTCATAAAGTTGGGCTGGATGTCGATTGACTCCCACAGATTTAAACCTAAGTTCAAATTGATCTTCAGTTCTATGAAATGAATAATTAAGTGAACCTTGATAAGGATTGATAACATTTGTATAACTACTAATCTTATTTGGTAGGATGTATTTCAGTCTCTTTTCAACACTTTTTCTAATTCTATCCTCCATGTATAAGTTATTTTCAAATACAATTGAAGTTTGTAATATTGGCTTACCTAATTCATAGTTTTTACCACTAGTAGTAAAATTCACATTCCTTACAAAAGGTAACTGGCTCTTAATTTTTTTTTCAATTGGTTGGGTAAAAACAACACCATAATTTGATTCAGTAGGTTTTCCAATAATTTCTGAGTTAAAAAAATTTCCAATCCTAATGAATGCGCATCCTAGAGCAATTGCAATTACCATTCGGTCCATCACTTGATAATAATTATAATTCCTCCTCCTGCGATCAATAAACTTTATTGAAAACCCAGAGATTTTTATTTGATATGAATATATGGCCATAGCAAATAAAATTCCAATAGCAGCTCCATGACTTGCCAATCCACTTTCCCAAAAATAGAATAGTTGAAAAAAATTAGTTTTTAAAATTTCTGGCTCATAAAATATTACATGTCCCATTCTCGATCCAATTAGGGTGCCAGCTACCATATATAGCATTTGCATATCAACTGTTAGATCATAACCGTTTTCAAGCCTGTATGAACGAACAACAATATAGCGCCCCACTATAAAACCCAAAACAAAAAGGGAGCTATACCACCTTAGAGAGAAAAAATCATTTTCGAAAAGGAATGGA
The DNA here is from genome assembly GCA_002695445.1 of Flavobacteriaceae bacterium. GTDB lineage: Bacteria > Bacteroidota > Bacteroidia > Flavobacteriales > Flavobacteriaceae > UBA8316. Next base: position 3,329 of record NZOY01000049.1, read on the forward strand.
TCTGGATGCCAAACAAAAGACCACAAATAAAAATTTAGTAAAATCATAATTGATTTGTGGTCTTCATGACAATTTAATTTATATTATCAAAGGTTCCCAATGGTCGAGCCTCTGAGTCAAGTTCAAGTTGGAATTCAGCAAGTTTCTCTTTCAATTCTTCAGCTTTTTTGGGAAAATCTTCAAGGCGATTATCAAATTCTCTTAAATCAGTATCTAAGTTATAAAGTGATTCTTCATGTTCCACCGCCCATATTCCTTTTCCACTTTTAGCGTCTTCTCCAGGGGTTTCAATGTAGCTGAANGTGGAGGGAGCTAAATATTTCCACTTACCTTGTCTTACGCCAAACAGGGTATTGTTTTTGTGATAGTAAAAAAATCTGTCTTCCAATTCAGGTTGTAATTTGTTTTTCAGGAGTTCAAGGACATTAACCCCATCAATTTTATTTTTTGGAAGATTTNCCCCNGTNGCTGCACATATTGTAGGTAATATATCGATTGCNGATACCAACTGATCCACCNTAGTNTTTGCGGGGATAACATCAGGCCAAGAAATTACACATGGAACTCGATAGCCCCCTTCAAATACGTCAAACTTACCACCTCGAAGAGGTCCNGAGGATCCCGCATGATTTCCATAAATCAGCCAAGGACCATTATCAGAAGTATAAATAATNATTGTATTGTCATAAATATTTNTTTCTTTTAGCACTGATACTAGCCGACCTACATTGTGATCAATCTCTTCTATTACATCTCCATAAACGCTTCCCATTGAANTTCCCTTGAAATTATCTGAAGCAAAAATTGGAACATGAGGCATACTATGAGCTAGGTAAACGAAAAAGGGCTCATCATCGTCTTTACTGTTAATAAAATCAATAGCGAAATCAGTATATCGCTTTGTTAATAATGATTGATCAGGTTTAATTTCAATAACTTTTTCGTCTAGCATAATTGGTAGTTTTTCACGATTCATATCATTGGAATAAGGAATCCCAAAATAGGTATCAAACCCCTGATAAGTTGGTAAAAAAGGTGCTTTACTTCCTAAATGCCATTTGCCCGCCATCGCTGTAGCATATCCCTTTTCTTTCAGCACCTCAGCNNTAGTAATTTCATTTGGATGAAGCCCAACTTTTCCACCATTTTTTCCACCAAATCCGTGACCCTCAGGCCATAGCACCCCAACTACTCCAGTTCTCATTGGATAAGAACCTGTTAATAATGCTGCTCTTGAAGGAGAACATGTAGAGGAGGCAACTAAAAAGTCTGTCAGGGTTGCTCCATCATTTCCCAAAGCATCGATATTAGGAGTTTTAATATCCATTGATCCAAATGATCCCAGATCACCATACCCTTGATCGTCGGTAAAGATAATTATTACATTGGGGGGTTGTTTAGTTTTTTTGGTGTCTGAATCACATGAAAATATTATGGCACAGACAATTAAGTATTTAATTATTTTCATACTATACTTTTAATTCATAAGGTTTACGATAGGCTTTTCCACGCCTAAAGTTAGCTTCAATATCATCGATAAATTCTTCTTTAACAGGATCCCAGTTTAATGGTCTTCTAAATTCATATGCTAAGTTTGCAATTTGACATATGGTAGCAGTTCTATGTCCAATTTCAACATCACAAATTGGTTTAGATCCGTTTTTAATTGAATCTAACCAGTCCATGTAATGATTTTCTGAAAAGTACAATTTTGTATCTGTTGATTTTAGATCTATCCCTTTAATTTCTGATGGATCAGTTTCCCAGCTACCCCTATTAATAATCAAACTTCCTTTTGATCCAAAAAATTTAATTGAGTAAGGCTTAAAATATTTATGTTCAACCTCTATTCCATTAGAGTAGTACATTTTTAAACCTCTTGATGCAGTTGGTTCAATTGGCGGATCATACTTAACAGGTCCAGAATTGTCCATCCCTAATGCCCATTGTACAATATCAAAATGGTGAGCCCCCCAATCCGATAAAATTCCTCCTCCAAACTCTCTATACCACCTCCAATTTGGAAACCAATCAGCTTCTACAAGTATTTTGTGATATGATCTCAATGGAGCCGGACCTAACCACTTGTCCCAATCAAGATAGTCAGGGGTAGGCTGATAAGGAAGATTGCAGGCTGCTGATGGATTTCCAACGTCAACCCATACTTTTTCTATTTTACCTAAATAACCATTTCTTATGACTTCACAGGCTTTCCTCCAATTGGCCTTGCCTCCACCATTAGATCTTTGCATGCTTCCTGTTTGAAATATTTTATTGTATTTTCTTGCTGTATCGACCATTAGTCTTCCCTCTTTAATACTATGTGACATTGGTTTTTCGCAGTAAACATGTTTACCTGATTTCATAGACTCTACTGATTGAATTGCATGCCAATGATCCGGGGTAGATATTATTACTCCATCAATATCTTTTCGTTCTATTAAATCTTTATAATTTGAATAAGTTGTTAATTCTAATTTATTATTTGAATCTAATTCATTAATAGTTTTTTTAAACTGATTTAATTTAAGTTTATGTACATCGCATGCCGCAATTATTCTAGATTCTTTCATTTTAGTGAACCTCTTACCTAANCCTCTNGNTTGGGCTCCGGTTCCAATTATTCCAAGGTTAAAGATATCACTTGGTGCTTTGAATCCATTTCCAAGAACGTATCGAGGAACAATTGATATTCCTGTAAACCCCATTGCGGCTTTTTTTATAAAATCCCTTCTATTATTTTTCACTTTTTTCATACAAGTTTTAAAATTCGTTTATAGTGCTGAAAGAAGATGCAGGTANTCCTTCTTTGTTAAAAAAATTTGGTTCGAAATAACTTTTCCACCCATACCTTACAAATTTAGGGTTACTTATTTTTTTTGACCAAACAATCACTTTATTATTTTTTATCACAGCCTTGGCATCATAAAATTTTTTGTCTTGATTGGCAATTTCAAAATATTTTAAAAATTTGTCTTTTGAATGTAAACCTTNTCCGACATGATCAAAACTCAGATAAGCTCTTGAGTTATTAAAACTTATAGATTTGTATAAGGGTCCACTGTAAGTCAAATTATTAAATCCATAGTCTTTAGCTAATGCCCAAAGGGCAAGTCTTTCTCCTACAGGTTTTTTCTTTGGAGCATGAATCAATCTTGGGTGACCAATATCTGATGTAATCGCCATTCCTAAATTTGATTTAGCAAGAGCTTTCCGTTGAACGTCTCTAAATTCTGCATGGATTGAGTCCTGCCTTAGATTTTCATTTGATCCGACTGGAGCTAATTGAACATAATAGAAGGGCAGCGTTTTATTTTTCCACTCTTGCCTCCAACTATAAATAAGTGATGGAAATAATTCTTTATAAACCTCAAACTTTCCTCTGTTTGATTCTCCCTGATACCATATAAAACCTTTCAAAGTATATGGAACAATTGGGGCAATCATACCATTAAAAAGAGTTGATGGAGAAAAGCTACTTTTTTTCATGGCAACCGGTTTGACTATTTCATCTATTCCATTCTTTAAAATATGGAAACTTTGATTAACCAAATAACTTGTCGCTTTGAATTTCCATAGGTCAGTAAATCCTATTATTTTTTTTCTTTGATTATATAATCCAAAATCTTTTATTTTCTCAAAATCTCCAGTTGAACCCCAATTATCAATTAGTCTAATTGCAATAATATTTTTACCTTTTTTTAAAATATTTTCAGGCAAA